>NZ_AP014938.1:1965185-2292716 GCF_001548235.1 Rothia mucilaginosa
GCGGCCAACCGCCGGGGTCTCACACCCGGCGAGCTGCAACGAACAACAGGCACAGAAAACGGGGCGGTACCGTCAACCGGTACCACCCCGTCCTCAACGCTCAGGCAGCGTCATAAATTTAAGCGAAGAACGCTCAAAATTAGGCGAAATTATTCAGCTGCTTCTTCCACAACGAGCACAACATCGCGAACCTCCAGCTCGCCCTCGGCCGCCACCAGAGACAGCTCACGAGCGTTACCGGCAGCCTTCAGATCAGCCAAGCCAGCGGCAATGCGATCCAGCTGAGCCTGCGGAGCCGCAATGGTTGCGGACTCAACCTCGGTGCGCTGCTTAACCTTCGCGTCGCTCTTAGCCTTACGCAGACCACCCAGAGCCTCAGCAACATCCGGCAGGATCTGCTTCAGCGACTCGATCTGAGCCGGGTCAGCGTCCGCCAGGACCCACTGAGCAGAAATGCCGGCAGTCGGGTTCTGTGCAGAGTACTCAGCCAGCAGGGTGCCTTCCAGGATGGGCAGTGCCTGCGGCCACTCGGCGCGGTGCACGCTACCTGCACGCCACCAGGACCAAATCTCTTCGGTCACGAACGGCAGGAAGGGCGCGAACAGGCGCAGCAGAGCATCCAGGGTGGTTGCCAGAGCGGCCAGAACAGAAGCCTGCTCCTCCTCGCCGCGAGCACCGTACGCACGGTCCTTAATCAGCTCAACGAAGTCGTCGGTGAAGGACCAGAAGAAGCTCTCGCAAATCTGCAGGGCACGAGCGTACTCGTACTTCTCAAATGCGGCGGTTGCCTCTTCAATCAGGTACGCCAGGCGAGCCAGCAGGGAACGGTCCAGAGCGTTGATCAGCACGCGGCCCTGAGCCTGAGAAGTGATGACGGATTTCTCGGTAGCGCCCAGGTTCAGCACGAACTTGGATGCGTTCAGCAACTTGATGGCAAGGCGGCGGCCAATCTTCATCTGGCCTTCGTCGTAGGCGGTGTCAGCACCCAGGCGAGCGGAAGCAGCCCAGTAGCGCACAGCGTCCGAACCGTACTTCTCCAGAACCTCGTTGGGGACCACAACGTTGCCCTTAGACTTGGACATCTTCTTGCGGTCCGGGTCGAGAATCCAGCCGGAGAGCGCGGTGTTGTACCACGGCACGGAGGAAGCCAGGGTCTCCGCGCGAACAGCGGTGGAGAACAGCCAGGTGCGGATAATGTCGTGACCCTGCGGGCGCAGATCCATGGGGAAGGTCTTCGCGTGCAGGTCCGGGTTCACGCCCCAACCGGTCGCAATCTGCGGGGTCAGGGAGGAAGTAGCCCAGGTGTCCAGAACGTCCGGGTCAGCGATGAAGCCGCCCGCTACGCCGCGCTGATCCTCGGTGTAACCGGGAGCAGGCTGAGATGCGGGGTCAACCGGCAGCATCTCTTCGGTCGGCAGAATCGGGTTCTCGTAGTCCGGCTCACCCTCAGCGTCCAGCGGGTACCAGACGGGGAAGGGAACGCCGAAGAAACGCTGGCGAGAAATCAGCCAGTCGCCGTTCAGACCCTCAACCCAGTTCTCGTAGCGGCTACGCATGAAGGAGGGGAACCAGTTCATTTCACGGCCGCGCTCGATGAGCTTCTCGCGGCGTGCAGCGTCACGGCCACCGTTGCGGATGTACCACTGGCGGGAAGCAACGATTTCGAGGGGCTTGTCGCCCTTCTCGTAGAACTTCACGGGGTGGGTAATCGGCTTGGGGTCGCCGTCCATTTCGCCAGCTTCAACCAGCATTTCCACGACGGTCTTCTGTGCGGTGAAGACGGTGGTGCCTGCCATGCGCTCGTAGCGCTCGCGGCCCTCGGGGGAGGTGATCCACTCGGGGGTTTCGCGGGAGAAACGGCCGTCGCGACCGATGAGGGCGCGGGTGTCCAGCTGCAGTTCACGCCACCAGGTGACGTCGGTGGTGTCGCCGAAGGTACAGATCATGGCGATACCGGCACCCTTGTCGGGCTGTGCCAGCGGGTGCGCCTTGATCTCAACCTCAACGCCGAACAGCGGGGAGGTGACGGTGGTGCCGAACAGAGGCTTGTAACGCTCGTCGTCCGGGTGCGCCACGAGAGCCACACAGGAGGGCAGCAGCTCGGGGCGAGTGGTCTCAATCCAGACCTTCTCGCCGTTGGGGCGGTGGAAGCTGATGCGGTGGTACGCGCCGGGGCGTTCCTTGTCTTCCAGCTCAGCCTGTGCCACTGCGGTGCGGAAGGTGACGTCCCACATGGTCGGTGCTTCAGCCATGTAGGCGTTGCCTGCTTCCAGGTCCTTCAGGAAGGCGAGCTGGGAGACCTTGCGGGAGTGTGCGTCGATGGTGCGGTAGGTGCGCGACCAGTCAACGGACAGACCCAGGGTGGTGAAGAGGTTTTCGAAGACCTTCTCGTCTTCAACCGCGAGCTCTTCACAGAGTTCAATGAAGTTGTTGCGGGAAATGCGCGGCCACTTTGCTTGGCTGCGGTCGGGCTTGGGGGTGCCGTCTGCCTTCCAGGTGATCAGGTCGCGGAAGGAGTCGTTGTCTGCCACGGAGGGGTCGCAGAGAACGCCGTAGTAGTTCTGAACGCGGCGTTCGGTGGGCAGGCCGTTGTCATCCCAGCCGAGGGGGTAGAACACGTTCTTGCCGGTCATGCGCTGGTAGCGTGCAATGACGTCGGTCTGAGTGTAGGAGAACATGTGACCCACGTGCAGGGAGCCGGATGCGGTCGGCGGCGGGGTGTCAATGGAGTAGACCTGTTCGCGAGTGGTGTTCTCGTCGAATGCGTAGGTCTTCTCGTCGGCCCAGCGCTGCGAGAGCTTCTCTTCGAGGCCTTCGAGGGCGGGGCGGTCGGGAACGTTAATCTGTACGGGCGAGTCTGAGCCCAAAATGTTTTCAGCCATAACGGCTATTTTCTCATATTCACGGCATTCTCTCAGCTCCAGGGGAATTCTGCGCTGTGCTGTTCTGTTCGTACTGCTCGATGGCGGCTTCTAGACGCGCCAGGAGGTGCCGGTACCGGCGTGCGAACTGCGCCCTGCGTGCGGCGGCGCGTACCCCGCGGGAGGCGGTGAGTTCCTGCCAGCTGGCGGGGTCCAGGTAGCTCTGCCCGAGTAGTAGGTGCACCTCGGAACTGTAGGGGGTTCCGGTGGCGGCACGGATGCTGCGTGCCCGCTGCTGGAGCGCTTGGCGCTGCTCGTGTAGTGCGGTGATGCGCTGGCGTGGTGTTGCTGTCATGTGGGGGTTCCTATAGGAGGAGTAATCGGCGGTTCAGCGGAAAACTCAGTGGTAAGTTCAGCGGCAAACTCAATGGAAAACGGCAATGGGGGAGAGCCCCTAAAATACTGCCCTCGGTCATCTGCAGTGTAGGCGCGAAAATCTGCGGTATCAACAGTGACAGTATCAATAGTGACAGTATCAACAGCCGGTGAATCCTTCTCAGCGGCGCGGCGGCGGCGTAGACTGAAAGTACACGACCTTTGAGGAGTTGCCATGAGTTCTCTGAGTATTTTCGGTTTGGGCACGTCTGAAACTGTTCTGCTGATACTGCACCTGGTGCTGGTTGCGTTGTGCATCTGGCATTTGACGGTGTGTAGCGGTTACGGTGAGGCGCGCATGCGTTTCGTCCTGCCTCTGATTGTGTTCATGCCGGGCGCCGCGATTCTTTATTTGATGTCGGCGCGTGAGGGTACGGTCCCTCCGGATACGATCAAGACCGGTAGTAGTTCGCCCGTGTATTTTGAGCACCGCCTCGGATTCCGTGACGGTGGTAGGAGCCGCTGGGGTCTGCCTCGCCGCCGCAAGTAGCGGCCTGACGGGGTGCCGGGCGGTTGTGGTACCGGCACCTATCTCACTTCTCACTATCGCACTATCGAAAATTTCAAAATATATGCCCGCGAGTTTGCTTGAACAGAGCACCCGCGGGCATCGCTCTACTAGGATTAAAGTATGACTGAGAACACCCACATTCCTGCATCTCCTTTTCTGCCTCATACTGGCGACGGCAAAGTTGCCGTGGTGACCGGTGCATCCAGCGGTATTGGTCGTGCCACCGTACAGCAGCTGGTAGCAACCGGCTGGACCGTCTACGCTCTGGCGCGTCGCACCGATCGCCTGTACACCCTCTATGCGGAGACGGGCGCTCACCCGGTGACCTGTGACGTGACCGACGAGCATTCCGTGCGCTTCGTTGCCGAGCAGATTCTGGAAGAGCAGGGCACCATTGACGCCCTGGTCAATATTGCCGGCGGCGCTATTGGCGTGGATAAGGTTGCCGACGGCAAGTCTGATGATTATCTGAAGATGTACCAGATGAATGTGCTCGGCATCCTGCACATGGTGCGCGCCTTCGCGGAGGCGCTACGCCTGAACGGTCACGGCACGATTCTGAACCTGACCTCCACCGCAGCGGAACATGGCTACGAGGGCGGCGCCGGATACAACGCGGCGAAGTTTGGCGCTCGCGGTCTGACCGAGGCGCTGCGCCTGGAAGAGGCGGAGCATAATGTGCGTGTGATTGAGATTTGCCCGGGCATGGTGCACACCGAGGAGTTCTCCCTGAACCGCCTGGGTTCCAAAGAGGCTGCCGAGCGCGTCTACGCGGGCGTTGAGAAGCCTTTGACCGCCGAGGATGTGGCGCAGACCGTGACTTTTGCTCTGAACGTTCCGCACCACGTGAACCTTGACCGCATTACGATTCGCCCGGTGGCTCAGCCCAGCCAATTCAAGGTGATTCGTAAGGAGAGCTAAGCTTTGCGCTCTTGCGCTCGCTGATGCGGGGGTTATTATGCGTGCCTCGCCCGTATTCCAGATTCTTGGGATGCGGGCGAGGCTTTTTGTGTGCGCGCCCGGTAAATCTGTGGCTTGTGTGGAGCTTTGGTTGGGGTGCCGTGCGGGGCGGGAATAGGTAGGGGAGAGATATCAAGGAGCACTTGATGAAACTATAAAGTGGTACGTGAGACTTTAAGGTTCACCATAGTGAAATGGTTGGGGTGAAATTATCCACGGAAAGTATCATATTTTCTTCAAACGCAATCAAAATGTAGGTTTGCCGGTGCTCATATGTCGACATATGACCGCAAAACACCACAATTGGTCTGTATTAACTCTCAGCTTGAGGGGTGGTTTTATAACGATTTCATTACAGTTGCTTAAAGTGGGCATTAAGAGGATAGAAGACTCAGGGTCGGGTGCTAGCCTTTTAGCAGTCACACCCGCATGTGAATCTGCGCGCCCTTCAAAGACGGAGGCGCACCGTGTAGGTTCACCACCGATAATTCAGAGATCGAGGAAAAATGTCGAAGACTACCCGTCGCGTTTACAAGATCGCAGCTGCGGCAGCCTTTACTGCCGGTTCCGTGGCAGCAATCCCGGCAACCTTTGCGGCAGAAGCACCCGCCGATCAGCAGCAGCAGGTTGTTGATCAGAAGGCAACCGCCCAGGCTTCTTCCCTGCCTGGCGGCAACGCAACCGAGACCCCCAAGGCTGAGGCTCCGAAGACCGAAGCTCCCAAGGCTGAGGCAACCGAGGCTCCCAAGGCAGAGACCCCCAAGGCTGAGGCTCCGAAGACCGAAGCTCCTAAGGCAGAGGCAACTGAAGCACCTAAGGCTGAGGCAACCGAGGCTCCTAAGGCTGAGGCACCGAAGACCGAAGCTCCTAAGGCAGAGGCAACTGAAGCACCTAAGGCAGAGACTCCCAAGGCTGAAGCACCTAAGGCAGAGACTCCCAAGGCTGAAGCACCTAAGGCTGAGGCTACCGAGGCTCCGAAGACCGAAGCTCCTAAGGCTGAGGCAACCGAGGCTCCCAAGGCTGAGACTCCTGCCCCCACCGCTCCTGCAACCCCCGAGCCCTCCACCCCCTCCACTCCGGCACCCGAGGCAAAGCAGGCTGACCCCTCCATCGTTATCGAGGATGCTCGCTTCCCCGGTAACGCACAGCTGAACACCGTGAGCGTTGTTGGCACCGGCTTCTACGGTGAGAAGGTCAGCCCCGGCGTACAGGTCAGCATCTACGCACTGGACGCAGACAACCAGATCACCGGTGAGGCTCTCGCTACCGTTGTGGTACCCGCAGAGCAGATTCAGGACGGCACCTTCAAGGCTTCCATTACCGTTGAGGCAAGCAAGCTGCCTGCTGGCGCATCCTACGCACTGGCTGCTGTCAGCAACCCGCAGGGTCAGCCCAACGAGAAGCTCGTGGCTATCTCCTCCTTCAAGGTCACCGAGTCTACTTCGCCCGAGGCTCCCAAGAACGAAGAGACCCCTGCGCCCGTAACCCCGGCACCCGAGGCTCCCAAGACTGAGACCCCCAAGGAAGAAACTCCTGCTCCGGAAGCACCCAAGGCTGAGACTCCGGCACCCGAGCAGACCGAGACCCCCGCTCCTGAGGCTCCCGCGGCACCCGAGAATGCAACCCTCACCACCGAGGATGCTTCCCTGGATCCGAACGACCAGTACAACGTTCTGACCTTCAACGGCTCCGGCTTCACCCACGAGTCCGTCGCTAACGGTGTCCAGATCGCAATCTACCGTCTGGATGCAAACGGCAACATCACTGGCGAGGCTCTGGCAACCCACGATATTCCCGCTTCTGAAATCGTGAACGGCACCTTCCGCGTCAAGGTCAGCGTTCTTGCTGAGCTGCTGCAGCCCGGTTACGCTTACGCAATGGTGGCAACCAGCGACCCCAACGGCCTGGTACACCAGGTGGCAGTCACCACCGCTACCGTGAGCGATGCGAACAACCCCGCACCGACCCTGCCGGCAGCTACCGAGGGTGACAACACCACCGTTCGCGATAATGGCGACGGCACCACCAGCGTCTTCACCGCTGAAATGCGCGAAGACGGTTCGGTTGTCGTAACCGAGACCCGTATGCCTTCTTCTCAGGCACCCAAGGCTAAGGTTGGCAACGCATCCGCTGCCACCTCCTCTAGCTCCAACGGCCACACTGTAGGTGTCTCCGGCACCAAGGGCTCGACTTCGACCTCTTCTTCGGCTTCTTCGAAGCCGCAGCTGGCTAACACCGGTGCTGAGGGTGTTGCAGGTATCGCAGGCGTTGGCGCCGCAGCTCTGATTGCTGGTGCTGCACTGATGCTCCTGCGCCGCCGCAGCCTCTAATAGCTCAGCCTTATGGGCTAGGCTCTGAAAATCTGATGCTCACCGCAAGGTGAGTGAAACGAGTGCCGCCAATACTCTAGAAAGAGTGTTGGCGGCACTTTTGCGTGTCAGTAGTTATGCGTGCTAGTAGATTTGCGTGCCAGCGGTTTTGCTGAGCTGTTCTGCTGGGCTACTTTGAGTCTGAGCGAGGGCGTGTGCGGCAAAGTGTGTGTTGCAGGCTGGGGGAGGGGTGTGGGTGTTCCCTTCCGTGTTGGGGTGCAGACATGTTGGGGTGCAGGGCGGTGCGGTGGTGTGGTTCTGCGGAGGTTTTTATTGGGCAATTATTGGTATGCACGTTTTTAGTGAATGCGCCGGGAAAAGCGGTGTGACCTGCTATTTTTTCACTTAAAAGAAATAAATTAAATGCATGAATGTGCAGAATATTTTTATCTCAAATCCGTTAAAACTGCATATGCATGCAATAAAACCTTGAGCCTCAAGGGAGAGTTGAGAAATTTTACCTAGTCCATGCAGTTTGAATGCTCTTGATGCTGTTCCGAAGAGTAAAAAATATTCTGTGTGGGTTATTGCACAGGAAAACACTTGGAAGGTAAAGCGGATTTACCGCAATAAACGCAAAAGTATTGTTAGTGTGGAATTACCGATAAATAGAGCGATTCCCTTCGCGGTAACTTCCACCATTACATGAACGTTATGACTAGTCCGTACGTTATAGCGTTCAATCCCGAAGAGGCACCTGTCCACCTTCGATCCGTGGCACCCTCCGGAGGGTATCGTTCACACTCACAGAAAAGGTGTGTTCCATGCCCGAACCCGCTCACTCAAAAACTCGTGCAACAGCCGCTATTGCTGCTTCCGTCCTGTCCGTCACCGGTGTTGGTGCTGCGCACGCAGATGTGCAGGTGCAGAATACTGGAGGGGTGGCTTCAGCGACCACGGTGGAGTCTGATAATCCTCCCTCCGAGGAAGATGTAACCCCCATCGAAAACGTTGCTACCCAGAATTCCCCGCAGGTGTACGTAGAGCAGGGCGTTGTCATTAACCCCGCACGCTCCCAGAGCATCACCGTCAGTGGTGAAGGCTTCACCGGCGGCCCTGTTGAGCGTTACGGCGTGGCGGTCTACGTGAGCGAATACCGCCAGTACCCCCTCTACGCGTTGGCTCGCGGCTCCGCCGTAGCGATGACCCTCGTACCCGAACTCGACGTGGAGGGTGGTCGCTTCAGCACCCAGCTGACCCTGCCCGCAGGCACCCTCGACCCCAACCAGCAGTACGTCGTCGCGACCGCAGTGGTTGACCCCGGCAAGGGCTACGCAACGGAGGATCCCTCCTACAACTCCTCTGCACCCTTGGAGCTGCTGCCTGCAGACACTCAGAATGAGCCGCTCAACGCTCAGATTCTTTCGGGTCAGTTGGAAATCCCGCAGGAAAAGAACCTTGTCGTCTACAAGGTCACCGGTCTGGGTGAGGCGCAGGCTTTCGAGGTGATGACCTATGCCTATGCTCTGGATAGTCAGGGTAACCGCATCCTGCTCGCTGCCTCTCCCGCACGTGCCGACGTTATGAACGGCACCCTCTTGGATGGCATTGAGGTGCCCGGGTCCAGGTTGGAAGAAGTGCAGGCTGTTCACGAAGATCTGCGCTATGTGCTCAGCGTTGAAATCGCGCCCTCTGCGGCTAATGGTTATACCGCCCAGGAAGTTGAGGTTCCCTTCATGAATGGTTGGAATGCACAGAATGGCTCCGCTCCGGTTGCTACCGCTGAGCGCGCAATGGCGGAGCAGGCACAGTCTGAGAAGAAGCAGTCTGAAGAGGATGTACAGTCCGAGCAGAGCGCCCAGGCTGAGTCTGCACAGGTTGAGTCTGGTCAGGCTGCCTCGAATGCCCAGTCTGAGCAGGCGGTTGCCGTGAGCCCCGTCGAGCAGTTCGATCGCGTACTGCCCGAGGATGATCCGCGCCGCCACTACGACCTGCCGCGCAACACCGTCTTTGACCGCGTCCATGACACCACCGAAGAACAGAACAACACCTCTAACCCCGTGATGACCGCCCGCCTGCACGTAGAAGAAACCGTAGTTCCCGAAAACGACTCCGAGAAGGCTCTGACCGTGCGCGGCGAGGGTTTCACTGGCGTCAGCTCGGTACACCTGATGGTTAGTGCTGTCGACGAATACGGTGTGGCACGCGATGGCGTAATTGCCTCGGCTGATGTCTCTGAGATTGACGCCTCCGGTGCTTTTACTGCCCAGGTGCAGATTCCCGGCTCGGAGCTCAAGCCCGGCACTACCTACCGTGTGAGTGCTGTGGCGGAGGATGAGCAGGGCACCGTGCGCATGGTCAACGGTGGCTTCACTGTTGAGCGCGATAGTGTGGATAACGTGCCTGCAACCCCTGAGGCGTCGGAGTCTGAAAGCTCTGCGCCTGAGGTTAATGCGCCTGATGCTACCGCGCCTGCTGAGGCTACCGCTCCTGCGGCAGATCAGCAGAAGGCGGGGGAGAGCGCTACCGACCAGAAGGATGATACTTCGGTTCCGGTTCAGAATACCGGTGCTCAGGATGCGTCCGCTCAGAAGGTCGAAGCTCAGGAGGTTGAACCGCAGAAGAGTGGCGAGCAGAAGGCGCAGGCCTCTGGTTCTCAGAAGGTTGCCGCTGGTGCCCAGCAGAAGCGTGAGCAGTTGGCGGCTACCGGCGCCTCCAATATGCTGGTCATTAGCGCTGCTGGATCGCTGTCACTGCTTGCCGGTATGCGTTTGAGCCGCCGTCGCCGTAGTGAGATGCAGCTCAGTTCTCGCCGCTAAAACAGGTCAATTATTGCCCCACTAGGCAAAACATGCACATAGATGTAGGGATGTCCGAAATGCAAGATTCGGGCATCCCTACATCTTTAACTTTTTCTAAGGTTATACCTATAATTTAGAGTGCTGTCATAGACGGTACTATCACTCTTACCACCCCGTTCACCCGGGGTAGGAGTCGCTGTGAAGCGCCTCCCGGTCACCGATATCAGAGAACCGTTATTCTGCGCCTACTTCCGACCTTTGGGCGCAGGAGTCACACAACGATTCATCACACTCACTCACGAAAATAGGTGACCATGTTTTCCACGCAGCGTTCCTGCCGCGGCGCGGCGCTAGTAGCGTCTGCCGCCCTCGGTTTGGGCGGCTCCGTCGCGCCTGCAACTCTGGCCCCCGCTACCTTCGCATCTGCCGCTTATGCGCAGACTCAGCTGTCTCCGAAGCCTGAACTTCCCATTACTGTTGCCGCCGACGTCGTTCAGCACAGCATCACCTTGGATCTGCTGGCTCAGACTAGCGACTACACTCTCCTGCAGGTCAGCGGTGTAACTTCCCTGGATCAGGTGAAGGTTCGCCTGTCTGCCATCTCCGTTGAGGATGGCATTGTCGCCACTATGACCGTACCTGATGCTCAGCTGACTGCCTCAAAGAATGAAGAAGGCAACATGGAGCTGAGCATTCACCAGCGCCTCAATGTTGAGCAGCCGTACATGGTCGAAATTGAGAATCTAAGCAACGGCGAGACTGTCTCCGTTGAGTTTATGCCTGAGCATGGTGTAACAGCCGATGAGATTATGGCTAGCCGCCAGAACATTTTCTTCCCCGACACCCCCGGTGTTCCCCGCGCTAACCGCGTGGAGGCGAACCCCGCCCCCGAGGTGTCCCTGAGCCCCAGCGCATCCCCGAGTGCCGCGAAGGATAGCCCGCGCCCGACGGTTGCCCCGGCACCTTCTGAGGCGCCGTCTGCTTCGCAGAGCGCTTCGGCACGTCCTTCCGCGAGTGCATCTGCTAGCGCCTCGGCGAATGCGTCGGCGAGTGCATCCGCGAGCGCGTCTGCCAGTGCTTCTGCCTCGGCGAGCTCTTCTGCTGATGATGCGGCGCCTGCTGAGGTGACCGAGGACCGCCTGCTGGTGCACTCCCGCTCTGATCAGGCTCCCGCGGAGACCCGCGAGGCGACCCTGGAAATTTCTACCGCAGAACTGCGCGGTTCGGATGAGGTGCAGCCGATTAGCGTGCGCGCTAAGAACGTGGCGGAGAGCGGCTTGGGTTATGACGTGATGGTCTTTGAAATGCCTGCCGACGGTGGTGCCGTGGGTTCGCCGCTGGCGACCACGCATGTGAGCCCTCAGCAGGTGGCTGATGCTTCTTTCTCTGCTGATTTGAAGGTTCCCGGCACTTCTTTGAATGCGGGTAAGCGCTACCGTGTGGTTGTGGTGGGTGGTGACTCCACTGAGGAGCTGAAGCTCATGGCGACCAGCACTTTTGGTGTGAGCGTGATTCAGCGTGCTGTTCCTGTTGATCCGGCTCCGAGGCATACGAATACTGTTGTTCGCCCGCTGGCCCCGGTGATTTCTGAGGCGAATCAGCGGGTGAGCCCTTCGGCTCCTTCGGGCTATGTGAGCCCTGCGGGCTCTTCAGATGCCTCTGCAGACGCTCAGGGTTTGGTGACTGATTCTGTCGCTAAGATTCCGTCGGCGGATGGCGCTCTGGGCTATATTATGCAGGCGCAGCAGTCTGCGCGTGCGATTACCGCGCAGGCTCGTAGTTCTGTGGCTGAGACTGCGGTGGTTCCTTCGACGCTGGTGATGTCTGGTTATGCGGTGATGCTGCCCGGTCGTACCGTGGTGAACCTGTTGGGTTACCAGCCTCTTGAGGGGGAGACGGTGACTGTTTCTTCGCCGCAGGAGAATGCGGGTGCTGCGGGTTCGGGTAGCTTCTATACGCGTAGCTCGAAGTCGCGCGGTGATTCTTCCGGTTCGAAGCTGGAGGCGAGCGCCCAGGATAACGGCCCTCTGCCGGAGGGTACCTTGCCGCTGAGTATTGCCCTGCTGGGGTCGGTTGCCTTTGTGGGTACTGCTGTGGCGGTTAATGTGTATCGTCGTCGCCTTGAGGGCGCTGAGGAGCTGGGAGCTGAGTAGCCCTGCTTGAGTAGTTCCAGCTTCTGGATCTTCGCGCGTGAGGCGTGTGTGACTCTCTGTGGGGGAGTCGTTGAGTGGGAGGCGCTCTGCCGGGTGCGTGCTGATGGGGTGCGTGTTCGGTGGGGCGCCTTCTGCGTGCCTGGTTGTCTGTGTACCTGGATGTCGACCCTGTTGTGTGGTGGTCTGTTGCGCTTTGGCCTGTTGTGCCTTGGGGCGGTGTAAAAAATCTCTTTTTCGTGCACTTGTGGGAATATTTATGGCATTCGAATTTTGCGTTATTTATATCTCAGTAAAGTATTTAATTCCCTTTTATTTCGGCAATTGTTGCGGCATAAAGTTTTAGCACATGAATGCAATGCAACATTTAGTGCAATATCTATGTTAGGCTGGGATATAACCGACGTACTGGTGCGCAAATACCTGGATAGAAACACCGGCTTGTGGTGAGCCTTCCCTAGTCCACGCTTTGCGTCTACATCGATTGAAATGGCACACATGACTATCACTCGACTTCCGAAACGCATTCATGCTCTTTCGCTTGCTGCCGCTCTAGGCGCAAGCGCTTTTGTGCTTCCTGGCGCCTCCGCAACCGAGGCTGAAGCAATTAATGTGAATGATTGTCTGGCGGCTCTAGTTAATAACGAATTTGATTCGAGTTGCCCTTATGAAGACCTTGAAATTGAGGTCGATACCATCGAAATTCGCGTGCAGTCCATTAAGGATGGCAAAGCGACCCTGAAGCTTGCACCCCTTTACGAGGGTGGCTATGTGGGTGACGCATCCAAGGTCTACTTGGTGTTGCAGTACTACAGCACCACCGGCGCGGTGCTCGGATCTGACACCTACGAGCCGTCTGCCCTGCAGGTCGAGCGCGCTGATGACGGCACAATGCTCGTCACCTTTGAGATGCCGCAGACGCCCCAGGAAGGCTACTACTCCATTAGTGCCATGGATCTGATGACCTCCGACGCGGGTTACGGCGAATTCATGATTTCTGGAGGCTCCCTCGCACCGCACACTATTCCCGTTGAAGATGACTCTGACGAGGTTATGGTGGATAAGGTGGATAAGAAGGAGAGTGCCCACCATGTGCCGACCATTGATGAGCTGAAGGCGCTGGAGAAGCTCCGTGAAGAGGAGCAGAAGAACCAGCAGGCTGCAGATCAGAAGGGTAGCAAGGATAGGGTCAAGGTAGAGATTCCCTCTGATTCTTCTGAGCAGCCGAACCTTGAAACCCACACTCAGAAGCTGGAACAGGTCCCCGGCGGATCGACCTCTTCTCGTGATACTCAGACCCTGAGCGTTTCGGAACTGAAGGTTGCGTATGCTGAGGTTCGCTCTGATAAGGAAACCAAGCCGGTGACCATCAGTGCAGAGCGCCTGCCCGCAAACGCGGCTGGCTACGACCTGATTGTGGTTGAAACCGATATGAGTGGCAACCACAAGGGCGATGCGCTGTCCATTACGCACATCAGCTCTAATCGCATCGTCAATGGCGCGTTCAAGGAAGAGATTGGTATGCCCGGTTCTCTGTTGAAGACCGGCTCGGTGTACACCGCTTACCTAGTCCGTGCGGACGATACTGAGTACGCGGAAGAAGTTGTCTCGGTGCGATTCAAAGTCAGCGGTGAGGCGACCGGTAGCGCAACCTCCTCGACGAAGGATGAGATGCCCAGCCAGGATGCCAACGCATCGCTCACGCCCAGCACTAATGCGGCAGAGTCGACCGGCGCTACTCAGGGTAGCTCCTCCTCGGCTACTAGCTCCGTCTCGACCCGCTCTGATGCAACCCAGTCGGGCTCAGGCCAGTCTGCCACGAGTGCACCCCGCTCCACTCTGGATGCGGTGAGCGCCATGTCCAAGGCAAAGGAAGCGAAGGCGGAGCGTCAGCGTCAGGCCCTTCTGGCTTTGGCTCAGGCACGTACGATAAGTCCGCGTTCGGCTTTTGAACCGACCCGCACTAACCAGATTTCGGCGTACAGCTCGGGGTCTGACCCGGCGTCGATCGCTGTTGCTGCGAACATGGATGCTCTGACGGATGAAGAAAAAGCGGCGTCGGCAGCTTCTGGTAGTGGCAATAAGGGTTTCACTCCCGTGGTTCACTCCGAGTCTAATACTCGTTCCGCGACGGTGAACTCGAACGTCACCCAGGTGCACTCCAACGCGAATGCTGATCGTCAGGATGGCGTGAAGGCTGTAGCTTCCGCAGCATCTCCTGCTGGTGAAGAGGTTGCGCAGCACGGTGTAGCTTTCTGGGTTCTTGGAGGCGCCGGCTTGATGCTGGTGGTTGGTGCCGCGTGGATGGCTCACCGTAGGGGAGTCCTCGGCGGCTAATGCTCCTCATCAGTGCTTTTTGAAGGCTCTGTATATGATGTTCTTTGTTTTATGAGGAATGTTCGCCCCCGCTATCTGTAGACGCAGATAGCGGGGGTAATTCGTATGTTCAGGGTGTTCAAAAAAACTCTACCTCGCATGAATAAACCTTAAGGTTCGTGATAGGGTTGAAATAACCGATAAATAGATGCGAGCTATTGTCAGGTCGTCACCACCTGAAATACGACGCGGAGCGTGGTACGACGAGCCCGGGCGCATGACGCTCCCGAAGGGCTCCCCGCGGCACGTGAAGAACGAGCAGTAGTGCGCACAATTCCACCACGAAAAGACGCATTGCATGAGTATTTATTCAGCGAAGCACCGTATTGTCACCGCAACCATTTTGGTTGCGGGGCTTCAGTGTGGGCTTGTTGTACCCTCCGTCGCAGCGGAAGCCCCCGTCACGACGCACTCTGCTATGCAGAAACCCTCCGCATTGAACGCGGACCAGGCTGAAGACAACCAGAAGGCGCAGAGCGCAGCCTCCACAATCACCATGAAGGCGCAGCTTAGGGATGGCGGCTACCTTCTACGTTGGACGGGCTTCCCTGAAAATCTGGAGGCCTCCAGTGTTCTGGCTGACGTGAACTTCTACACCCCTTCCGGTGAGTACGGTGGCTCCGTGCTGGAAAGCCCGACCCTAACTGAGGGGACCAAGGAGGGGGAGTTCCGCCTGCTGATGAGCCCGGCAACGGACTCTAACGTCGTGTACGTCATTGTTCTGGAAGATACCGTGCACGGCGTCTCCTACGAATTCTTTGTGACCGAGCGGGACAACCGCCTGGTTGAGGCCGCTGACCCACGCAACGGTAAGGCAAAGCCCACCGAACCGCCGGTCGACATTGAGCGCGAAGAAGCCGGAACTGCCGAGGCGACTCCTCAATCAACCCCTGAAACTGTAAACCTGCCTTCGCCCACCGCCATCTCAACTACCGCCACCTCATCCACCGATACGTTACCCACCGATGCGGGCGGTGACACGGTTCGCCGTACCGTAGACAACCGGAAGAACAAAGATTCTGGTCAGTATGGTATCTCCGAAGACACCAGTATGCATGACCCGATGAATCAGCGCGAGGGTAAGGCGCACATGTCCATTCAGGACTCGCAGGGTAACTCTCAGGATGACACAAAGCCCGTCACGGTCCGTGCCACGAACTTCCCTCAGAACGAGAAGGGTTACGACCTGATCGTCATGGAAATCGACTCCAACGGCAACACTGTGGGTGATGCGCTCGCCATCGTGCATGTGGGTCCGGAATCCATTTCTGCCGGTGCTTTCGAGGCTGTGATTGGCGTGCCCGGTGCGTCCTTGCAGATTGGCAAGACGTACCTGGTGGCAGCATTTGACGCCGCCAATGATGGCAACCTTCAGCTGAATACGGTTCGTTTTACGGTGACTCAGGCATCTGTCGAGAATGGTGGCTCGTCGTCTGATTCTTCCTCTAAGAACGAGAGTGAATCGGCTGCGGAACCTTCTGCGAATCCTACGATTACCACTGATTCTGCAGGTGCATCTGGCGCGAGCACACCCGCCGCAGGATCTAGGTCTAAGACCCGCGGTATTCAGGCTGATACCGCCATGGCTCCGGGCACTAAGGACGCCACGATTTCTGTTCCGCGCCCCTCGGGTGGTTCTGTTACCGAGTCTTCCTCGGCTCTGGGGTACCGCACTGAGGAGGCGCAGCCTGTTCAGGTGCCGACCCCCGACTCTAATCTGCCTTCGGGTATCGGCTCGGCGGCGCAGTCTCGCCGCGCCGCGATTCTGAACGGTTCTTCCACTCAGGTTCGTACTGAGCCCGGGCCGCAGAACGGCGTGAAGGCAATGGAGGCGCAGATTACCCGCAATATGGATACGAGCTTGCCTCTTCTGCCGATTTTGGTAATTTTGGGTGGCGGCCTGATTCTTGGCGCCCTGGGTGTGTCGCGTGTGCACGCTCCGAAGAAGGATTAGTTGCGTAGATTAGTTGCGTAGGGGCTGGGGGAGTGGTGGCCCCCGGTGCTTGGGCGGCGTGCTGGTGTGGGCTAGTTGTATCCCCGTCAGTGTGCGGTGGAGTGTTTTGTCATAAAACGGTTCACTTGGTGTGTATCTTGAGAAATACTCATACTGTCGATATAGTAAGCCTGTCCTAACAATGTCGATAGTATGGATACACACCAATGAAGATTTTCACATCTAGCACCCGCTTCTCCAAGGGAGCCTGCGCCCTCGCCGTCGCTGGCGCTGTTGCCCTGCCCCTGGCACCCGTTCTCGCCGAGAACATTAATATCGCCGCCCAGAACGTTGCCGCACAGAACGTCGCAGCAGGCGACCAGGCAACCGCTGGCGCGTCCTTCGGTTGGGGCGTGCGCGCCTCCTTCCTGTCCTATAACGGTATGCCCCGCGAAATGACCGACGGCGCAGCCTGGGACGCAACCGCAAAGCAGTTCACCTTCACCCCGACCTCCACCACCGTCTCTGAAGACGGCAAGCAGGTCACCCTGCAGGCTGCCGGCCGCCTCTGGTTCACCGGCCACTGCGCCGAAGGTCAGGATCCCGAAACCGGTTGTGCCCTGAACCTCACCTTCTCTAACCCCCGCGTGGAACTGAACCTCGCTGACGGCACCGGCTCCCTCTACATGACCGTGCGCACCAAGAACTACGCCAGCGGCAAGTTCGAGGGCCCCATGGAAGTCAAGATGGCTACCCTGAGCACCGGCACCGCCAAGCAGAGCGATAAGGACGGTGTGGTCAGCATTAGCGGCATCTCCGCGAACCTGACCGCCGACGGTAACCACGCCTTCTCCGACTTCTATAACGAAGGCGCCAGCCTCGACCCGCTGAGCATCTCCTACACCGGTAGCGCAGCGAACACCACCAAGAGCGCCTACAGCGTCGCCGAGTCCTACAACACCGGCGCGGGCGTGAACCAGCCCCAGAACACCGCACGTCTGGGCCAGAACCACATCGTGCACGTGGCACCCCCGAGCTTCAGCGGCGACACCACCTACACCGTGCTGAACAGCTCCAACCTGAAGATGACCGACACCGGCGTCCTGAAGGCAATCAAGGGCGTTTTCGCTGTGGACGCTGACGGCAACCGCATGCTCGTCATCGGCAGCGAAAGCAACAAGCCCGAGCTGTACACCGTGACCGCTGAGGGTAAGCTCGTCTCCTCCGGTATCTACTCCGACGCGGAGCTCGGTGCCACCACCGTCAAGGCAATTGGCTACAACCCCGCCAACAACACCTGGGGCATCCTCAGCATTGACGGCCAGGGCGGCGGCAAGCTGACCATTATTGACGCATCCGGCAAGGCAACCTCGCAGGCTCTGCCGAAGCCCGACTCCATCGACCCGCAGGTTGTGAACGCCTACTCGCTCGACGAGTACTACGGCGACTCGTTCTCCAACAACACCGTGACCCTCGCGCCGCTGCCCGACGGTAGCTTCGTGTACGCGCCGTCGACCTCCATCTACGATGCGTCTGGCGAAAAAGTGGTCCAGAAGGGCCACCTGCTGCACCTGAGCAGCAACGGCGTGTCCCTGGTGCCGAACTCCTCGCCCGAGGGCTACACCACCACCCTGTCCTCGACCCTGGTCAGCCCCAAGGGCTACATTTACCGTTGGAACAACTGGTCCGGCGGTAAGGTCCAGGTCCTCAAGTACGAGAACGGTGCTTTCAGCGTGGTCCGCGAGTCCTCAACCCTTGAGGGCTTCGAGAAGACCGAGGTTGCCACCATGTTCCTGACCCGCGCGGGTAACGTGGTCGTGGTGGACGCATCCGGCTCCCGCCTGGTGTTCATGGATGACACCCTGAACAAGGTGAACGAGGTGGTGCTCTCCTCGATGCGCAAGACCGACAAGAGCGGCGGCTACAACGCTCTCGAACTGCCCAACGGCGATATTATCTACCCGACCAGCTTCGAGAACCCGAACACCTACGAGGATCAGCTGTGGCTGAACCGTCTGGCAGTGAACTCGGCACCGGCACCGGCTCCTGAGCCGACCAAGTCTGCTGAACCGACCGTTGCTCCCACCGAGGCACCTACCGCTGAGCCGACTGTTGCCCCCACCGCGGAGCCGACTAAGTCTGCTGAGCCGACCGTTGCTCCCACCGCTGAGCCTACCGTGGCACCCTCTGCAACTGCAGAACCCACCATGACGCCTTCTGTAAGCGCTGAGCCTACCGCGGAGCCTTCGGTAACGGCTGAGCCCACTGCGACCGCAGAACCGACTGCTGAGCCTACCGTGACCGCTGAGCCGACTGTTGCTCCGACCGTGGCACCCTCTGCAACCGCTGAGCCCAGCGTGACCGCAGAACCCACCGCAGTGCCTTCGGAGGAGCCCACCTCGCCGTCTCTGCCGACCGCGTCCGTGGCGCCTTCTGCAACCCCGAGCGCGTCTGTAACCCCGAGCGCATCGGTGAGCGCATCCCCGACCGCGGTTCCGAGCGTTCCCGCCGTGACCCCCTCGGCGACCGTGTCCGCATCGGCGTCCGCTAGCGCGTCTGCTTCTTCGAGTGTTTCTGCGAGCGCGTCGAGCTCCGCAAGCAGCTCCAGCAGCGCATCGGCGAGCGAATCGGCATCTTCGAGCGCCTCTGCTTCCGCGAGTGCTTCCGCTTCTGAGAGCAGCACCGCCGACCAGAACACTGCCGGCCACAAGGGCGGCTCCAACGGTGGTTCTGATACTGGTTCCGGCACCTCCGACAACTTGGGTGTGAGCGGTTCCAACGGTGGTTCCTCTAACGGTGGTTCCTCTAACGGTGGTTCCTCCCTCGGTGGTGGTTCTTCCGCAGGTAGCTCCTCGACCTCCGGTAGCTCCTCCTCGAAGCTGGCTCAGACCGGCGCATCCGGCGCTATGTTCGCCGCAGCAGCCGGTGCCATCACCCTGGCTGCAGGTACCGCACTGGTTGTGGCACGCCGCCGCAAGAGCTAAGATTTAGCCTTCGCGCAACACCCCGCTTCGCCACTCGTGTTTATGAGTGGGGGAGCGGGGTGTTCCTTTCATACAATGGAAATATGACTATTCTGAATGTAATCGCAACCTCGCACGGCACCGACTCGGTCGCCGGTCGCGAGGCTATCACGCTGATTCGTGAGCAGATTAAGTTCCTGCTCGCTCAGCGTAATGACGGTGTGGAGTACCGTGTCCACGCCGCATATGTGGATGTGGAATCTCCCAGCGTTGATGATGCCGCAGCCTCCCTGCCCAATGATGAGCCCTGCGTGATTGTGCCGATTCTGCTGTCGACCGGCTTCCATACTCAGGTGGATTTGCGCCGTGCCGCACGCAATAGCGGTATTGAGCGTATCAGCATTGGCGAGTCTTTGGGCCCGGATGCGCGCCTTGCCGCGCTGACCCGCGCTCGCTTGGAGGAAGCTGGCTGGACTCCCGGCGACGGCCCTGTGGTTCAGGGTGCTGCCGGTTCTTCCCGCCCTGATGGTCGCGCGGATATGAGCCGTGCCGCCGAGCTGCTGGCTGAGGAGTTGCACGTTCCGGTGCATCACGGCTTCATTGCCGCGATTGATCCGAAGTTCCACGAGGTGGTTGCCGAACATCAGCCTAAGTTCGCTGCGACCTACCTGCTGGCGGAGGGTTTCTTCGCCGGTAAGATGCGCCGTGATGCTGAGTCGACCGGTGTGCCGGTGAAGGTTGCCGCGCCGCTGGTGAACGCGCAGGGTGGCGCTTCTGCTGCCGTGGTGGCGGAGTGCTTTATTGACCGCATGGATGCGGCTATTGCCCAGCTGGACGCCGCCTAGCGCGTCCGCAGTTCACCCCGCCTCATCGGGGCTTCTGAAAGAGCAACACAAAAACCTCGGGACGTTATGTTCCCGAGGTTTTTGTGTTGCTTCGTTTGTTAGCCTTCGCCTGTTAGCCGTAGGCGGCTGAGAGTTTAGGCGGTCTTGAGGTAGACGTCGCCGTCGCGGACCTCTACGGGGTAGACCTTGATGGAGTAGGAGGGGTCAGAGAGGCACTCGCCGGTGGTCAGGTCGTAGACCTCCTTGTAGAGGGGGGAGGTGATGGTGGGGTTGCCGTTCTTCTCGCCGACGATGCCGCGTGCGAGGACCAGTGCCTGGCTGTGCGGGTCGAGGTGGTCGCTGGCGAAGATGCCGTGCTTGGTCTTGTAGATGGCGTACTGGTAGCCGTCGACCAGGGCGACTTCACCCCAGTTTTCTTCGAGGTCAGATTCGGCGCAGATGCGTACCCAGTTCTCAGCCATGGGGGTTTCCTTTCGAAGTGGTGGTCTGCGCCGCGCGGGGTGCAGGACACAATAGCGGTTCGTGTGTTCTTTGTTTGGAGTTTACCTTATGAAACCCACATTTGGAAATGGGGCGCGCGGAGGGTGCTAAAGGTTATTTTTACCCTAAAAGATGACCTTGAATTTTATAGATTAGCCTTACCTAAATTAAGTCTAGATAAGGTAAGAATACCCTATTCCAGCCCGGTATTCCGCGGATTTTTTTGGAAAATTTTCCCAAAAAATACGGATTTTCGATACGTCAACCCCGCGCTAGCGTGTACGATAAAAGTCGTAGTTTAAAACGCCTTTTGACTGCCTGAAAAAACAACATAATCCCACACAAAAATGTTTCGTAATTTTCAGATGCATTCTAAAGAAGCGGGCGCTCTAACTACTCGGTACGCATCAGATACGAGCCCAACGGCACGGAAACTAGGAGTTCCAACGCCGGGCATGATTCGGTCGCACACTGAGGGTAGATAAGCGCCATGAACTACCTGCATTACAACTAGGAAGGAAAATCCATGTCGCACACCCCCCGCAACATTCTCGTTGTCGGCGCAGGCCCCGCTGCGTGGCGTTTTGTACGCGCGTACCACGAAGGCGCTGAAGCTGCCGGTCGCGCAGCGGACACCATCACCGTCCTCAACGACGAGCCCTACATCCCCTACGACCGCGTTGCTATCGAGCAGATTTTCAAGGACACCGAGAAGGACCTGACCCTCGGCGATCCCGAACTGTGGAATGCAGAGAACATCAACCTGGTCAACAACTGCCACGCAGAGAAGCTTGACCGCACCCGCCGCGTCGTCACTGACACCGAGGGCAACGAGTACCCCTACGACGTGCTGGTTTTCGCAACCGGTTCCCGCGCGGTTCGTATCCCCATTCTTAACTCGGACGCCGCACACGTCTTCCGCACCATCGACGACGTGAAGAACATGGTCTCCGAGGTCAAGCGCCTGCAGTCCACTCTCGGCCGCGCGCCCCGCGGTATCGTCGTCGGTGGCGGTCTGCTCGGCCTCGAAGCAGCTGAGGGTCTGAAGGACCTGGGCGCAGAGCCCACCATCCTGGACGTGGCTCCCTGGCTGCTTTCCGTTGAGGTTGACCAGGGCGGCGGTTACGCCGTGAACGCCCAGATCAAGGCAACCGGCATTGATATTGAGACCGGCGTGTACATCTCCGGCATCAACAAGGACGCTGACGGCAACGTCGTCTCCGTCTCCATCGCAGACTCTCCCTCCGAGGACGCAGAAATCCGCACCCTGCCCGCCGACATGGTGGTCTTCGGTGCCGGTATTCGCCCCAACGACGAACTGGCACGTGACGCTGACCTGGCACTGGGTGAGCGCGGCGGTATTCTCGTCAACGACGCATGCCACTCCTCCGACGAGCACATTTGGGCTATCGGTGAGGTCGCCTGCGTGCTGGGCCGCACCTGGGGCCTGGTCGCACCGGCAAACGCTATGGCTGACGCTGTGGCAGCTAACCTGCTCAACGACAACGAAGAAGCTCAGGTTGAAGAGTTCGACATCGCAACCAAGCTGAAGTTCTCCGGCGTTCAGGTGGCTGGCTTCGGTGACCGCCGCGGCACCACCGAGGGCTGCCTCGAGGTTCTGTTCGCAGACCCCGCACGCGGCATGTACCAGAAGATCGTGACCAGCGGCGACGCAAAGACCCTGCTCGGTGGCGTGTTCGTCGGTGACACCGCTCCCTTCGACTCCCTCAAGCCCCTGCTCGGTCGCGAACTGCCCGCTGAGCCGAACGTCTACCTGACCGCAGCTGGCGGCGGCGACGGCATCCCCGACACCGAACTGCCCGACGACGCAATCCTGTGTTCCTGCAACAACATCAGCTTCGGTGCTGTCCGTGAGGCAATCGTAGACGGCAACCACGATGTCGCATCCCTGAAGTCCTGCACCACCGCGGGTACCCAGTGTGGTTCCTGTGTGCCGATGCTGCAGAAGACTCTGGAACAGCAGATGAAGAAGATGGGTCTGACCGTCTCCAAGGCACTGTGTGAGCACTTCGACTTCTCCCGTGCAGAGCTGGCTGAGGCTGTGCGCCTGACCAACCTGGACGACTTCGACTCCGTGCTGGCACGCTTCGGTCGCGGCGGCGACGGCTGTGCAATCTGTAAGCCGACCGTTGCGTCGATCCTCTCCTCCTTCCGCAACTCCTACGTCCTGGATGCAGGCCGCGGTGGTATTCAGGAGACCAACGACCGTGCACTGGCAAACATGCAGAAGAACGGTACCTACTCCGTCGTTCCGCGTATTCCCGCAGGTGAGATCCCCGCTAAGAAGCTGGGCGTCATCGCAGAAGTTGCTGAAGAGTTCGGCCTGTACGTGAAGATTACCGGTGCACAGCGTATCGGTATGTTCGGCGCTCGCCTGGAGCAGCTGCCCTACATTTGGGAGCGCCTGGTGGATGCCGGCTTCGAGTCCGGTCAGGCATACGGTAAGTCCCTGCGTAACGTGAAGTCCTGCATGGGTTCGACCTGGTGCCGCTTCGGTGTTCAGGACTCCACCGGCATGGCAATCCAGCTGGAGAACCGTTACCGCGGCCTGCGCTCCCCGCACAAGTTCAAGTTCGGCGTTTCCGGTTGTAACCGTGAATGTGCCGAGGCACAGGGTAAGGACGTTGGTCTGATCGCAACCACCAACGGCTGGAACCTGTACCTGGGCGGTAACGGTGGTGCAAACCCCGCTCACGGTCGCCTCTTCGTCAAGGATGCCTCCAGCGAGGACATCATCCGCTACATTGACCGCTACCTGATGTACTACATCCGCACCGCAGACAAGCTGCAGCGTACCGCTCGCTGGCTCGAGGATCTGGATGAGGAGCACGGCGACGGTCTGGCACACCTGCAGTCCGTCCTCATTGAGGACTCCCTGGGCGTGTGCGAGGACCTGGAACGCGACATGCAGCGTCACGTTGACTCCTACGAGGACGAGTGGGCAGCAACCCTGAAGGACGAGCGTCGCCTGCGCCGCTTCCGTGCCTTCATCAACGAGCCCAACGGCAGCGACGAGGGTTCGCACCTGTACGTGCTGGAGCGCGAGCAGATTCGCCCCGCAACCCCCGAGGAAATTGCGGCGGCAGAAGCTGGCGAGTCCAACACCGTCCTGCTGACCGGTGCCAAGATTCCCGTGGGTAAGCCCAGTGACCTCAACCCGGTCCCGGCAGCATAGTATGTGCCCGAAGATTCCTCCGTTCCCGCCCCGCGAGTTCGCCACTATTGACGAGGTACTCGCGGGCGGGGCGCCCGGGCACACCCTGGACGATAGCGTGACGGAACGCGGAATTCTTCTGCCCGGCGAGCCCGCCGAGAACCCCGGCAAGGTCTACATTGTGGGCGGTGGCCCCGGTGCCGCTGACCTGCTGACCCTGCGTGCGGCACGTGCCTTGAGTGAGGCTGACGTGGTCCTTCTGGATCACCTCGCCCCGCAGGAGTACGGCGAGTATGCACCGAACGCCCTCATCGTTGATGTGGGCAAGGTTCCCGGTAAGCACGCTGTTCCGCAGTCTCGCATTCAGCAGCTCATGATTGATTACGCGCTCTCGGGTAAGACCGTGGTGCGTTTGAAGGGCGGCGACCCGTACGTGTACGGTCGCGGCGCTGAAGAGCTGGATGCGTGCATCGCCGCCGGCCTGGAGGCTGAGGTTATCCCCGGCATTACCAGTGCTATTGCGGTTCCTGCGCGTGCGGCTATTCCGGTGACCCTGCGTAAGGTGTCCTCGATTTTTACCGTCATTTCTGGTCACTCCGGCCTGTCGGAGACCGAAGTGTCGGCTGTTGAGGCGACCCTGCGCGCCCAAGGCACCGTGGTGCTGCTGATGGGCGTTCGTACCCTGCCCGATACGGTGGCGTCTCTGCTCTCTCGTGGGATTGAGGCTGACACGCCGCTGGCAACCATCGAGAACGGTTTCTCTGAGAAGGAGCGCGTGACTGTCACGACCCTTGAGAACGCTCAGGCGGATTGCGCATCGGTCAAGGCGCCGGCTATTACCGTCATCGGTGAGGTCGTGCATTATGCTCGCGATGATCAGAACCGCTTTGTGAGCGAGGTTCACGAGCGTCTGCGTGAGCGTTCCACCTCCTAGAGACGGTGCGCTAGATAGCACGGTGCATTAGATAATATTGCGCAGCCCCGCATCCTTGGTTTTTCCTAGTTGCCGAGGAGCGGGGCTGTTGCTGTGCCGGCTGGTGTTGCTGTGCCGAGTTGTATTGCTGTACTGGGTCATATTGCCGCGCCGGGAAACGATGCGGCACAAAAACACTGGCATAAAAACAGCGGCGCAAAAACATGCGAAAGCGGGGCGGGTATCAGTTGATACCCGCCCCGCTTTGTCGTGGGTGTTGCTCTCAGTGCCTAGAGCCTCAGTACCTAAAGTCTCTGACCCTAGATCTTGAAGTCGTTGCCGCTGCCGGAGCTAGAGCCACTGGAGCCGCTGGACTTGCTGGCAGAAGCCGACGCGGAGGGACCCTCAAAGACCTTGCGGAATTGGTCGCTGTACTGGGATACGAAGTACTCGCGGCTGGTCACGCGCCACTTGCCCTCGGCGTACACCACGTAGATAACGACATCCAGGGTGCTTGCCTTCTGAACCTCACCGGTGCCCTTCTGGTAGATGGTGTATTCCTTGACGACATCCCGGCAGGGGAACGCCACAACAGCCAAATCGGTAGAGGCAAGAGCCTTCCCGTCCTTATCGTCACGGATGCTCAGCTTGCTCTCGTAGTCCTTAGTCCAACCGCCCGCGGCGTAGAGCTTAGCAATAGCCTTCAGGTTGTTGACCAGGCCGCTGTCAGCGCCGTGGACCAGACCCTTGAGGTACTGCAGGTCGCCGTTGTACATCGCGGCAATGTACGCGCTCTGGTAAGCAGCCAGGGTCTTGTAAGCGCCTTCGAGGCTGACGGTACGCTGAGCCACCGTATCAATGACCGGGATCGGAACGTTCTTTGCGGGGGAGGTGTCGGTCGGCTCAACATAGTGCGCAATGGCGGGCTTGTACTCGTACTTGACGTCGCCAATGTACTTCTTATAGTCCTTCAAGAACTCGTCGGACGGAATAATCTTCGCGTTGTTGCGGCTTGCCGAGGACGAAGATGACGACGAAGCGGATGCCGAAGCCGAGGCAGACTCAGAAGGCGAAGCCGAGGCTGAGGGAGAAGCGGAGGCGCTCGGGGAGCCGGAGAAAGTATCGCCGGTACCGGTGGGGCGAATATCCTTGTTGAAAGCGCATCCTGCTAGAGCCAGAGCACCGGCGGTCAGGCCGCCAAAAAGAACGGTGCGGCGGGTCAATCCGTTTCGGTCGTTAGCAGAGAGGCTGGCGTGTGCACTCGGCCGGAAGGACATGGTATCTCCTGAAAAGTGGTTGATCGAGGTAGCTCGCTTCACAACGCTGTGATGCGTACGAAAGGATCCGCCTCATCGTTTTTGTATGGTGCGCGGTACCAAGGGGGTACCGGGATACGAGCGTGCCGGAGCGTGAACTGCGGCGGTATGAAGTATCCACTTCCCACTATAGAAGACAGGTTTTAAAACTTCGTCAAAAAACCCTGGACGTTGTCTTTAAGGCACAATAACCCAAAGTCGGTGAGGTGCAGGGGTGATTGTGCCTCAACGACTTTGGGTTATGGGCTATTGGACTGATAAGACGGGGCTACTCTCAACCGGAGATAAGACCGGGGAAGGGGTGGTAGGCCCCTGCGGTGCTAGACCTTAGTGGAGCCGCGACCCGAGGATGAAGAACCGCTAGAACCGGCAGAGCCGGAACCTCCAGAACTAGAAGAACCGGAGCCAGAAGAGCCGGAAGAGCCCTTGCCTCCAGCAAAACGCTCGTCCAGATAGCCGGTACTAATGCGCCACCACTTACCCTCGGTGTAGAGCATGATGTGCGAAACGGATACCTGAGTAATCGCCGGAACCTTGCGTTCGGTGCCATCCGGCTGATGGATGGCGGTGGCAGAATACTGGGAGTCCACCAAGATTTCTACGTAGCCGTCACCGTCCTTCACTGCACTGTCCGGTTCGGTATTCCGCATGGAAATGCTGCATGTGAACTCCATGTACCAGCCGTTCTTCTCGTACAGTTCCTTGACCGCCTTGACCTCATCAATGGCGCTCTTATCAGCCGGGTAGGTCAGCTCAATCGCCTGATCCGCGTAGCGACCGTCCTTGAGTGCGGCGATCTGGGCGCTGTAGTAGGCACGCAACGTCTCGTAGGCGCCCTGGAAGGTCGGCTCCTCACGGTGCGGAACGCTCTTGAGGGGCTTGGGTACGTTCTTCGCCGGGGAAGAAGCAGTTGCCGGCTGGTACTCGCCCATGTACTCGCCGGTCAGCTTCAGGGGTCCGGGGTACTTCTGCCAGCCCTCGACCAGCGCATCCTCGGAGACGGGTACGCGTGCCGCGCTGGACGAGCTGCTTGTGGCATTTGCCGAAGCACTCGCGGAGGAAGTAGCGGTAGCAGATGCCGAACTAGATGCAGAGGGCGAAGCGCTCGCGGAAGGGGTGGGGGAGCCTACCTTAGCTTTTGCTTCTTCGCTCAGCGGGCGAATATCGGAGGCGCAACCAGCCATGAGGGAAACCGCGCCACCGAGCAGCAGGGTACGGCGGCTTAGGAGGCGGGAAGCGGCGGAACGGGTGCTCGAAGAGGGTGAGAGCATCGGTGAACTCCTTGATCTTTTCCGAGGCGGGCTCGGGGCACCCGGCGGCGGGCGCGTGGTTATATGGCGTGTTAGGTGAGGTCGTGAAAGGGGTAAAAACTTTAGGCAAATGCCGCGGTTTCAGACTCCGTTCCGGAAGTGACCTCGGGTGTACCTCACGCCGTGGGCGAGGGGTACTGGTGAACTCATCGTTGAGACAGCTGTTCTGAGACTGCTGCGTTTACACCCCGGTGAGAGGGTGGATGCTGTCGAATCATCATTGATGTGTTGCACGATTCATTTTAGACTATTTTGAGGTCAAAATGCACGAAAAAGCACCTTAGTAATCCCTGGGAGTCTATAGGGTGCTCAAGATATCAATCACTGTAAAGTATTGCGACCATATCCTATTGACGGGGAGCTATGTGATGGAGAAGGGCGCCCAGTGAAGGGTGCACGCACATGCCAAATTAAGTGATTTCAGTCATATTTATGGCTTGAAAAATGAAAGAGTCACACCTCAGCGCTCCCAAAAGGTGGGGGAGGTGAAGGTGGTTGATTCAGCCTTCTGCCCGCGAGGAAGCCTTCAATACTTCAAAAGAAATACCCGATTCAATAAGGGAAAAACCGCTCAACAAGCCCCAAATATGCACTCTATTCACCCACTATGCATTGCTAGAAAATCCAGAAAAACCGGTTCCCACACGGGATGCCGAGGGGAAGAAAACTTGCAGGGGTGAATATCTAGTGGAATGACATCGGTGTTCACCCCATATCTTGTGGTTGCACTGGGGGTAATCCCGCAGGTTCCCCCAAAAAAATTGAAACCCACTTAAAGCAACACTTGAAGAATGTAAAAACATACATCCTTAAACACGCCCGAGTGCGGGGTGAGGCAAGACCCCTTAAGCCCCCTACTCGCTCTAAATATCGCCGAACGAAGAACCATTCTGTTTTACGCCTCCAGCATTGGCGCATCAGAAAAGTGCTGTTCAAACCCACACCTCGCGGGGTTGCATACAGACACAAAAGCCACATAAACTATTAGTGTTTGCAACGACCCGGCCATCACCGGCGAGCAATTCGGAAGAACGGACCGCACCTGCGGACACCCGCCAATCGCTGCGGCGAGGGTGTCTTAGCGGAAGAGATGTAGTCCCAGTAGAACCGGACGGTTAAGCCCGATATAGCTGTAATAAGCGACTGATACCCGCCCAACGCGCCGCTCTTCCGGTGGCTAGGTATCGCGGACATACGCCGCGGCACCCCGTAGCCCCGGGAGGGTTCGGTGCGTTGAGCTGTTAAATCAGTAAGCAAGGTGGTACCGCGCCGCATCCTGCCCCCGGCACAGCCCGGATCAGTCAGCGATGCCCAGGCGTCCTTGCACCCGTCATGTCAACCCTCACCCGCTGAAACGGTGCGGACGACGAGTGCTACGTACCCTGTCGCCCCGCCTCTCAGCGTTGAGAACAACAGATAAGGGCGCACAAACACATGTCCCATGTATACCCCAAGGCGAGCGCCTTCGAAGCCGCAGGAAGCGGCGTCACCGCATCGCCTAAGTTCCCCGCACTTGAAGAAGCAGTCCTCGACTACTGGAAGAAGGACAACACCTTCGCCGCATCCGTCGAGAACCGCCCCGCAGGCGAAAACGGCGAAAACGAATTCGTCTTCTACGACGGCCCTCCCTTCGCTAACGGCCTGCCCCACTACGGCCACCTGCTCACCGGCTACGCCAAGGACCTCGTCGCACGCTACCAGACTCAGCGCGGCCACAAGGTAGAACGCCGTTTCGGCTGGGACACCCACGGCCTGCCCGCAGAACTCGAGGCCATGAAGCAGCTCGGCATGACCGACAAGCGCGAAATCCTCGAAATGGGCATCGACAACTTCAACGACGCTGCCCGCGCATCCGTGCTCAAGTACACCAACGAGTGGGAAAAGTACGTCACCCGCCAGGCACGCTGGGTCGACTTCGAAAACGACTACAAGACCCTGAACGTCGAGTACATGGAGTCCGTCATCTGGGCGTTCAAGCGCCTCTACGATAAGGGCCTGACCTACCAGGGCTTCCGCGTGCTGCCCTACTGCTGGAAGGACGAGACCCCTCTCTCCAACCACGAGCTGCGCATGGACGACGACGTGTACAAGGACCGCCAGGACCAGACCGTCACCGTCGCATTTCGCCTCACCGCAGACACCGCCCTCGGTGCTGACGAGAAGGTTGCCGCAGAACTCGACGGCGTCGAAGCACTCGCATGGACCACCACCCCCTGGACTCTGCCCACCAACCAGGCGCTCGCCGTTGGACCCGAGATTGAATACTCCGTCGTACCCGGCGCAGGCAAGTTCGAGGGCCGCTCCTTCCTGATTGCCTCCGAGCTGCTCGGCTCCTACGCTAAGGACCTCGGCTACGAAGGCGACCAGCCCGAACAGGACGCAGCTGCAGCCGTCACCGCACGCTACACCGGCTCCCAGCTCGAGCACGTGCGCTACACCCCGCTCTGGGATTACTTCGCAGACACCGAAAAGTGGGGCACCGAAACCTCCTGGCAGATCCTCGTCGCCGACTACGTCACCACCGGTGACGGTACCGGCATCGTCCACCAGGCACCCGCCTACGGTGAAGACGACCAGAAGGTCTGTGAAGGTTACGGCATCCCCGTGATCCTCTCCCTCGACGAAGGCGCAAAGTTCCTGAACCTCTTCGCCGAGCCCACTGCCTCCGGCTCCACCGCCCTGGCTGAGATTGCAGGCGTGCAGGCATTCGACGCGAACCGCACCATCATCAACGCCCTCAAGGCAGATGACGTGCTGATCCGCGAGAAGTCCTACGTGCACTCCTACCCGCACTGCTGGCGCTGCCGCACCCCGCTCATCTACCGTGCAATCACCTCCTGGTACGTGAAGGTCACCGACTTCAAGGACCGCATGTACGAGCTGAACAAGCAGATCAACTGGATCCCCGAAAACGTGAAGTACGGCCAGTTCGGCAAGTGGGTTGAAAACGCACGCGACTGGTCCATCTCCCGTAACCGCTTCTGGGGCTCCCCGATTCCCGTGTGGGTTTCGGATGACCCGAACTACCCGCGCATGGACGTGTACGGCTCCCTCGAAGAGCTCAAGGCAGACTTCGGCCGCCTGCCCCTGAACAAGGACGGCGAACCCGATCTGCACCGCCCGTACATCGACGAGCTGACCCGCCCGAACCCGGACGACCCGACCGGCAAGTCCACCATGCGCCGCGTGGAAGACGTGCTCGACGTCTGGTTCGACTCCGGCTCCATGCCCTACGCACAGGTGCACTACCCCTTCGAGAACCAGGAATGGTTCGAGAACCACTACCCGGCAGACTTCATCGTCGAGTACATCGGTCAGACCCGCGGCTGGTTCTACGTGCTGCACGTGTTGGCGACCGCGCTCTTCGATCGCCCCGCGTTCAAGAACGTCATCAGCCACGGTATTGTGCTCGGCTCGGACGGCCAGAAGATGTCCAAGTCCCTGCGCAACTACCCGGACGTCTCCGAGGTCCTCGACCGCGACGGCTCCGACGCAATGCGCTGGTTCCTGATGTCCTCCCCGATCCTGCGCGGCGGCAACCTGATCGTGACCGAGCAGGGCATCCGCGAGGGTGTTCGCCAGGTCATGCTGCCGCTGTGGAACGTCTACCACTTCTTCGCCCTGTACGCTAACGCCGCCAACAACGGCGAAGGCTACAGCGCAAAGCTCAAGTACGACTCGCAGCACGTGATGGACCGTTTCATCCTCGGCAAGACCCGTGAACTCATCGAGCAGGTCACCGCAGCGATGGACTCCTACGACATTTGGAACGCCTGCGAATCCCTGCGCCAGTACGCCGACGCACTGACCAACTGGTACGTGCGCCGCTCCCGCGAGCGCTTCTTCAACGAAGACACCGACGCATTCGACACCCTCTACACCGCACTGGTGACCGTGTCGAAGGTCGCCGCGTCCCTGCTGCCGCTCAGCAGCGAGGAAATCTACCGCGGCCTCACCGGTGAACGCTCCGTGCACCTGGCTGACTGGCCCGAGGCATCCGCTTTCGCTGACGAGTCCGACCTGCTGGCTCTCATGCAGACCGTGCGTGAGGTCTGCTCCGCCGGTTCGGCACTGCGCAAGGAAAAGAAGATCCGCGTGCGCCAGCCGCTGCAGAAGATGACCGTGGCAATCGCCCCCGAGCAGTTCGCAGCCCTGGGTACCGCTTTCGGTGAGAAGGGCGCGGAGTACTTCGCGAACATCGTCGAGGACGAGCTGAACCTGCGCCAGGTGGAGCTGGTCAGCGCCGACACCGTCGACCCCGCCGACTACGGCATCTCCCAGCAGCTGAAGGTCAACGCACGTGCGGCAGGCCCGCGCCTGGGCAAGCAGGTGCAGGTTGCTATTAAGGCATCCAAGTCCGGTGACTGGACCGTGACCGAGGACGGTACCGTCCTGGTCGGCGTGGCAGCTCTGGACGGCGGCCTGGCTCTGGAAGAGGGCGAATACGAGCTGGCAACCGTGGTTGCCGCTGACGCTGAGGGTGCTGAGCACACTGCGGCTGCGGTTCTGCCCGGCGGCTTCCTGGTCCTCAACATTGAGCTGACCGACGAGCTGGTTGCCGAGGGTATCGCTCGCGACACCATCCGCGCTATTCAGCAGGCACGTAAGGACGCCGACCTGAACGTTGCGGACCGCATCAACCTGAGCATCGCGGCACCGGAGGAAACTCTGGCAGCTCTGCGCGCCAACGAAGCACTGGTGACCGGCGAAACCCTCGCCGTGTCCCTGCAGCTGAGCGAAGCAGCCGAGCTGAGCATTAGCGTAGCCAAGGCATAAAACGCCTGAATCGTACGGCCGTCCCGCCCCCTTGACCGGGCGGGGCGGCCCGTCGTCTATCCCGCCGCACGGTTATCCTGCCGCACGGTGGGCCCCTGCCGGCACCGACCGGCTATCCCAGTGAGGAGAACAATGAGCGAGAAGAATTACCCCGCAATTCCCGACCCCGAGGGCGTGGAGCGGGTCTACGGTGAACTGCTGGCGCGAGCACCCGAAAACAAGATGGCACCGCGTCTGGATGCCGTAGCGCGCGCCGTCGAAATCCTCGGCGACGTGCACCGTGCCGCGCCGGTCATCCACATCACCGGCACGAACGGCAAGACCAGCACCGCCCGCATGATTGAGGCGCTGCTGCTCGGCCACGACCTGCGCGTGGGCCGCTTTACCAGCCCGCACCTCGAAAGCGTCACCGAGCGTATCTGCATTAACGGCGCACCCGTACCCGATGCCACCTTCGTGCGTATTTGGGAGGAAATCGCCCCCTACCTGCAGATTGTGGACGCGGAGATGACCTCCCGCGGCGAGCCCGCCCTGACCTTCTTCGAGTCCGTTACCGTGCTCGCCTTCGCGATTTTTGCGGACGAGCCGGTGGATGTGGTGGTGCTGGAGGTCGGTATCGGCGGCACCTGGGACTCCACGAACGTTGCCGACGGCGTGGTTTCCGTGGTCACCCCAATCGGTCTGGACCACACCGATATGCTCGGCGATACCCTCGCCGAGATTGCGACCGAAAAGTCCGGCATTATCAAGCCCGGCGGCTTCCTGATTTCTGCCGTACAGGACCCGGAAGCGGCGGACGTGCTGCTCGCCTCCGCCCGCGAGAAGGAAGCATCCTTCGCCTTCGAGGGCGTGGAGTTCGGCGTGGTCTCCCGTGAGCTTGCGGTCGGCGGTCAGCTGCTGACCCTGCGCGGCCTGGCGGGCGAGTACCCGGATGTGCCGCTGTCCCTGCACGGTGCGCATCAGGCGCAGAACGCCGTGGTGGCTCTCGCCGCCGTGGAGGCGTTCTTCGGTGGCCAGCGTCAGCTGCCCGAGGACGTGGTGCGTACCGCGTTTGAGACGGTGCGCTCGCCGGGCCGTCTGGAGGTTGTGCGCACCGAGCCGCTGACCATCCTGGACGCGGGCCATAACCCGCACGGTGTGCGCGCGTCCGCGGCTGCGCTGACTGAGGCGTTCAAGCTGTCGCACCTGCACGCTGTGGTCGGCATCCTGGGCGAGAAGGATGCCCTGGGCATGTTTGAGACCATGCGCGAAGAGTACGTGGACGCTTCGGACGGCACGTTCCGCCTGTACTTGGCGGCGTCGGATTCGCCGCGTGCGATTGCGCCGGAGCGTCTGCATGAGCTGGCGCTGGATGCGGGCCTGGACGAAGACTCGATCGAGGTGTTTGAGCACCTGGACGAGGCGATTGCCACCGCCATGGAGAACGCCCTCTTTGAGCAGGAGTCGGCGGGAGTACTGATTACCGGTTCGATTACGGTCATTGGTGAGGCGCGTACCCTGCTGGCGGCGCATGAGGAGGCGAAGACCCCCGGCGCTGAGGCTGAGGAGCTGCCGGATGAGCTGCCCACCGAGGGTGCCTATGCGGGTTCTGCGGGTGCGGCGTCGGCTTCGACTCTGGCTGCCGCGGCGGCTGCGGCTGCCTCCGCTGAGCCGGATGAGCTGCTGGACGGCATCATGGCTGAGCTGGGCGGCGAGTCTGCGGCGGGTTCTTCGCTGGAGGATTCGCTGGGCCTGCCGCTGGGTGACTCGTACACCGATGATTTCTTTGGTGATGGTGATTCCGAGGACGACGCGGATCACTAAGGCGACCTGTTGAGGTTGCAGATATGAGGCGGGGCGCCGCCCCCTAGTTGGTTTTGCCGGCTGGGGGAGTGGCGCCCCGCTTTTTGTGCCTTCGCTTTTTGCGCCTCTGTCTTTTTCGATTCTGCCCGCATGCGCTACCCTCATGCTCCCACTCGAACACATGCGCTCTCACGTGTTCCCATGGGCTCTCACCTAACCCCAATTGCGCGAGGTTAACCGGCATCATCCGCTTTCATCCATCCAAACCCACCCAAAAATCGAAAAAAACGAAAATTTTCGGGCATTGGGGTACAAAACCGGGCACGCCGTCGCGTCCCGGTGCTATATTCGCTGAGGCGCCGGCCCCACTGTCTGAGGCCGCACCAACACACCCGCACACATACGCATACCAGCGACGGTATGCCACATAGTGAAAGGCACCCATCATGCCCGCACCCTTCACCGATTTGATCGGCACCGATTCGTTCACCGAGTCCCTACGCCAGGAGAACCTCGCCACCTGGCTTTCCGCCACGAATCACCGTTTTGTTGCTGAGCTTTTTGACGGCTCGATTGCCCCGCAGGTCATGGCGGGGTACCTGGTGCAGGACTACCGCTTCCTCGATACCTTCCTCGCCCTGATTGGTGGCGCGATCACTAACGCCGATACTCTCGCGGGCCGCCTGCGCCTCTCCAAGTTCGCGGGTGAAATCGCCGGTGACGAGAACACTTACTTCCTGCGCTGCTTTGAGACTCTGGGCGTGACCGAGCATCAGCGTGAATCCATGCCCGATACGGAGGCGACCACCGGCTTCAAGCGCCTCTTCCTGGATGCGGCGGCAAGCGGTAGCTACGCGGCAATCCTGTCGGTGCTGGTGGTGTGCGAGGGCCTGTATCTGGATTGGGCGTCCAAGGCTCCCGCCAAGCGCCCCGATTCTTTTGTGCACCACGAGTGGATCACCCTGCACGACTACCCGGAGTTCCGTGAACTGGTTGATTTCCTGCGCCGCGAACTGGACCGTGTGGGCCCGTCGGATGCGCAGCGCGCCCGCGAGTTCTTTAGCCGCGCGGTGGAGCTGGAGCAGCTGTTCTTTGACGAGTCGTACACCCACCCGCTGCCCTAAGTAATACCCTTGATGAAACCCCCGGAAGGTTCCGCCCGCCGCTGAGTTGCGGGCGCCTCCCGGGGGTTTTGCGTGCTGAAGAGGCCCCGAAAGCGCCACGAACGTGCCCCGAAGGCGCCCCGAGAGCGCCACGAAAACGCCCCGAAAGCGCGCCCATCTGCGTAAAATAGTGCGTCATAAAACAGAACATTTAGGCTGATGGTGTGCCATATGGTGGTGTAAGAAGCTAGGATAAATGAGGTACCGCTTCCGGGGTGCTGGCTATGCCGCGCCGGTAAGTACCACCGTAAAACACTATCTAAAGGAGTCGTATGAGTACCGCCGCATCGAGTACTACCGAGCCCACCCGCGCTGAAAAAGAAGCGCAGCACGGGCACGCGGGAACCCCGGGCAGCTACTCAGACCGACAGCTCGGATTCTGGTTGGTTGGCGCCGGCCTAATCGCACTCATTTCTTCAGCGATTCTGGTGTACGAGCGCCTGCAGATTTACATTGATGCCGGCCACTCCACGGTCTGCGATATCAACGCCCTGCTCAGCTGCGGCACGGTGATGCGCACCCCGCAGGCGGAAGCTTTCGGCTTCCCGAACCCGTTCATTGGTCTGGTGGGCTTCTCGATTGTGGTGACTATCGGTGCCGCGATCATGGCGGGTGCACAGTTCAAGAAGTGGTTCTGGGTCTGCATGAACATTGGTCTGGCTGCGGCAACCGCGTTCATCATGTGGCTGTGGTACCAGACGACGTTCCAGATTAACGCTCTGTGCCTGTTCTGCATGATCGTGTGGGTTATGACCATCACCCTGTTTGTGAAGACCACGGTCCGCAATATTTCGGCGGGTGTTATTCCGGCGTCGCAGTCGATGCGTGAGAGCGCTCGTGGCTGGTCGTGGTTTGCGATTAGCCTGTGGCTGATCCTGATTTTCGGCATTATTGTGATCCGCTTCTTTGAGGTCATTGTGAATATGATGCGCTAAGCGTTCATCTCTGAGCTTGGTTTGAGGGTCGATGCCCCGAACGTGCAACGCCCCGGTACTTGTTGGTGCCGGGGCGTTGTTGCGTCTGCGGGCGGGTGAGGCTGCGCAGAATATGCCGGGCTGAATACGCCAGGCTGGGGCGCCGGGTAGCGGGGGAGGCGCCGGTAACTTTGCCGGTGGCAGTCAGCGGGGAGGCGGCGCGGGTGCGTATAATGGTCAGGTATATTCTTGAGCGGCGTCAGCTGGAGCCGTCCGCGGGTTTTGCCTGCGGCGTTGACTGCCTGCCGTTCTGCTGGACACTAGATTCTTGATACCCCTTCGAGGAGACCCGTGAAGACTGCCGGAATTGCCGCAATGGGCGCTGCTGCCGTTATTTTTCTGACTGCCCTGCTGTTGCTGACCGCCGGTCACTTCTCGCTGCTGTGGGTGATTCTGCTGGTGGTTTCTCCGTTTGTTTTCATTCTGGGCGTTCCGTTTGCGACCGGTTCCGGTCCGGAGTACCTGCCGACCGACCCGAAGCTTGCTCAGCAGGCTCGTGAGGCGCGCGATGCGGAGCTGGGTCTGGACTAGCCCCTCCTCTGTGAAAGTTTTTGAAGCCGGGTGGTGCGTAGTGGCACGCCCGGCTTTGCTGTACCCGCAATGCGTCCGCCGCAGAGTGCCCGCGGTATTGTGCCCGTGCATCCTGCCGGGAGGTGAAGCCCAGATAGGATGGGCGGGGTGGCTTAGAGGTACCCTCTACCGGGTATAATGGAACACGGTGTCTTGTGCGCCCCGCACGCGCATAAAGATCCCCACCAACGCATCGAGGGAGAGTACCCGAAGAGCGCCGGCTATAAGCCGCGGAGCATAACTGTCGCACCGCGCGGGCCGCCCGCCTCGGCGAAGAAACCCGAAGACCGGCAGAGCACCCAGGAAGGGTGTGAGCGTGCCGTGCTCGAGAGCGAGGTGGCTGTGACCGTCGCGGCGCGCTCTGCGTTCCGCCCGCTCGCCCCCTACGGCAGAAGCACTGAATGAGATAGTGCCCGCGAAGAACGCGCACCGTAGGGTGAGGCTTGAGCCGCGGTGGCAGCAACTAGGCTTTGCGCTGTATGCGCGCTGTTAAAATCCTTGCGGTGCGGAGCAGGGTGTAACGAAAGAAGATTAATGTCTGACGAGAAGAACGTCGAACTTGGGGTTTTTGAGGCGCTGAACGCCCTCGCGGAGGAGAAGAACGCCTCTGCAGAGACCCGTGAAACTCTGCGTAAGAATGTTCGTGAGAGCTCTGAGGCTCAGCAGGGTGCTGAGCGCCGCCGTCCGGGTCGCCCGAAGAAGGAGAAGGCTCCTGAGGTTCCCCTGGATGAGGCGATTGCTGCTGGCCTGACCAACCTGCGTAATGCTAAGGCTAAGCACGCGCCGGCACCGAAGGTTGCCGCTCCCGTTGCGTCTGAGACCGAGGTTGCTTCTACCCTCGATAGCCTGTTTGCGGCTGCTGAGAAGAAGGCGGCTGAGCCTGCTGTTGAGGAGAAGACCGCAAAGGTCGAGACCGTCGAGAAGACCGCGAAGGTTGAAGAGGTCGCCAAGGTTGAGAAGGTTGCTAAGACCGAGACCGTGGAGAAGACCGCGAAGGTGGAGGAAGTTGTTGCCCCCGCCGCTGAGTCTGCCGAGCCTGCCGTTGAGGTGAAGGAAGAGACCGCCAAGGTTGAGGTCGTAACCCCCGCACCGGCTGAGAAGGCTGAAGATCCCGCTGAAGAGGCTGCCGCAGAGCAGCCCGCCGAGGCTGCTGCGGTTGCTGAAGAATCCGCAACCGAAGAAGCTGCACCTGAGGCACCTGCCGCAGAAGAGTCTGCTGAGGAGCCCGCGGCTGAGGAGCCCGCAGAAGCTCCCGAGCCGGTAAAGACCATTAGCGACCTGCAGCGCGAGAAGCTGCAGGAACTGCGCTCGCGTACCCCCATGGGTGCGATGCCGCTGTTCATGGCGCCCGAGCCGGAGGAGCTGAGCGAGCTCGCTGTTGCCGCCAAGCTGGAGCGTGAAGCACGCCGCGCCGCTGCCGAGGAGCAGAAGCGTAAGGAGCGCATGGAGCGCCGCCGCGAGGAGGCTGCCGCTGAGGCTGAGGTGACGAGCCACCGTCGCCGTCGCCGTCGCCGCGGTACCGAGGATATTGAGATTGAGGGCGGCGTTGATGATGACGTTGAGACCGTCACCAAGGTGCGTGCGCCGCGCCTGGCTGACTCTCACGCATCCAACACCGTGACCGGTGTGCGCGGTTCTACCCGCCTGGAGGCGAAGCGTGTGCGCCGCCGCGAGTCCCGCTCCCTGGGCCGCCGCCGCCACATCGTGACTGAGGCTGAGTTCTTGGCTCGCCGCGAGTCCGTGGACCGTCAGATGCTGGTTCGTCAGAAGGACGGCCGCATCCAGATTGGCGTGCTTGAGGACGGCGTGCTGGCTGAGCACTTCGTGTCCAAGACCCAGCAGGATTCCCTGATTGGCAACGTGTACCTGGGTAAGGTTCAGAACGTTCTGCCCTCCATGGAAGCTGCGTTCGTTGACATTGGACGCGGCCGCAACGCTGTGCTGTACGCGGGCGAGGTCAACTGGGATGTTACCGGTCTGGACGGTGCGCCCCGCAAGATTGAGAACGCCCTGAAGCCCGGCGATTCGGTTCTGGTGCAGGTCACCAAGGACCCGATTGGTCACAAGGGTGCCCGCCTGACCAGCCAGGTTTCCCTGCCCGGTCGCTTCCTGGTGTACGTGCCGGGCGGTTCGATGACCGGTATTTCCCGCAAGCTGCCCGACACCGAGCGTGCTCGCCTGAAGAAGATTCTGAAGGACAAGCTGCCCGAGGGTGCTGGCGTGATTGTTCGTACCGCGGCGGAGGGTGCTTCTGAGGAGGAGCTGACCCACGATATTAACCGTCTGCGTGCGCAGTGGGAAGAGATTCAGGAGAAGGCTAACTCCCGTAAGGTACTGGCTCCGGAGATGCTCTACCAGGAGCCCGACCTGATGATTAAGACCGTGCGTGACGTCTTCAACGAGGACTTCACCGCGATGATTGTTCAGGGAGAGAACGCCTGGGATTCCATCGAGGCGTACGTGACCTACGTGGCGCCGGACCTGGTTTCCCGCCTGCAGCAGTGGGATGGCGAGGATGACCTCTTCGACCACTACCGCATCAACGAGCAGCTGGCGAAGGCTCTGGATCGTAAGGTGTACCTGCCTTCGGGTGGTTCGCTGGTGATTGACCGCACCGAAGCCATGACTGTGGTGGACGTGAACACCGGTAAGTTCACCGGTAGCGGCGGCAACCTGGAGGAGACCGTCACCAAGAACAACCTGGAAGCTGCTGAGGAGATTGTCCGCCAGCTGCGTCTGCGCGATATCGGCGGCATTATCGTCATTGACTTCATTGACATGGTGCTTGAGTCGAACCGCGACCTGGTTCTGCGTCGCCTGATTGAGTGCCTGGGCCGTGACCGTACCAAGCACCAGGTGGCTGAGGTGACCTCGCTGGGTCTGGTTCAGATGACCCGTAAGCGTCTGGGTACCGGTCTGCTTGAGGTCTTCTCGGAGCCCTGTGAGCAGTGTGGCGGTCGTGGCCTGGTGGTTCACGATCAGCCGCTGAGCGGTCGTAGCGGTGGCGCGTCGGATTACATTCACCGCCATGAGCGTAATGACCGTAAGCGTAGCCGTGCGGCTGCCCGCGAGGATTCTCGTGACCAGCAGAAGCAGGATGCTCTGGAGTCGAAGAAGGCTGAGCGCCGTAACGCTATGGCTGCGGTGGCTGCCGCATCCGCTCACAGCGAGGAAGCTTCGGAGGAGACCGCTTCGACCCGCAAGAAGCGTAAGCGCCGCAAGCGTTCGCGCCGCGCGGAGACCGCTGAGCTTTCGCTTGAGCAGGAGATTCAGGGCATTGCCGAGGCCGCCAGCGAGCAGGCTCACGCGGAGGTCGCTCAGCGTGAAGACAAGGTCGCTGAGGTCACCGAGGGCAACTGGGTTGGCGAGCAGGGCGGTTTCTCCCTGGAGCAGCTGGCGAGCGCGTTCGACCGCGTGGAGGAGGAGTCCGCTGAGGGTTCCTCGAAGGACTCTGCTGAGGGCCGTTCGGATCAGGAACGTTCGGAGGAGCGTCGTTCGTCCAAGCGTGGCGAGAAGAAGTCTTCTCGTAACCGCCAGCGCCGTGAGCTGACCGATGCGGATATTGCCGCTGTGGAGGGTTCCGGCGCGGGTGCGCTGGAGGACGAGCACCACGTTGACCCGGAGCTTGACCCGCGCTTTACCCGCTCTTCGGATCGTTTTGAGGCGATTCGCGCCGGTGAGGCGAAGGCTCGTGCTTCTCAGAAGGCTGGCCGTCTTGCCCGTGCTGAGGGTGAGTCGTTCCGTTCGGGCCGTGAGGATCGTTTGGAGGAGCGTCGTTCGTCCAAGCGCCAGAGCCGCGAGCAGCAGAACGCTGAGGCAACCTCCGCTGAGGTAAACTCGGGTGTGCAGAAGGCTCAGGATTCCAAGCGTGTTGAGCGTGAGGACCTGCGCATTGAGGATGTTCGTGAGACTCCGCGTGCGTCCCGCCGCCGTGCTCGTCGCGCCGCTGATGAGAAGCGCGCTGAGCAGGCAGCCGCAAAGTCTGATAAGGTTGAGAAGTCTGAGCCTCGCACGGTTGTGACCGGCGTGATTGGTGCTCCGGCTGTGACCGGTGTGGTGGGCGCAGCTCCCGCAGTGGTTGAGGCTGAGGTTCCGGTTGGGGAGGCTCAGAAGCCTGCGGCTCAGGTGCCCGGTTCGACCCCGCGTAAGCGTCGCACTCGCCGTGCGGCTTCGAGTGCCGGTGCCGGTGCTCAGGTCGTGACCGTGGACGCTTCCGAGCGTGCTGAGGGTTCCGTGGTTGCTTCCGCTTCTGTTGCGGATGTGGTTCCGGTGTCTGATGACGATTCGGCCCCTGTCTTGTTCGGCATTGGCGTTGCTGCTGCCGACATTAAGCGTGAAGGTAAGGACGATTAGTCTTTAGCTTCCGATCATCGGAATTCCGATGGTGTGTTGTATATGAGATAGCCTCGGTAGGGCGAGCCGGAACTTCCCTACCGAGGCTATTTTTTTCTGTGCGTGTGCTGCGTCATTTTAAAGGCGCTATTAAGAGTGCGGTGCAGTATTAGAGGAGCATCACGTGCCGACTTCGAGCGTTCCGCAAAATTATCTATTGCGCGGCGCGTAGATCATGCCGTATCCTTAAGGACTGGTGTTTATCTCAGTGAAGCCCTATCGACGCAGGGCCAGCGGGAGACACCGCTCCCACCCGCATCGTCTTCGGCGCGGTCGAGCATTCGGCTGAGTTTGGAACGTGCGGGAGAGAGACACCACCGGTGAGCCTCGCGTGTTGGCTTCGGCGGGCAATCCCGTCGGAACGCACGGGCCGTTCCTCCTTGTTCGCGGTTATTCGACTGGCGGGGGAGGGCGCACAGCAATGAAAGCGCAGGCTGCTCATTCGTGTGAGATTCAAGAAGCAAGTTGTCGAGAAAAGTGAGTCCCATAGTGGCATACGCGATTGTACGCGCTGGCGGCCGCCAGGAGAAGGTTTCCGTAGGCGACCTCGTTACCCTTGACCGTGTTGCAGGCGAGCCCGGCAGCACCATCGAGCTGCCCGTGCTGCTGCTCGTCGACGGTGACAAGGTCACCGCTGACGCAAAGTCCCTGGCTTCCGCCAAGGTTGTTGCTGAGAAGGTTGAGGACCTGCGCGGTCCGAAGATCGTTATTCAGAAGTACAAGAACAAGACCGGTTACAAGAAGCGTCAGGGCTTCCGCGCCGAGCTGACCACCGTCAAGATTACCGCTATCAACGCGTAATCGAAACGACCGGAATTCAACCCTAAGGTAGGAATACAGAATGGCACACAAGAAGGGCGCAAGCTCCACCCGTAACGGCCGTGACTCGAACCCCCAGTACCTCGGTGTTAAGCGCTACGGCGGCCAGTCCGTCAACGCAGGCGAGATTCTCGTTCGCCAGCGCGGCACCCACTTCCACCCCGGCCTGAACGTTGGCCGCGGTGGCGACGACACCCTGTTCGCTCTGGCAGCAGGCACCGTCGAATTCGGTACCCGCAAGGGCCGCAAGGTCGTTAACATCCTGGCAGCAGCTGAGTAATACTCACCGCTAGGGCAGAGGGGGTAGGCGTTAGTCTACCCCCTCTCGCTATGACCTCGAATGCCGTGGATGCCAGCCTGTGCTGGGCTCCACGATGAGGCGCACCCCAACCCGGTCGCGCCTGCCGCCGCATCCGCAGCATGATTGGTGTGTGCCGTGCGGTGGCGAAGTGAAGATTTTCCAAGATAAGGAGAACCCGTGGCAGAATTCGTGGACCGCGTGGTCTTGCATGTATCTGGCGGTCGCGGAGGTAACGGCTGCGTCTCCGTGCGACGTGAAAAGTTTAAGCCCCTGGGCGGCCCTAACGGCGGTAACGGTGGTAATGGTGGCGCGGTGATTTTGCGCGTGGATAACCAGACCACGACCCTGCTGGAGTACCACCACAGCCCGCATCAGCACGCCCCGAATGGCGATATTGGTCGTGGCGATATGCACCACGGTTTTAACGGTGAGGACCTGGTTCTGACCGTGCCGCAGGGTACTGTGGTGAAGGACCGCGAGGGTAATGTTTTGGCTGACCTGCTGCGTGTGGGCGACGAGTATGTTGCTGCCCGCGGCGGTATGGGCGGTCTGGGTAACGCTGCGTTGGCTTCGGCTAAGCGTAAGGCTCCCGGTTTTGCTCTGCTGGGCACCCCCGGTGAAGAGGCTGATATTGTTCTGGAGCTCAAGTCCATTGCGGATGTGGCTCTGGTGGGTTACCCCTCGGCGGGTAAGTCTTCGTTGATTGCTGCGATTTCTGCGGCGCGTCCGAAGATTGCTGATTACCCGTTCACCACCCTAATCCCGAACCTGGGTGTGGTGCAGGCGGGCGATGTTCGCTACACCGTGGCGGATGTTCCGGGTCTGATTGAGGGCGCTTCGGAGGGCCGCGGTCTGGGTCACCGCTTCCTGCGCCATGTGGAGCGTTCTTCGGCTCTGGTGCACGTGATTGACTGCGCTACTTTGGAGCCGGGCCGCGACCCGATTAGTGACTTTGAGGTGATTCGCGGCGAGCTGCAGAACTATGAGGTTGACCCGACTGCGGGTGTGACCGTGCCGCTGCATGAGCGTCCGCAGATTGTGGTGCTCAATAAGATTGATGTTCCTGAGGCTCGTGAGCTGGCGGAGTTTGTTCGCCCCGAGTTTGAGGAGATGGGCTTCAAGGTCTTCGAGATTTCGACGGCTTCCCATGAGGGTCTGAAGCCCCTGATCTTTGCGATGGCAAAGCTCGTTGAGGAAGACCGCGAGGCTCGTGCCGCTGCCGAGAAGGAAGCGGAGCGCGTGGTTGTTGAGGCTCCTGTGGTTCGCCCGAAGGGCTTCCGCGGTAAGAAGAAGCAGGAGTTCACTATTCGCCGCGAGGAGCGTAACCTTGAGCCGCTGTTCCGCGTGATCGGTGAGAAGCCTGAGCGTTGGATTCAGCAGACTGACTTCAATAATGATGAGGCTGTCGGCTACCTGGCGGACCGCCTGGCGCGCCTGGGCGTTGAGGATGAGCTGTTCAAGGCTGGTGCTCGTGCCGGTGACGCCGTGGTGATTGGCGAGAACGACAACTCGGTGATCTTCGATTGGGAGCCGACCATGGTCGGTGGCGCTGAGCTGCTGTCCTCCCCGCGCGGTACGGACGCCCGTCTGGAAGAGATTATTCGCCCGACTCGTGCGCAGAAGCGTGTGGAGTACAAGGAGCGTATGGACGCGAAGGCGGAGGCTCGTGCCGAGCTGGAGTCCGAGCGTGTTGCAGGCGTGTGGACCGAGTCGGTTGAGTACCGCAAGAAGTTGAAGGAAGGCAAGGTCGACGAGAATATCGACATGCCGAACATCGACGACTAGTAGCCAAGCGTTAGCTGTTGCCTAGACAGTGAATGGTGCCGCGCACCGGGGTTTGCTCCGGTGCGCGGCGCTTTCTTATATGCGCAGCGCTTTCTTGGGTGCTCTGCGGTTGCGGTTATGGTTACCTCTCGTACCGGATGTGTGCGTCGGAATATGCGGGTGAGCCTGCGGTGAACCTGTGGTCGGGCGTGCTGGCTGGGTATTCCACTGGCGGCTTAGCTCACCCCCGTCATTTCGGTTTTTTTGACCGCAAGCAGGTAGCATAGAGGGGAATGTACGCGGGCCGTTTTCGGTGTTGCGTACCTTCTGTGTAACCTGCCCGCATCCGCACCTGTGGTGGCTCCTTAAGCTGCTGTGGTGCGGTCTCTGTCCCCAGCAAGGACGGCATTTGTGACTGACCAGCCTGTTCACCTTGATTTTGGTGCTCCGAGCACCGAATCGATTCCCCCGCGCATTCCCGGTCGGGTGCGTCTGGGCGTGATGGGTGGAACTTTCGATCCGATTCATCACGGACACCTGGTGGCGGCTAGTGAGGTTGCCGCCGTGTTCGATCTGGACGAGGTCGTGTTCGTTCCGACCGGTCAGCCCTGGCAGAAGGTGGGGGAGCGGCACGTGAGTGACGCTGAGCATCGCTACCTGATGACGGTGATTGCGACCGCGTCGAACCCGCGTTTTACGGTGAGCCGTATTGATATTGACCGTGGCGGCGCCACCTACACCTTTGATACGCTTAACGAGCTGCGTGCCCTGCGCCCGGACGCTGACCTGTTCTTCATTACCGGTGCGGACGCGATTAGCCAGATTATGACCTGGCGCAATGCCCATAAGCTGTGGGATTTGGCGACTTTTGTGGGCGTGACCCGCCCCGATCATGAGCTGGATCCGCCGATGGCTGAGGGTCGTCATATTACGACCCTGAAGATTCCTGCGATGGCGATTTCTTCGACCGATATTCGTCGCCGCGCAGCTGAAGACGCCCCCATCTGGTACCTGGTGCCCGATGGTGTGGTGCAGTACATCGCTAAGTACGGCCTGTACAAGAAGGACGCCTTGACCGCGTACCGTGACGGCTTGCCCCGCGTGAAGGATGAGTCTGGGCAGGCACCCCAATCGACGAATAATGAGGGAACACATGAGTGAAGCTACGGGTTCGAAGCCCTATAGCGAGGACGAAGCGTACCTCTACGAGACGTACGTGACCGAGGACGGCATTGAGGTGCCGCCGCCTACTAAGGTGATGGGTCCGCGCCGTCTTGCCCGTTACCGTGAAGAAGTTGCCGAGTACCTGCGTGCGGCCCGCCGCGGTGAGCCCGCGAAGCCTGTTGAGAACATGGGCTCCGTGATTTATACGAATGCTATTGACCCGCAGGTTCTGGCTGTTCAGCGTCGTTTTGCGGCACTGGCGGCTCAGGGCAAGATTGACACTGAGGCGAACGATGAGGAGAAGCTGCACGAGCCTGCTCCTCTGACCAGTAGCCTGCGTGTTCTGCGCCCCGAAGAGATCGCGCAGAATCGTGTGGATGCGACCAGCCCCTCCGCGGTGAATAACCCGATGACTTCTTCGATCCCGGTTATCGCCGTGGTCAAGGAGGAGAAGCCGGAACCCGAGCTGCACCAGTACCTGGTGCGGGATGAGCCGAAGGTTGAGGAGCTGGACAGCTCTGATATTGAGGCTGAGCAGACCGAGGCTGCTTCCGTTGAGGAAGAGGCCGTTGAGGTTGAAGAGTCTGCTGATGAGCTACCCACCCGCGTGAGCGCGGTGAACGCGCAGGGTCTTGACCTGAGCGTGCTGGATAGCGCCTCCGCAGGGGATACCGTAGATTCGGTGGACGGCGACCCGACTGTAGCTCTGAGCCCGGATGAGGTTGAGGAGCTGCTGCAGCGCATGGTGGATCGTCAGGATCCCGACGAGGCACTGGTCGAGAAGACTGCCGAAGAGTCCGACAAGGGCTCCGAGGATGAAGAGTCTAAGTCGGCTGAGTCGAAGTCTGCTTCGGTTGCTTCTGCTGAGGCTTCGAAGGAAGCCGAGTCAAAGGAAGCAGCGTCGAAGGAAGCTGAGTCGAAGAAAACTGGGGAAGACTCTGCTTCTGAGAGCGCTGTTGAGAAGACTGAAGAGGTTCTGCAGCCTGCACAGAAGCCCTCCCTGGCGTGGCTGTGGATTGTGCTACTGCTCGCCCTGGTCGTTGTTGGTCTGATTATGATTTTTGGCCCTAAGTAGGCCGTGAACAATGCACCCCTGTTGCGGGTGTTGCCGGCGGGTGTTCTGCCGGCAAGAAAGGAAAATATGACTGCTGCACAGTCCTCGATTGAGGCTCTGCGCATTGCCGCCCGCGCTGCGGAGGAGAAGCAGGGAACTAACCTGTTCGCTGTGGATGCATCCGACGCGATGGGTCTGATTGATGGCTTCCTGGTGGTTTCTGCCCACAATGAGCGCCTCGTGAACGCTGTTGCGGATGAGGTTGAGGACGCTCTGCGTGAGCAGGCTGACCTGAAACCGGTTCGCCGTGAGGGTCGTTCCTCGGGTCGTTGGATTCTGCTGGACTTCGGTGATATTGTCGTGCATGTTCAGCATGAGGAGGACCGCGAGTTCTACGCTCTGGATCGTCTGTGGGCTGAGGCTCCGCGTATTGAGCTGGGTGTTGAGAACGAGGCTCCCTTCGACATCGAGGGTGAGACTGAGGAAGATGCTGCACGCATCATTCCCGCTCAGGATGAGGCGTAGGCTTCCGTTTGATTTTTAGCTGATGAGGGGTGGGCTCTGTTGGCGCCGTATGGTGCCGCGGGGTCCGCCCCTTTCTGCGTATTTCGAGGGTATTTCTGCCCGCCCGGGTGCCCTTTCTGATGACCTGATTGCCCTTTCTGCCTGCCTGGTTGCCTCGGAACTTTTTTAGATTTTTGTGTGCGCTGGTTTGCATCGTTGTCCGTGGTGTGTGTAATATATTCATGTTGCCTCGTTGAGGTCACTAACAGAATATGGGGATATGGCGCAGCTGGTAGCGCACCTGCATGGCATGCAGGGGGTCAGGGGTTCGAGTCCCCTTATCTCCACGTTTTCCTCGGTTGAGGAGCTTTTCGCCCGGTTCTTGTGAATCGGGCGATTTTGCTATCTGCCGATAACTTTCGATAGTCGACAACGCAGTTCATAGTTGAGGAGAAGCGCATGGGAGCGCACGCACATCACGGCCACCACGGGCATCACCATGGGCACGACCATTCGCATGCCCCGAGCCCGGAGGACGCCGCCTCGATGCGTCCGCGCCTGCTGATTGCGTTCAGCTTGGCGGTCGTTATTGTGTTGGCGCAGGCGATTGGTTCGTTGGTTACGGGAAGTCTTGCGCTGCTGACCGATACGGCGCACGCGCTGGCGGATGCCTCGGGCCTGCTGGTGGCGCTCGCTGCGGCTTCGCTCATGACGCGCCCCGCGACCTCCCGCCGCACGTGGGGTTTCCGCCGTATTGAGGTACTTGCCGCCCTCGGGCAGTCGGTGCTGCTGCTGGCGGTGGGTATCTACACGGCGGTGGAGGGCGTGCATCGCCTGTTCGCCCCGCCAGAGGTGCCCGGCATTGAACTGCTGATTTTTGGTGTGGTTGGCCTGGTGGCGAACGCTATTGGTATTGCGGTGCTGGCTACGGCGAGGAATGCGAACTTCAATATGCGTGCCGCGTTCCTGGAGGTGCTCAATGACGCCCTGGGTTCGCTGGGCGTGATCGTGGCGGCTATCGTGATTTGGCTGACCGGCTTCTACCAGGCGGACGCCCTTGCCGGTCTGCTGATTGCGGCGCTGATTGTGCCGCGTGCGGCGCGTCTGATGAAGCAGACCACGGCGGTGCTCATGGAGTTCACCCCGGACGGCCTGGACCTGGACGCGATGCGTGAGCATATCTTGAGTGTTGACGGTGTGGTGGAGGTGCACGATGTGCACGCTTCGACGGTGGCGACCGGCCTGCCGGTGGTGACCGCGCACGTGGTGGTTGCCGATTCGTGCTTCCGTGACGGTTCTGCGGTGGCGATTCTGGACCGTATCCGTTCGTGTGTGGCGAGCCATTTTGAGGTGTCGGTGGAGCACTCGACCTTCCAGCTGGAGACTGCCGAGCTGGGCGGTCGCGAGCCGGATTCGGTTCGCCACCCGTAAGCCACCTGAACCCCTAGACCACCTGAAAACCTTGCGTGTGCGATGTCTGCGTGCCGAAATAGCGGGGGAGTACCGACCGTTATATTTGGTGGCTTCAACACGCAAAAGATACACTCTTTAGGGAGCAAAAGGCGCTCCTCACCCACACACTTTGACAGGCTCGCTGGCAGACTCTTTAGTTTGGTAGCCGCGGCAGCCTGCAACGATGAGCGCCTCAGCCTAGCCGAAACGGAACAGTGGGCGGGCGCATCCTGAAATTTTTGACGAGAACAACCACGATTAGCAGCAGATACGGAACACTATGCATTCACCTATTGCCACTTACCTGACCGAGACCCTCGAGTCGGTCGCTTCTGATACCTCCGGTGAGTTGGCAAACTACATTCCGGAACTTGCCGCCGTGGACCCGGACAAGCTTGCCGCGTCCATCGCTATGGTTGATGGTGAGCAGTACGCCGCCGGTGACTCCGATGTGGAATTCACGATCCAGTCGATTTCTAAGCCGTTCGTGTACGCCCTGGCGCTCGCGGACCGCGGCTATGATGACGTGCTTGCGAAGGTGGGCGTGGAGCCTTCCGGTGAGCCGTTCAACGAGCTGTCCCTGGAGGACGGCTCCGGTAAGCCGCTGAACCCGATGATTAACGCCGGCGCGATTACCACCCATTCGCTGGTGGGCCCTCCCGGTGCGACGCAGGGCGAGCGCATGGAGCGCGTCATTTCTGGTCTGTCTGCGTTTGCGGGCCGCCGCCTGTCGGTGAATGAGCGCGTGTACGAGTCTGAGCTGGAGCACGCGCACCGCAACTACGCGATTGCGCACATGCTGCGCGGCCACGGCATCCTGACCGGTGACCCGACCGTGGCGGTGCAGGGTTATACCCGCCAGTGCTCGCTGATGGTGACGGTCAAGGATTTGGCGTTGATGGCGGCGACTTTGGCGAACTATGGTGTGCATCCGGTGACGGGTGAGCAGGTGGTTCCTAAGACGGTGGTGCGTCAGGTGCTGAGCGTCATGTTCACGTGCGGTATGTATAACGCGGCGGGCGACTGGGCGACCCAGGTGGGTGTTCCGGCGAAGAGCGGCGTGGGCGGCGGCATTATTGGTGCGGTGCCCGGTCAGCTGGGTGTGGCGACGTTCTCGCCGCGCCTGGACGGTCACGGTAACAGTGTGCGCGGCGTGGAGCTGTTCGAGCAGTTCTCTGATGACATGGGCATGCACGTGATGAACGTTCCGACGGTGGCTCGGTCGGCGTTGCGCGCGAACTACCAGATCGGTTCGGGGGACGAGTCGATGCGCCTGATTCAGTTGCAGGGCCGCATCCGTTTTGCGGGTGTGGAGCGCGTGATTCGTGAGATTGTGGAATCCCCGATGGAGGGTTCGAAGATTGCCCTGGACGTGACGCGCGTGTACGCGGTGGATGAGGTCGCTCAGAGCATGCTCCTGGAGCTGATGCGTCGCCTGCGGAATGACGGGTACAAGGTGTATCTGATTGATAATGACGAGACGATCACGAACACGGATGCGCTGCGCAGCATGGGTGTGAAGGTTCTGACGAACCCGGCGGCGGTGACTTCTGCCGAGTCGGATGCTGAGCGTGTGGCTGAGGCTGACGCTGAAGAGGCTGCGGAGGCGGCGGCACTGGAGGCGCTGAATGCGCTAGACCCCGCTGAGACGGTGCAGCCTGCTGTGGTGGACCAGCCCGCTGAGGCGCAGCAGCCGGTAGCTTCGGAATCCGAGTAGGTTTCTCTCCGCCTACTTGGCCGTTTCTGCGTACTTGGTCGTACGGTTGCGTGAACTTATGTATTGGGGCCCCTTTCCCGGGTGCGTTGTGAATGCGTTCTGGGGGAGGGGCCTTGCTGTACTTAGAATTGCACCTTGCGCTGTGGTTGGAGCTGTAGCTGTAGCTGGATTGCCTGGGCTACTTGGAATACCCGGATTACCTGGCCTGCGGGTAGTTTAGTGCGCTGAGCATGGTCTTCGGCGAGCTTCATTGAGCGAGTGGAACGAATGCGTGTAAAGGTTCTTTATTCGCGGCGCTATTAATCATTGCGTAATATTTTGAATTTTTCGATATCTAACGGTGGTCTCATCATACACTCATAATATGAACACTGTTCCACACTCAGAAACACCTATTGCTCCTCGTCAATCCGCTATCGTCAACCCCGCTACTGACCGAATGGTATCGGGCGACTCTGCCCGCGCCTCCATAGGGCGACGGGAACTTTTGCGGCATGTTGGTACCTTTGGTCTGGGCGCGGTGAGCTTCGGCGTGCTGGGTCTTGGAATGACCGGCTGCACCCCGTCCGCGGCGGAAGGCACCCACGGAGCGTCGGCTGGCGGGTCAGCCTCAGGTAGTGCCTCAGGTAGTGCCTCTGCGACTGCTTCGGCAAGCTCTGCGGCTACCCCGTCCGCATCTGCGGCTGGCTCCGCAACGGGTGCTGCATCCCCGACCGCCGAGGTGTCTAAGACCGCTTCTGCGACTGCGACCTCGTCGAACCCGGTTCCTGCAGCGCGTGCCTGGACTGGCCCGCAGACCGGCCTGCCCGGTGAGGGCAAGTATATTGCGTGGACGGTTGATGACGGCGCCGACCCGGAGGTGGTGCGCGCCTACGCGGAGTTTGCTCACCGTACCGGCACGCGCCTCACTTTCTTTATTAATGGTCAGTACCCGGCGTTTAGGCAGTATCGTGACCTGTTGTTGCCGCTGGTGAAGAGCGGTCAGTTGCAGATTGCGAACCATACGTATAGTCATGCGGCGTTGACGAGCCTGACGGATGAGCAGATTGTGCGTGAGCTGACCCGTAATGATGAGGAGATTATGCGGCTTTTTGGGGTGTCTTCGAAGCCGTATTTCCGCCCGCCGTACGGGTATTATGATGAGCGCGTGTTGGCGGCTGCGGCGTCGTGTGGTTTTACGCGCCCGGTGCTGTGGTACGGGTCGTTGGCGGATTCGTCTAATATTTCTTCGGCTGAGGTGTATGCCTATGCGGAGAAGTACGCTTTGGCTCAGCATATTGTGATTGGGCATTTGAATTATCGGGGTGTGGTGTCTGAGCTGGACCGTATTCGGGGTTTGTTGGATCGGCGCGGTTTGACGACGGTGACGATTCGTGACTATTACGGGTAGTGCGGGGGAGTCCTGGCGGGGGTTCCGGTGGGTATACTGGGAGGCATGATGAAGCTTCCTCAGAACCCTATCCTTCGGCAGGTGCACCGTTTCCGTGAGTCGTTGCTGCTTCTGCTGTATTACTCGCTGTCTTTTTTGGGTGTGCGGTGGGTGCGCTCGGGGCATCCGCGTGTGGCGGCGGTGTGGTCTGTGGGTTTGTGGCTGAATTTGGTGGTGCGCGGTATGGGCCAGCTGGTGCGTATGCTGGTGCCGGTCCTGCAGGATGCGGAGGCGCGCCGTGCTCGCGCTGAGCGTGCCCGCGCCTACCAGCCGCGCTAGCCCTGCTGCCCGCAGGTTCTTACCCCGCGCGGATTCTAAGCTGATATGACGAAGCCCCCTCGTACTGGAAATAGTACGAGGGGGCTTTCGCTATAAGAACGGGCAGAAGCCTAGTGCTTCTTCTTTGGCTCGCACGCCACGCCGTCACCATCGGAATCAAGACCAGGACGGTAACCGGGCTCGCCACGATGCAACGGTGCCGCACCAGCTGCACGTACCGCATCACAATTCTTGTAATAAACACTCGACTGCGCCGGAGCCTGCTGAACAGGCTGAGCCGGTGCCTGCTGAGCAGGAGCCTCAGCCGCCGGAGCCTGCGCGGGCACCTGCTGGGCGGGCGCCTCCGTAGCTACCGGCGCCTGCTGAACAGGTTCAGCCTGCTGCGCGGGAGCCTCAGAAACCGGAGCCGCCGGAGCCTGCGCGGAAGGTACCTCAGCAGCCGGAGCCTGCGCGGGAGCCTCAGTCGTCGGAACCGGAGACTCCGAAGGAGTTGCGGACGCACTCGGCGTCGGAGAAGAACTAGGGGTAGCCGAAACGGAAGCGGACGCAGAAGCAGACGTCGACGAAGCAGAGGGCGTGACCTTCGGAGCACGGACAGACGAAGAGCAGCCGGTCAGCAGCAGAGCACCCGCAAGAACACCAGCGGTCGCGGCGTGAATTTTCAACACAATATTCCTTTATAAAGTGAGTGGACAAGGGTGTTCACCGTAGAACACACACTCAAGTGTAAAGGAAAACTATCCCACCCGCAGGCACTATTGAGCCTTTCAAACATTCTGACAAGGGAAGAAACACCAACCCGGCACGGCAAAGCCCCCTTGTACCGGTTCATACAAGAACCGGCACGGGGGGCTTCGCTATATATTCGCTATATCTGGGAGGGGGCACCAGCCGGAGGCGCTAGGGGAGTAGCGCCCCCACTGGGATAGCTCTAGCGGGCAGCACTAGCCAGAACCGTTGCCCAGAGCCGCCGCCGCTAGGAGCAGTTGCCGTTCACATCGCAGGACGCGCCAGCAGTAGCCGAGCCTGCCTCCGCGGTACCGTCACCCGCCGTGTTACTCGAGGCGCCCGCTAGGGGGTTCAACAACTCAACCTGATGGGTCTGCTCCCACACATGACGCAGCGCCTGCACCAGCGCCTCCGCAGGCTGCGCACCATTCACCGCCCACTTCGACTCAAACAAGAAAAACGGCACACCGTTAATACCCAGCTGGTGCGCCAACTGCTCATCAGCACGCACCTGCTCCGCGTAACGGTCGCTCTTCAACACCGCCTCAACCTCGGCGGTATCCAAACCAATCTCAGAGGCGATATCCAGAATCGACTCGTGATCCTGCACCGACCGGCCCTGCGTAAAGTACGCCAGCTTAAACGCCTCCTGCGCCGCCGACGCCAAACCCTGCTCCGCCGCATACTGAATCACGCGGTGCGCATCAAACGTGTTACCGTAGCGTGCCTGCCGCCAATTGAAATCCAAACCTACCTCGCGGGCACGCTCCGCCAACGACTCCTGGCTCGCAATCGCCTGCTCCAAGGGCATGGAGTACTTCTTAGCAATCATCTCAGGTAGCGAACCGGCAGGATGCTCCGTAGCCGACGGGTCCAGCTCAAAACTATGCCACACCACCTCAACCTCGTCACGGTGCTCAAACTCGGCGAGCGCCTGCTCCAGGTTACGCTTGCCCACGTAGCAGAAGGGGCACACAATATCGGACCAAATATCAATACGCATGTTATCTATTCCTCTCATACTCGGATGCGGCACACTGCCGCCTGTATGCTCACCTAACGCCCTGGCTGCCGTGTTTATTCCCGGCTATTCCCCAGCGGGTGTTCCCCAGGGTTTATTCCCGCCGGGTACGGCAAAGCCCCCTCGCGCCGGTTCGTACAGAATCTTCTGCACAGGAATATCCGTACAGGAACCGGGTCAAGGGGGCTTAGCACACGCGAAATACGCGACCCTATCGGCGGGCAGCCGCCGGTGCGGTAGTGGCAGTAGCCGCAGGTGCGGCGGTCGCACGAGCCGGCGGAGCCGTAGTGGTTGCCGCCGCAGGTGCAGTCGTAGCCTGCTGGGTAGCCGCTACCTCATCCTCATAGCGGGTAGTCGGCGCCTGAGTCGGAGCCTCAGTAGTCGGCTCCGGGGTAGGGGCCGGCGCCTCCGTAGTCGCCTCGGGGGAGGGGGTGTTCTCCTCCGGGGTGGGGGTCGGCGAAGGAGCCGCCGCCTTAATCTCTTCCTCGGATGCGTCACCGTAGTAGTCACGAACCGTCACCGCAGTCAGGCCGCGGTCATCGAGCAGGCCCTTCACCTTATCGAGGATCGGGATGATCGTCTCGTAGTTCAAGTGACCCAGCACAATCTGCTGCGGCAGCATGTAGCGGATGCAGCGCATGTAAATCACACGGGAGCTGGTCTTCGCCTCGTCGCCGGTAGTGCCGTTCCACATGACCGGGCGGGTAAAACCAATCTCACCGGCAGCCTTCAGCACCGCATCGTTGTAGCGGCCGTACGGCGGGCGGAAGTACGGCTTCGACGAGACACCGAACATGCTCATAATCTCGTCTTCGTTACGCTGCAGCTCTTCCTTCACACCCTCAGCATCCAGGGTGGTCAGGTCAGCGTGGTTGTACGTGTGGTTCGCAACCTGAATCTGGCCACTCTGAACCAGCGGACGCAGTAACGACACATGCTCCTTAAAACCGGTGTAAGAAGCGTTAATGAAGAACGTCAGGCGAGTATTCGTACGCTTCGAGAACTCAGCGTAGCCGCGAATCGCCTCCGGGCTTGCGCCGTCATCAACAGTCCACGCAACATACTTGCCGTCACCAATGAGGGAGTTGCCGATGCCGGGCCATTCGCGCGGCTTATCAACCGGGTTGCCAGCAGCGGCAACCGTCGGCGAATTCGTGGGTGCGGGGCGAGTAGCAGCAGAGGTCTCGCCGCCAGCCTGATACGGAGTGAAATTACCGCTGGTGCCGTCGTAGTCATTCGACTTCTTCGAGCAGGCAGCAATCAGCGGAAGCATAGCAGTGCCGAGCACAAAAAGTCGGCGGTTAGGCTGTGAGTGGGTCATACTCTCCAGGATAACGCCCCCACCTGCAAGGAACGAATCTGAACAGCGAATACACCCTAAATAATGTGCACATCACACCCTGCGCTCAGCACCACAGTATTAATAGGTATAAAAACTAGGTATAAGAACACAAAATCCTAAAGCCGCAAGCCGGTAACGCTCCGCTACACTAGTGGGATGGAGAATTTGGGCACTCACGAACTGCGCAACCTTGTGAACGATGCTGCCGACGAGGCAGTCAACATCGGCTATCGCGTTGCAGACCGGCTGCACAGGTGGCGCGAAAAGCGCGCCATCGCCGCCGGTCGCGAGCCTATCCTCGTGCCCACCGAAGGCTACGGACGCGCCGCCTCCGAAGGAAACCCCGGCTGGGTCCGCATCATCGCCCGCGCACTCTACAAGACGGTCAACCTCGAACGCCTGCTACAGGTCGTAGAAGGCACCCAAGACACCGCCAACCCCATGCGCGGCTGGCGCTCCTTCACCGCAACCGCAATGTCCGACGCGCCCGTCACCATCGTCATCGACGGCACCAAGTATGAGGCGTACACCGACCGCGGCGGCGTACTCGACGTCAAACTCAGCATCGACCTGGACCCTGGCATGCACGAAGTCATCATGTACGTGCCCGGCTCCCGCGCCGTAGCAACCAGCGTCTACATCGTTCCCGAAAGCCAGAAGCTCGGCGTCATCATGGACGTCGACGACACCGTCATGGTCACCATGCTGCCGCGCCCCCTCGTCGCTGCCTGGAACTCCTTCATTCTCGACGAGCACGCACGCATCCCCACCCCCGGCATGGCGGTCATGACTGACCGTATCCGCCGTAGCCACCCGGATGCGCCGTTCATGTACCTGTCCACCGGCGCCTGGAACATCACCCCGACCCTGCGCCGCTTCCTCAGCCGCAACGGCTACCCGCGCGGCACGTTCCTGCTCACCGACTGGGGCCCCACCCCCGACCGCTGGTTCCGCTCCGGAACCAACCATAAGGTCGAGTCCCTGCGCCGCCTCGCCGAGGAATTCCCGCAGATGAAGTGGATCCTCGTCGGCGACGACGGGCAGCGCGACCCGTACATCTACAACGGCTTCGCGGTACGCTACCCGGACAACGTGGCGGCAATCGTCATCCGCAACCTGACCGTGGGGGAGACCATGCTCGCCTCCGGCCGCGTGTGGAGCGACTACCGCGCCGAACAGATGATGCGCTCGCCGCTGTGGATTGAAGCCACCGATGGCGTAACGCTCAGCAAGAAGCTGCGCGAGCTGGGCCTGATCGATTTCTAGCCGGTTACTGCTCACCGGTTGCTAAAACCAGCATGGATACCCAGTAAACCCACCGCAAATACCGCGAAATGCCGGTATATGCGGTGGGTTTTGGTGTTTCAGCGGAATTAACCAACTTAAACCCACGACACACCGGCTGCTGAAAAAGAGTTAAAAATCTTTTCTACAGCCTTAATCACATAGCTTAAACCCGCTCGAAGGGGGTTAACCCCCGCCTTTAAGAAAGTCCGTTCTGCTTTAAAACCGCGCCGTTCCGCGCAAGAACGGGTGAGAGCGGAAATCTCTTTAAAATCAAGCCCGAATCTGCCGGGTTTTATGCCCCCAAACGCATACATGAGGTTAACTGAACCTCAACTCAGCGGGCGAATGAACCCTTAAAAATCCTGACCAACTTAAACCCCACCTGTGGATAACCCGGCACACCCCGCGAAAATACGGCGAACTAGCCCCGCGGCAGGGTGTGGATAAGCTGTAGACACCCCCTCTTAAGTGGGTTCAACTGTGGGTTTATCGAACGAAACACGACCCTCGCACCACATCATCTTGTGGTGCAGAAAAATCTCGACACTAGATGTAGTATTAATACTCGGTTCCACCACTACGGCACTTTTAGGCGCCCTGCCCCAGAGCAGGAAACCGCCACGCCCCACTAGGAGGGGGCAGTGGACGGCACAGCGCCCGCCGTAAATAACACGTGGTGAACCACCGACGAAACACGCCAGATTCATTCACGAGATAAGCCCGCCCGAGCGGGAGAAAGTAAGAGGCACTCCCATGGTAGTGACCGTGTACACCAAGCCCCAGTGCGTCCAGTGCAACATGACCTACCGCGCCCTCGACGCGAAGGGTATCAGCTACACCAAGGTTGATATCACCGAAGACGCTCAGGCCCTCGAAATGGTCAAGTCCCTCGGCTACATGCAGGCACCCGTCGTCATTGCAGGCGACGAGCACTGGTCCGGCTTCCAGCCCGACAAGATCAACGCTCTGGCAGCGTAACAACCCTGCCGAAACCCGTACAAACGGAAAATCGGCACGGAACCACACCGGCCCACGAGAATAAGGAGTACAGATTGAGTACCGCCCTCACGCCCAACCCCGTCGACGAGCACGCAGAAATCCGCAAGATTCTTATGGATGCACGCAATGCTTCCGAGGGTCGAGCGACCGCGGACGAACTGGACGATACAGCGCCACTCATCGTGTACTTCTCCTCCATCTCCGGTAACACCCACAAGTTCGTGGAGAAGATCCGTGCCCGCCGCCTCCGCCTGCCGCTGCGCACCGGCGAAGACACCCTCATTCTTGATGAGCCGTTCGTGCTCGTCGTCCCCACCTACGGCAAGCCTGAAGGCGCCGGTAACGTTCCCCCGCAGGTGGTTAAATTCCTGAACGTGGAGCAAAATCGCCAGCATATGCTCGGTGTGATTGGCTCCGGCAACACCAACTTTGGTCCGCTCTTCGGTATCGCGGCAGACATTGTCGCCAAGAAGTGCGAAGTGCCCGTGCTCTTCAAGTTTGAGCTCATGGGCACCGATTCAGATGTAGAAAAAGTCAACGAAGGATTGGAAGCATTTTGGACGCAAAACTGCCCTCAGCACTAGAAACTCTCGGTGCGAGCCACAGCGGCAAGAGCGTGCCCGAGAAGTTCAAGGGTATGAGCTACCACGAACTGAACGCACTGCTGAACCTCTACGATGAGAACGGCCAGATTCAGTTCGATGCAGACCGCCAGGCTGCACGTCAGTACTTCCTGCAGCACGTCAACAACAACACTGTCTTCTTCCACGACCTGGAAGAGAAGATCGAGTACCTGATCGAGAACCAGTACTACGAGCCGGAACTCTTCGACAAGTACAACTTCCAGTTCATTAAGAACCTGTTCAAGCGCGCCTACGCCGTGAAGTTCCGCTTCCCGACCTTCCTGGGTGCCTTCAAGTTCTACACCTCCTACGCGCTCAAGACCTTCGACGGTCAGCGCTACCTGGAGCGTTTTGAAGACCGCGTCTGCATGGTCGCACTGCTCCTGGCAGAAGGCAACGAGAAGCTCGCCGAAGACATCGTGGACGAGATCATCTCCGGCCGTTTCCAGCCGGCAACCCCGACCTTCCTCAACGCAGGTAAGAAGCAGCGCGGCGAGCTCGTCTCCTGCTTCCTGCTGCGCATGGAAGACAACATGGAGTCCATCGGCCGCTCCATCAACTCTGCACTGCAGCTCTCCAAGCGCGGCGGCGGCGTGGCATTCGCCCTGACCAACCTGCGCGAATCCGGTGCGCCCATTAAGAAGATTGAGAACCAGTCCTCGGGCGTTATCCCCGTCATGAAGCTGCTGGAAGACGCCTTCTCCTACGCAAACCAGCTCGGCGCACGTCAGGGTGCCGGTGCCGTGTACCTGCATGCACACCACCCCGACATCTACGCCTTCCTGGACACCAAGCGTGAGAACGCTGACGAGAAGATCCGCATCAAGACCCTCTCCCTGGGCGTTGTCATCCCCGACATCACCTTCGAGCTGGCGAAGAAGAACGAGGACATGTACCTCTTCTCCCCGTACGATGTGGAACGCATCTACGGCGTGCCCTTCTCCGACATCAACGTCTCCGAGAAGTACTACGAGATGGTCGACGATGCACGCATCACCAAGACCAAGATCAACGCGCGTGAGTTCTTCCAGACCATCGCAGAGATCCAGTTCGAGTCCGGCTACCCGTACGTGATGTTCGAAGACACCGTCAACCGCGCGAACCCCATCGCCGGTAAGGTCATCATGTCCAACCTGTGCTCCGAGATCCTGCAGGTTTCTGAGCCGTCCACCTACCACGCTGACCTCGGCTACGAGACCGTCGGTAAGGACATCTCCTGCAACCTCGGTTCGCTGAACATTGCACTGACCATGGACGGCGACGACTTCGGCAAGACCGTGGAAACCGCGATTCGTTCGCTGACCTCCGTCTCCGACCAGTCCGACATCCGCTCCGTACCCTCCATCGAGCGCGGCAACAACATGAGCCACGCCGTGGGTCTGGGCCAGATGAACCTGCACGGCTACCTGGCACGCGAGCACGTCTACTACGGTTCCGAAGAAGCACTGGACTTCACCAACATGTACTTCTACACCGTCGCCTACCACGCAATCCGCGCCTCCATGCAGATTGCTAAGGAACGCGGCCAGCGTTTCGAGGGCTTCGAGAACTCGAAGTACGCATCCGGTGAGTTCTTCGCCAAGTACATTGAGAAGGAATGGGCACCGCAGACCGAGCGTACCCGCGAACTGTTCGCTAAGCACCACATCCCCACCCGTGAAGAGTGGATTCAGCTGGCTGCTGACGTGGCACAGTACGGCATGTACAACCAGAACCTGCAGGCTGTTCCGCCGACCGGCTCCATCTCCTACATCAACGGTTCGACCTCTTCGATTCACCCGATTGCTTCGAAGATTGAAATCCGCAAGGAAGGCAAGCTCGGCCGCGTCTACTACCCGGCGCCGTACATGACCAACGACAACCTGGAGTACTACCAGGACTCCTACGAAATTGGTTACGAGAAGATCATCGACACCTACGCTGTGGCAACCCAGCACGTGGACCAGGGCCTGTCGCTGACCCTCTTCTTCCGCGATACCGCAACCACCCGCGATATCAACCGCGCCCAGATTTACGCATGGCGTAAGGGCATCAAGACCATCTACTACATCCGTCTGCGTCAGATGGCTCTTGAGGGTACCGAGGTTGAAGGCTGCGTATCCTGCATGCTCTAGCCCGAATGCTGTGACGCATTCAGCTTGAGCTGGCACACTATAACTAAAGACTGGAAGGGGCGGTTACGGTGAACACGCAAACCGCCTGCGCGACCGGTTGGGCGCGCGTGGGACCGTAACCGCCCCTTAAGAATCGGAGAATTACTAATGAGCGAAAAGGTGAAGCTCGTCGACCACGTGATCGAGGCTATCAACTGGAACCGTATTGAGGACGAGAAGGACCTTGAGGTTTGGGATCGTCTGACCGGTAACTTCTGGCTGCCGGAAAAGGTGCCGCTGAGCAACGACGTGCCCTCCTGGAAGACCCTGACTGAGGAAGAGAAGCAGCTGACCATGCGCGTCTTCACCGGTCTGACCCTGCTGGACACCATCCAGGGTACTGTCGGTGCCGTGTCCCTGCTGCCGGACGCTGTGACCGCGCACGAAGAGGCCGTGTACACCAACATTGCGTTCATGGAGTCCGTGCACGCGAAGTCGTACTCCTCGATCTTCTCGACCCTCGCCTCCACCAAGGAGATTGACGAGGCGTTCCGCTGGGCTTCTGAGAACGAGCACCTGCAGAAGAAGGCGAAGATCGTTCTGTCCTACTACATCGGTGACGACCCGCTGAAGAAGAAGGTTGCTTCCACTCTGCTGGAGTCCTTCCTGTTCTACTCTGGCTTCTACCTGCCCATGTACTGGTCTTCGCACGCGAAGCTGACCAACACCGCTGACCTGATTCGTCTGATTATTCGTGACGAGGCAGTGCACGGCTACTACATTGGTTACAAGTTCCAGCGCGGCCTGGCGAAGGAGTCCCCGGAGCGTCAGGCAGAGCTGAAGGAGTACACCTTCAACCTGCTGTACGAACTGTACGAGAACGAGGTGGCGTACACCCACTCCCTGTATGACGGTGTGGGTTGGAGCGAGGACGTGAAGAAGTTCCTGCACTACAACGCTAACAAGGCTCTGATGAACCTGGGCTACGAGCCGATGTTCCCGGCGTCCGTGACTAACGTGTCCCCGGCGATCCTGTCGGCACTGTCCCCGAACGCTGATGAGAACCACGACTTCTTCTCCGGTTCAGGCTCTTCCTACGTGATCGGTAAGGCTGTGAACACTGAGGACGAGGACTGGGACTTCTAAGCCCCCTCTCGCCCTGCGATATAAGGCTGAGATAAACCGTACGGAACCCCCGCGTGTCCACTGTGGATGCGCGGGGGTTCCGCCGTTTAACCGCTAGGTCAGTACTGAATAAAGGTCGGATACGATAATTAGCTAATCGGTAGCCGTTGCGGCATATCTTAGTCACCTGCATATTTTTTGCAGTAGTGAACTGGTCTGTATAAGGTGTAGAGCCCTGCCACTATCAGCAATGATAGCAACAGGGCTCATACGCAGAGATTCTAGTTATCTATTAGATCTTGGTCTCCATCGGAGACCCTCGGGGGAAAGAGCAGCATCTACGATTGCCTTAGCCTTAACGCAGGCATTATCAGCATCTATGATACTTTCTCTAAGGAGAGAACCAGAACCATATCTAGCATCAACTGATGCACGATGTAACTGCTCATATGCGAATGCCTTTGATGGATACAAGGCTTGGATAACCTGATTCTGACCTATACCGCGACCGCTATATCGATGCCCGCTATGGTGTGTAGCATATCGCGAATCCTGAATGAGACCCGGTGCATTGGTAAGTCGGTTAATCTCGTCATCGCTCTTATCTAAGATTGGGTCGGTTAGTATGGCAAAGCGCATGGCGTGGTAAGCAGCATAAAAGGCACAAATTTTTGCGACAACAGGGTCGTCAACTTTGTACTTCTCAGCACTCTCCAAAAAATATTTGGCTTTTCCCTTGTGGTAGTCCACACTAGGCTGACTGTTCATATGCAAATATGTCCTAAGCCATTGCGTAGGTTTTGCTCTTGGAGTTGTGATTTTCGGTAGTAAATACCGGGGAGTCAGTAGCAAAAAAACGCAAATCTAGCATGGTTTCACTAGCGAAGAGGGGAACAATCTCGTCGATGTACTTGAGGAAAATATTTTCCATAGTCTCGTCGGTCTGTTCTCGCAGAGCAACATGAATGATAGTCTGCTGCAACGCAGGGGTGTATTCGACAAGGAGGTTTTGTAGATTCTCCTTGCCGAAATAGAGAACACAGTGCTCACCGATACTGGTAACAAGTGCTTGGGAATCCAAGGTTTCATCAGTCATCTTGCTGGTCTCCTTTCTTGGTATCTCAACGCCACTCCACACACTATGCTGTACTCTCCGAACTAACTTTCAGTGTTCGAGTTCCGTTGTCTCTTAGTAACTGTAACCTACCATAGGCTTACCTTGAGTCATCTCAGGTTACACCACCGAGACCCGATAATCCTCATTTTATTGCCGAGATTACTTTTATGTCCTACCTCTGGCAGGCAGACTTATAGCTTAACATGCACGATACGACTACCCTCTTCAAAACTACTATAGAGCGGGGAATCTAGTCTGAAGTATGCTCAGCTTTAGCTCGGTTATAGCTGCTAAACGTTGAAAATTGTGACGCTGTGACCTCATGTTTTCTGGACGAATACCCACCTGGAAGGCGCGGGGGTTCCGCCGTTTAACCGGGCTATTTACCCCGGCAGGATGCGGCGGAGAAGTTGCGCAGAAGCAGTGCAGAAGCAGGGGAGCGGGAGCTGTTTTGCCGGTCCCGACGGTTCCAACTGCCGGAATTTTTGTCTTCACCCCGTAGCATAAAAAATTATTGATATATCGGGGCGCGGGGCGTACTGTTGGATTACTATCCCACAATCCCGAAAAAGGAACATCATGCGTTCAGTTGTTATGGAAGCCCCCGGCAAGGTCGTCGTCAACGAAGTTGAGAAGCCGACCCTCCTCGAACCCACCGACGCCATCATCAAGCTCGCAGCATCCTGCATCTGCGGCTCCGACCTGTGGCCCTACCGCGGCGCAGACGCAAAGCCCGTCGACCACCGCGCAATGGGCCACGAATACATCGGCGAGGTCGTAGAAGTCGGCTCCGAGGTCACCACCGTAGCCCCCGGCGACTTCGTCGTAGGCTCCTTCTGCATCTCCTGCGGCGAGTGCGAAACCTGCACCGCAGGCTACCCCTCCCGCTGCCTCAAGGCAATCGCAGCAGGCGACACTTACATCGGCATGCGCTCCAACGGCACCCAGGCAGAATACGCCCGCGTACCCTTCGCAGACGGCACCCTCGTCAAGACCCCCGCAGCCCCCACCGAAGAGCAGATCCCGCACCTGATGGCGGCATCCGACGTGCTCGGCACCGGCTGGTACGCAGCAGACGCAGCGCAGGCAGGCCCCGGCAAGACCATCGTCGTTGTTGGCGACGGTGCAGTCGGTCTGAGCGCAGTCATCGGCGCTAAGCAGCTCGGCGCGGAGAAGATCATCATCATGTCCCGCAACCCCGAACGTCAGGCGCTTGCTAAGGAATTCGGTGCAACCCACATCGTGGAAGAGCGCGGCGAAGAGGGTATCGCCAAGGTTCTGGAGCTCACCGACGGCGTGGGCGCACACGGCGTTGCGGAGGCTGTTGGCTCCCAGCAGTCCTTCGACCAGGCACTCGGCTGCGTACGCCACGGCGGTTACATCGGCTTCGTGGGCGTGCCGCACGACAGCGCCATCGGCACTGATAAGCTCTTCGACAAGCAGGTTCACCTGGAGGGCGGCCCCGCCCCCGTGCGCAAGTACCTGCCGACCCTTATCGACCTGATTTACAAGGGCGAAATTGAGCCCGGTAAGGTATTCGACCTGGTTCTGCCCATCGACGAGGCAGCTAAGGGTTACGAGGCAATGGACCAGCGTACCGCCACCAAGGTTCTGCTGACCATGCCGTAATAGCCGCTCGTATCGCCGGTTCTTGTACTTTCTTGTACTAGCAACCCGGCGCGTATACGCTACTAATCCCCGCACCGACCCTGTTCACTCCATGTGAGCGTAGGGTACCGGTTGCGGGGATTCGTGCATTAAAAATTGAGTTTATTTGTCGGAGTCCGGCGAGGTGAGGGACAAATGCGTGAGCCAAGGCATAGAATAAAAGAGCATGATTCGTACAACTCGAAGGATGACAATGACGAAGAAGCCTTTCCCTTCCGACCTCGAAATCGCACTTGCCGCCGATCTTTGGCCCATTAACAAGATTGCAGCGGACAACGGCATCAGCGAAGATCGCCTTGAACCCTACGGTAAGTACGTGGCTAAGGTCCTCCTCGACGAAACCACCAACGCAGAGACCGCCCGCAAGCGCGGCTCCAAGTACATCGTGGTTACCGCAGTCACCCCTACCCCGCTCGGTGAAGGTAAGACCGCAACCTCCGTCTCGCTCGCACAGGGCTTCGCACAGACCGGCCGCAAGGCAATCCTGGCTCTGCGTCAGCCCGCAATGGGCCCAACCTTCGGCATTAAGGGCGGCGCAGCGGGCGGCGGCTACTCCCAGATCGTTCCCATGGAGAAGCTGAACCTGCACCTGACCGGCGATTTCCATGCCGTCACCGCAGCACACAACCTGCTTGCCGCAATGATTGACAACCACCTGCACCACGGTAACGAGTTGCGCATCGACCCGCGCGCAATCGAGTGGCGCCGCGTTATCGACATGAACGACCGCTCCCTGCGCAACATCGTCGTGGGCCTGGGCGAACGCATGGACGGCGTGGTCCGCGAGACCGGTTTCGACATCACCAGCGCCTCCGAAATCATGGTGATTCTCTCGCTGGCAACCTCCTTCAAGGACCTGCGCGAGCGCCTGGCAAAGATCGTGATCGGCCTGAACTACGACGGCGAGCCCGTCACCGCAGCCGACCTGAAGGCTGACGGTGCAATGTCCGTCATCCTGGCAGACGCCATCAACCCGAACCTGCTGCAGACTCTGGAGCACACCCCCGCACTGATTCACGCGGGCCCCTTCGGCAACATCGCAACCGGTAACTCCTCCGTGGTCGCCGACTACGTTGGCCTGGAGTACTCCGACTACGTGATTACCGAGGCTGGCTTCGGTGCCGACATGGGTGCGGAGCGTTTCTTCAACGTCAAGTGCCGCGTCTCCGGCCTGAAGCCCGACGCAGCAGTGCTCGTCGTGACCGTGCGCTCCCTGAAGTCCCACTCCGGCCTGTACAAGATCGTTCCGGGCAAGCCCCTGCCCGAGGGCATGCTGCAGGAAAGCCCCTCCGACGTGGAGAAGGGCGCAGAGAACCTGAAGAAGCACATCGAGATTGTGCGCAACTTCGGTGTTCAGCCGGTCGTGGCAATCAACGCGTTCCCGACCGACTTCGAGTCCGAGCACGAGACCATCCGCCGTATCGCTGAGGAGGCTGGCGCTCGCGTCGCTATTCACCGCGGTGTGGCTGAGGGCGGTAAGGGCACCACCGACCTGGCAAACGTAGTTGCTGAGGCATGTGACGACGTTTCGGATCTGAAGTACACCTACGATCTTGAGGACTCCATCGAGACCAAGATCGAGAAGGTCGCCACCAAGGTCTACGGTGCGGACGGCATCTCCATTGCTCCCGCTGCCGCTAAGCAGCTGAAGCGTTTCGCTGAGCTGGGCTACTCGCACCTGCCCGTGGTCATTGCGAAGACCCACCTGTCCATCTCTTCGGATGCAACTCTGAAGGGCGCACCGACCGGCTGGACCCTGCCCGTGCGCGAGGTTCGCCTGGCTGCAGGTGCCGGCTACGTCTACGCTATCTGCGGCACCATGCGCACCATGCCGGGCCTGAGCAAGAGCCCCGCAGCTGAGCGCATCGGCTTCGATGAGAACGGCGTGATGATCGGCCTGTCCTAAGGCGACTATTCCGGCTGATCTATAGCTAGTGGAGGCGGCGTTCCTTCCCCACAGCGGGGGAGGGGCGCCGCTTTCCTGTGCTCCAGTGGTGGCAGGTACCGGGCGGCAGATGGGGTGAATGCCGGTGTGATTGCCAGTGAAAAGGCTGAGCATTGGGGTTTTGGGTGCTGAACGGTGCTGAATGGCGGGGGAGTGAAGGATAGTGGAACCCCTAGTGGAGGGGTCTTTCACCCTTTCCTTGAAGGCTTCCCGAGTGCCCCTCCGGAGGGCGGAATTGGTACGTGCTGGTTAATAATTGGGCTCTATTTATGCTTGAAAGTCAGTTTTTATTAAACAATCTGTAGAGATTGATTTTTTAGTGACACACTGTCTTGCATTTTGTGAAAATATGATATTGACTAGGTGTTTTATTTTTTGACAGGGGTTTCAATGGGTGTGCTCAGTGAACCTGAAGGCGGGGCTGCTGTTATCGTTTTGTTATAAAAGTTCTACTTTAGGGGGTGCCTAATGGGATCAAGCAGACCAATTGATTTTTCCCTCGCGTGTATACCTGAACATGTTTTGAACAGTGTGCGGCACATTTTTTCCGTTTCATGAAGTTGCAAGAGCTTGAAGATAGTTTGACCTTAACCCTCTACTTCCGCGGAATACCGGGTTGAAACCGGGTATTAAGCCTTCAAAATTACTGAGTGTGAAGCTCAGGTTAAAGGTGCACTGAAGTGCCAAATGAGGGAAAATCTAAAATTATTTTGAGTGAAATAAGTCACGCTAAAACTCGAAAAAAATGAAATTGGTACGTATGGATAGCCTAAAAAACAGCTATTTTTATTACAGAACGATTACATTGAGGCGCGGGTCACTAAAACCGGCTCTCCGTACCAAATTGAGCGGTAAAACAGCCCCCAAAAAGTTCGCTACTATTGAGTCATCAAGTAATCGTGAGATTTCCAAAGTCCTCGGGTTGCTTGTGTTTGAGTGAGTGATAGATACCCCTGGGTGTCATGAGAAGCGACTGCGTATCGATGCGCAGTCGCTTCTCTGTTTAACTTTTGAATTTCGCTGCTTGAATTTCAATGGAGCCTCAGATAGGCGGGACCTTGGCTAGAGCCTGTACCGAACGTGCTCCAGAGTCTGTTCCGAAGGCGCCCTGAACATGCATCCCGAACATGCATCCCGCACATTCAACGCCGAATGCGCTCGGAATGCGCTCATAGGGAAGTGCTCTATATGGGTGCCTGCCGCATCATGGGAGCCCCTACACTGGAACTATGACTACTTACCCCGAACCCACCCTCATCTTTGAGAACCCCGAACTGACTGTCCGTGCGTTCAGCGTCTCTGAGATGGACAACAGCGTCTACCTCATCACCATGCGCGCCACCGGTGAGCAGGTGCTTATCGATCCCGCGGACGATGCAGAAGAACTCTACGCCTTCACTCTCGATGCGCTCCTGAATGACTGCCCGCAGCTCGAACTGGCAGACGGTGAAGAACGCCGCGTGCGCGTTATGGAGAGGGATGAGGACTTCAATTCCCTCAGGCCTCGCGCGATCGGTTTGACCGGCATCCTGGTCACTCACGGCCACTGGGACCACATTCGCGCTATTAAGGAGCTTGACCGCCTCACCGGTGCCGTCACCTCCGCGGGTGCAGCTGACGCAGCCGCCATTAAGGAACAGGAAGACTACACTGTCGAAGAGGAGCTGACCGGCGGCGAAAGCTTCGACTTCTATCTCTCTGACACCGTCATTCGTGCCCTGCACGTGCCCGGCCACACCCCCGGATCCATCGTCTACACCCTCGAAACCACCTGGGAAGACGGCACCCCCGCAACCCTGCTGTTCACCGGCGATACCCTCTTCCCCGGCGGTGTGGGTAAGACCGACTCCCCGCAGCAGTTCGGTGAGCTCTTCTCCAACGTGCTCGAAAAGCTCTTCGGCGGCTTCGAGGACGACGCTATCGTGCTGCCCGGCCACGGCCGCTCCACCACCCTCGGCGATGAGCGCCCCCACCTGGAAGACTGGGGAACCCGCGGCTGGTAAATCGCCCCTGTCAACCCACCTCATATATCCGCCTCATATAAGTACTGCACCCTCATACCTTCACCTGCCGCATAATCCCGCTGGTGAAAGGTGTGAGGGTGTAGAATTTAAGTTCGAAGATAAGACGAAAGGATTTTCGATGACACCCCGCCCGGCACACGGTAGCACCGCACTCAAAGCGAACGATCTGACCAGCATCCGGGTTCAGGGTGCCCGCGAAAACAACCTCAAGAACGTAGACCTCACCATTCCGCGTGATGCGATGGTCGTCTTCACCGGCCTCTCCGGCTCCGGTAAGTCCTCCCTCGCCTTCGACACCATCTTCGCGGAAGGTCAGCGCCGCTACGTTGAGTCGCTGTCCTCCTATGCGCGTATGTTCCTCGGACAGGTCGATAAGCCCGATGTAGACTTCATCGAGGGCCTCTCCCCGGCGGTGTCTATCGACCAGAAGTCCACCTCCAAGAACCCGCGCTCAACCGTCGGTACTATCACCGAAATCTACGACTACATGCGTCTGCTCTGGGCACGTATCGGTCACCCGCACTGCCCTGTCTGCGGTGAAGAAATCACCCAGCAGACCCCGCAGCAGATCGTGGACATTCTGCAGGAATACCCCGAACGCACCCGCCTGCAAATCCTCGCGCCCGTCGTCAGCGCACGTAAGGGCGAGTTCGTGGACCTCTTCAAGGACCTGCTCACCCAGGGCTATTCGCGTGCCCGCGTGGACGGCCAAACCGTGCAGCTCTCCGACCCGCCCAAGCTCGCCAAGCAGTACAAGCACACCATCGAGGTGGTCGTCGACCGCATCGTCATTAAGGACGGTATTCACCAGCGCCTCACCGACTCCATCGAAACCGCGCTCAAACTCGCCGACGGCCGCGTGCTCATCGACTTCGTGGACCGCGAGCAGGACGACCCCGAACGCACCCGCTCCTTCAGCGAAAACCTCGCCTGCCCCAACAACCACCCGCTGCAGATCGACACCATCGAACCGCGCGCCTTCTCCTTCAACTCGCCGTTCGGCGCATGTAGCGCCTGCGACGGCATCGGCTCGCGCCTGGAAGTAGACACCGAACTGCTCGTACCCAACCCCGACCTGACCCTCGGCGAGGGCGCTATCGCCCCCTGGTCGCAGGGCAAAGCAACCACCGAATACTGGCTGCGCCTGCTCGCAGGCCTGGGGGAGGAGCTCGGCTTCGACCTGAACACCCCCTTCAAGGACCTGCCCGCCAAGACCCGCGCCGCCATCCTGGACGGCAAGGACTACAAGGTTGAGGTGTCCTACCGCAACCGATTCGGCCGCGAACGCCGCTACACCTCCGGATTCGAGGGCGTGAAGGCGTACATCAAGCGCAAGCACGAAGAAACCGAATCGGACTTCGCCCGCGACCGCTACGAACAGTACATGCGCCAGGTCCCCTGCCCCTCCTGCGGTGGCGCGCGCCTGAACCCGACCATCCTGGGCGTGAAGGTCGGCGGCAAGTCCATCGCAGACATTACCGACCTGTCCCTGGCTGACGCACTTAGCTTTGTGCGCGGCCTGCAGCTGACCGCCCGCGAAGCCAAGATTGGTGAGCAGGTCCTCAAAGAAATTGATGCCCGCCTGCAATTCCTGCTGGACGTGGGTCTGGACTACCTGACCCTCTCACGCTCCGCCGGTACGCTTTCCGGCGGTGAGGCGCAGCGCATCCGCCTGGCAACCCAGATCGGTTCGGGCCTGGTCGGTGTGCTGTACGTGCTCGACGAGCCCTCCATCGGCCTGCACCAGCGCGATAACCGCCGCCTCATCGAAACCTTGACCAAGCTGCGCGATATGGGCAACACGCTTATCGTGGTTGAGCACGACGAAGACACCATGCGCGAAGCCGACTGGATCGTGGATGTAGGACCCGGCGCCGGCGAGCACGGTGGCGAAATCGTACACTCCGGCAGCTTTGAGGAGCTGCTGAAGAACACCAAGTCCATTACCGGCGACTACATGGCTGGCCGCCGCAGCATTGAGGTACCCGCATCCCGCCGCCCCGTGGACAAGAAGCGTCAGCTGACCGTGCGCGGCGCCCGCGAAAACAACCTCAAGAACGTGACCGTGTCCTTCCCGCTGGGCGTGTTCACCGCGGTGACCGGTGTATCCGGCTCGGGTAAGTCCACCCTCGTCAACGACATTCTGTACACCTCCCTGGCGAACAAGCTCAACGGCGCCAAGCAGGTACCCGGCCGCCACAAGAGCATCGACGGCCTGGAACACCTGGACAAGGTCATTCACGTGGACCAGTCGCCCATCGGCCGCACCCCGCGCTCGAACCCCGCCACCTACACCGGCGTGTTCGACCACATCCGCAAGCTGTTCGCAGAGACCAGCGAAGCGAAAATGCGCGGCTACACCCCCGGCCGATTCTCCTTCAACGTCAAGGGCGGCCGCTGCGAGGACTGCTCCGGCGACGGCACCCTGAAGATTGAAATGAACTTCCTGCCGGACGTTTACGTGCCCTGCGAAACCTGCCACGGTAAGCGCTACAACCGCGAAACCCTCGAGGTGCACTACAAGGGCAAGACCATCGCCGACGTACTCGAAATGCCCGTGGAAGAGGCCGCCGAGTTCTTCGCCGCGTTCACCCCGATTGCGCGCCACCTGAACACCCTCGTGGACGTGGGCCTGGGCTACATTCGCCTGGGCCAGCCTGCGACCACCCTCTCCGGCGGTGAGGCGCAGCGTGTGAAGCTCGCAACTGAACTGCAGAAGCGCTCCAACGGCCGCTCCATCTACGTGCTGGACGAGCCGACCACCGGCCTGCACTTTGAAGACATCCGCAAGCTGCTCGCCGTGCTGCAATCGCTGGTTGACAAGGGCAATAGCGTTATCACCATCGAGCACAACCTGGACGTGGTCAAGTGCGCCGACTGGATTATCGACATGGGCCCCGAGGGCGGTAGCGGCGGCGGCACCGTGATCGCTGAGGGCACCCCGGAACAGGTGGCTCAGGTGAAGGGCTCGCACACCGGCGCGTTCCTTGCTGAGATCCTGAACTAGTCGAGAACTTGAACCAGAGGAAACCTACGTGACTGATACTCAAGGAACCGCACCTGCCCGGGGAGCTCAGGCAATCCGGGGCGCTGTGAACCGTGGCCCTGTGAACCGCGGCGCTGTGACCACAGCGGACCGTGCCCGGCACATCCTGCACACCCAGCTGGAGGCGGACTTCTGCCAGGCACCCGGATCGATTAGCCGCGCCCTCGAAGAGCTACGCGACTACCCGGAAGCCGAGAGCCTGCCGCTACTCGCCACCGTGCAGCCTCCCTCCGAAAAGATGGGTGCCGCACGCCGCCGCAACGACGACATCTGGGAGCTGCGCGTCGCCAACTACGCGAGCGTCGGAATTCTCTGCGCCAAGCATCCGCGCGTGCTGGAGAAGGCCATCGACTACATGCTAGGCGACCAGTCGAACTGGCTGGGCGACTACGCGCAGCTGCGCCAGCTCAACGAACTGCTCACCCCCTACACCCAGCAGGTCAGCGGCACGAGCATTTACTACACGCCCGGCCGCGCCCTGCTGAACTCGGTCGTACCCGAGGGTGTGCAGGCGCAGGAAGTGAAGTGCGCCGTGCCCGGTGTGGGTATGATGCGCCGCGTTGACCCCGCCGAGCTGAAGGCTGCGCTGCTTGCCGAAATCACCGGCGAGCGCACCATCCGCAGGGAGGCAAACGCCTCCGCGGGTGCGCTTGAAGTTGATCCGGAAGACACGGAGGCGCGCGTAACCCGCCTGCGCGTGGAGCTGCTGGACGCTGAGCAGTTTGAGCGCTTCCGCGGGGATAAGCGCTACTCGAACGCGCTGGGCTTTAGTGTGACCCGCCCGGATGTGCTGGTGCTCGCCGCATACCAGGTGGAGGAGAACGCATCTAAGGCATCTGAAGTAGCCGCGGCGGGGGAGAGCACCCCTGCGCTCGCAGACCCTATCGCTATGGTCGGCATGAGCGACGATTCGCCGATTATGCGCCAGATCGGTATTGATGTGTTGCCCGCCTGGCGCGGTGCCGGCATCGCCAGCGTGCTGGTGCGTGATGCGGCACGCCTGACCCTGGCGGAAGGGTACCTGCCGTTCTACGGTACGAGCCCCTCGCACATGCTGTCGCAGAGGGTTGCGATGAATGCCGGGTTGGTGCCGACCTGGTGGGAGTATGTCTCTACCAGCCTGAACGACCTACCTATGGACTAGATTTGCCCGTTCGCCCGCGCTAGGCATAACGGACATGCGCAAAAGCCCCCGAGATTTGGAGTCTCGGAGGCTTTTTATGTGCTCATTTCGCGGGGTTCATTCCACGGGGTTCAGAGCCTAGAACCTTAGCGTCTAAAACCTTAGCTTCTAAAGCTCCGCGCCGTTGCTGGCAATCACCTCGCGGTACCAGTGGAAAGACTTCTTGCGGTAGCGCGCCAGGGTGCCGGTGCCGTCGTCGTTGCGGTCCACGTAGATGAACCCGTAACGCTTGGACATCTGCGCGGTGGAGGCGCTAATCATGTCGATGCAACCCCAGGTGGTGTAGCCGAGCACGTTCACGCCGTCCTCAATCGCCTCACGCACCGCATGCAGGTGCTGGCGCAGGTAGTCGATGCGGTAGTCGTCTTCCACAGTGAGCTCACCATTCACCTCGACCAGTTCGTCACGGGCACCCAGGCCGTTCTCCACGATGAACAGCGGCTTCTGCCAGCGGTCCCAGTACTGGTTGAGGACCACGCGCAGACCGGTCGGGTCGATCTGCCAACCCCATTCGCTGGCGGGCAGGGTCGGGTTCGCCACGCCGCCGAGGATGTTGCCTTCGCCGCGCTCGCCGCGTGCCGGGTCGCTGGTCGCGCAGGTGGACATGTAGTAGCTGAACGACACGAAATCCACGGTGTTCTTCAGGTCCTCGCGGTCCTGCTCGGTGATGTTCAGTTCCACACCCTTTTCACGCAGGGCACGCAGGAAGTAGCCGGGGTATGCGCCGCGCACGTGCACGTCACCGAACGCGAAGTTTGCCTGTTCCGCCTGCATGGCGGCGAGGACGTCGGCGGGGTCGGGGGTGAGCGGGTAGGTGGGCATGGCTAGAATCATGCAACCGACCTGTGCGCCGGGTGCCAGTTCGCGTGCCGCGGCGGTGGCGCGTGCGGAGGCGACCAGCTCGTGGTGCATCGCCTGGTACAGGTCGGCGTCGCTGAGCTGATCCGCCGGGGTGTTAATGCCGCCGGACATGGACGGCAGGTGCAGCATGGAGTTGATTTCGTTGAAGGTCAGCCAGTACTTCACGCGCTTGCCGTAGCGGGCGAATACAGTGCGGGCGTAGCGTTCGTAGAAGCCGATGAGTTCGCGGCTGGTCCAGCCGTCGTACTGCTCGACCAGGTGCAGCGGGGTTTCGTAGTGGCTGAGGGTGATGAGCGGCTCCATGCCGTGCTTTTCGAGCTCGTCGAGCACGCGGTCGTAGAAGGCGAGGCCTGCCTCGTTCGGGGTTTCTTCGTCGCCGCGGGGGAAGATACGCGACCAGGCGATGGAGAAGCGGAAGACCTTGAAGCCCATCTCCGCGAGCAGGGCGATGTCTTCGCGGTAGCGGTGGTAGAAGTCGATGCCCTCCAGCTTGAGGTTGTCCTCGGTGGGTTCGGCGGTGCGCGGGTACAGACCACCGGCGGGCAGCACATCCTGCAGGCTGGGGCCCTTGCCGTCTTCGTTCCAGGCGCCTTCGAACTGGTTGGCGGCGGTGGCGCCTCCGAAGAGGAAACCGTCGGGGAAAGCGCCGAGCGGCTGCGGCTCGGTCAGCGCAGGGTTGGCGTGCTGCTCAATGCTGACGTGGGGCAGCGCGGCGGTTTGGGCGGTGATGTGCTGGTCCTGATGCACGACATCCTCCAAGGTGTTTTGGGTCTTTCTTCTACCCTAGCGGAGGGGGTGGGGGATTACTAGGTTTTAGCTACCCGGGTGGACATTTCCGTATTGTGGGGAGGCGTAGGAGCTGTGGCGGGCGTAACCGTAAAATAGGAACGTGCAGATTATTCGAGAGACCGGCCCCGAGTCCGGCGATATCCTCATTCACCACGACCAGACGGTGCAGATGCTCCGCGAGGTGGCAAGCGGGCAGCGTGAAGCCACCCTACGCATGTATCAGCCGAACCCGACGGTTGCGTTCGGCCGCCGTGACGAACTGAACCCCGGCTTTGCGGATGCCTCCGCGGCGTGCGCCGAGCACGGTTTCGAGATGCTGGTACGCAAGGTCGGCGGGCACGCCGCCGCCTACCATCAGGGGTGCCTGGTCGTGGACCATTTTCAGCCCGCCTCCGACGCGCGAAGCGGCAACACCCTACGCTATGAACTGTTTGGTTCCATGTACGCGCAGGCGCTACGCGAAGTCGGCGTGGACGCGCGCATGGGCGAGATCCCGGGGGAGTACTGCCCCGGCGAGTATTCGGTGCACGCGCAGCTTCCCGCCTCCGCAGGTGGTGGCCGCATTAAACTGGTCGGCACCGCCCAGCGTGTGGTGACCGGCGGCTGGTGGTTCAGCACCGGCATCGTGGTCTCCGATTCTGCACCCCTGCGGGCGGTCACCGCGGATGTGTACCGTGCCCTCGGCATGGACCTGGACCCCGCCACGGTGGGTGCGGCGCAGGACGCGAACCCCGAGCTACTCATGGAAGACCTGGAAGACGCCATCGTTGAGGTGTACGCTCAAAACGGTTTTTGCTGAGTGATACGCTGGGCGGATTTCACTCATTTTTATCCCTGACTTTACCCATAGACTTTTACCCCTAACCCACCCCGAATTACCCCCCCCACCTGAAGCACTATCCCCACCTGAAGCGAAGGAGCATCCATGCGTTGGGCACAGATTAAGGACTCGAAGGGCAGCCGCGCGGTCTGCTTCTTTGAAGAGACCGTGTACGAGCTTCCGGCGAAGCTCAGCCCGCTACTGAATTTCTACAGCCGGTTCCGCCTGAACTTTGGCGACCCGAAGAACGCCCTGGCGATTCTGAAGGAGAACGGCGCGACCGTCATGGGTCACGGTGAGGAGCTGTGGAACTCCCTGCCCTTTATTCGCCCGCTGGATAAGCCCGGCAAGATTGTGTGCGCGGGCCTGAACTATCGCGACCACGCCGCGGAAATGAACCTTGAGGTGCCCGAGCATCCGGCGCTGTTCGCGAAGTTCCCGAACGCGCTGATTGGCCCCGGCGAGCAGATCCGCATGCCCGCCGATGACGGCACCGGCAGCACGAAAATCGACTGGGAGGTTGAGCTGTGCCTGGTCGTGGGCGCTCGCCTGCGTAACGCCACGGAGGAGCAGGCGCTCGAGGCGCTGATGGGCTACACGGTCATGAACGATGTGTCGGTGCGTGACTGGCAGGGCCGTTCCTCGGAGTGGTTCCAGGGCAAGAACTGGGATGCGATGACCCCGTTCGGTCCGGTGATTGTGAGCCCCGATGAGGTTGACCCGGTTGCCGGCCTGGAGCTGGTGTGCGAGGTGGACGGCGTGGTGCGTCAGCGCGGCACGACGGCGGATATGGTGTTCACCCCGGCGCAGCTGCTGTCTTATATTTCGCGGTTCATGACCCTGGAGCCGGGCGATCTGGTGGCGACGGGTACCCCGGCGGGGGTTGGCTTGTCGCTGCATCCGCGTCAGTGGTTGAAGCCGGGCCAGACGGTGCGCACCCGCATTGAGGGTATTGGCGAGTTGGTGAATGTCTGCTCGGAGGCGGGCGCCCTGTAGCTATCCGGTAGCCCTGCGGGTGGTTCTGCGGGTGGCCCTGTAGTTATCGGGCAGCTCTGCGAGCAATCGCGATTGAACCCATGTGAACCCACGTGAACCCACTGAGGCGTCTGCGGTGCCTGCTATTGGGTGCACTAGAAGGCACCCATAAATGAATACTTATGCACCCCGCATGTGTTTTTGAGGCACATGCGGGGTGTTTCTATACCTTTTTAAAGCTCCCGGTGGGTGGCTTGGATTTCTTGGAATGCACGGCGAAGAGCGTCCTGTGCGGGGGAGTGTGGCGCATGCATGGTTACACGCTGCCAAACACACAAAAACTTTAAGATTTGACCTAAATCTTAGGGTTTTGGGTGGGTTTTGTGGGTCTATAGGGGTGAAGCAAGGGGGTTCCTATGGGCGCGGCCCCTGCTTGAAAGTTGCTGATCTGGCATACGGGAGCCCCTGTTTCGGTGATTGAGACCATATCTACCCCGGTGCAGAATCTCAAATTGTGGTCACGTGTGAGGAATTCAACAGGGGGTTTCGGCGCGTCATTCCGAGAAGTTTGTGGTTGAAGGTTTAGTTTTCCGTGCGCAATTTTCGTTTTTCTCAAGTTACCCTTGCTCGACTAGGGGTAAAACTCGAACACTGCGGTGCAAATTTTGAGAGACTGAACATCTACTTAGTGCACACAGGTGTAAAGAAATATGAGTCTAAACCTGAACTTTTAGCAAAAAATCGGTGCCCCAAGTCACAAACTCGTTTTGCGTTCGCCCCAAAGACTATGTAGGGTATGGGGATTATCTGAGAGTTTCCTGAAAATTCCTGCCAGAAGATCAGGACCCACCCGGGCACACCCTCAGATGCATATTTCACTCACGTCCGTGTTTGTTCATACAAACGCACTCACTCAAACAAGCCGACACGAACGGAAGAAAAACATGACCACAACTGCATCCAAAAATCCGGCACAGCGCCCGACAAACCGCCGCCGTGCCACCATCGCTGTCTCCGCAGCACTGGCAACCGTCATCACCGGCGCGAACCTCCCCGCGACCTTCGGTGCCACCGCCTCCACCCGCAACGTATCCGGTACCACCTGCGTCGACGCAGGCTACCGCACCGTGCCGACCCTCGCGAACATTACCAACGTCGCGCCCGGTCCGACCTGCTACTGGAACCCCGACCAGCAGGCACAGACCATCGACACTCTCGCACCGGTCAACTCCTCCCTCACCAAGGAACAGCTGACCACCACCGAGAACACCTCGCCCCTGAGCGGCAAGCTCGCCAGCGACTCCTTCGCAGCCCAGAAGCTCACCGGCACCGAAGCCGTCGCGCCCAACAGCAGCGAAATTAGCCGTACCTTCCTCGAATACAGCGGCGATGCGGGCAACCACCCCGTCACCACCGCCATCAACGGCGGTACCCTCAAGAAGATTCGCACCCAGACCGTCGGCGGCCATGAGAACATCCCGACCCTCGCCGTGAACTCCGCGAACCCGCACCAGGAGTACGTCGAGGTCGTCTCTCGTGACCAGCGCGTCAACGCTAATCCCGAGAACAAGCGCATTCTCACCGGCGGCATCCCGATCCCGAACTGGCTTGCTGAGGACCACGGCCTCTCCGGCGACCAGTCCATCGCCCTGTACGACGAGGCGACCGGCATCTGGCGCTCCTACTTCAAGTTCGTCAAGGATGCAGACGCACAGACCTACACCAGCACCGCCCGCGTGCAGGTGGGCGGCGGTAACGCATCCACCCCCAAGAGCGCCAAGATTCAGTACGACAACGTTGGCCGCGGCAACGCGGGTCAGACCGTCACCATTAAGGCACCCGTGAGCATCGATGCGAAGTCCGGCAATGCCCGCACCTCCTACCCGATTGCTCGCGGCGCGAAGTTCCGCCTGGCAAAGAACGTGCCCGGCGCGTCCATCAACGAAACCACCGGCGAGATCACCTACAAGATTCCGGCAGGCACCCGCGGCACCGTGGACATCCCCGTTGCGGTTGACTACCCGGCGACCTACCACGTGTCCTCCGGCGGCTACATGCTCGCTAAGCCGAACTTCGGCGGCGTGGGCGAAGACAACTACTGGCTGACCCTCAAGAACGGCACCTCCTCTGTGGTGGGCCTGGCAAACGAGCTCACCCAGATCGGTGTAGACGAGCTCAAGGCAGGCAAGATCAACCACATGGTGTCCATCACCGCGGCTGACTACGCGGCGATGACCGCCTCCTTCCCGGCGAAGGGCACCGACGGCAAGATTAACCTGAGCAAGTACCCGAACGCACCCCGTGCGGGCCAGCGCGGCTTCCTGCCCGCAAGCTTTGACGTGGAAGAGCACCTGGCAAACACCGGCCACGCCGACGACCAGCTCACCCGCATGATCCTGACCGCGATGAAGGAATACGGCTTCATCCTTACGGACCACAACCTCTTCACCAACGCATTCAACCTGGAGGCGGCAAGCTCCTACGCGCCCTACGCCCGCCAGGGTAAGAACGTGTACAAGGAAGACCCGCAGCTGGCGGCAATGTTCGCGAACTTCGTTCCCAGCGGTTTCACCGGCAACCAGTTCCCCTGGCAGCAGGTGCAGTGGATGCCCGTGAACTACACCGAGTCCGCTGAGAATACCGCACGCCGTGAGGGTACCCAGGTTCTGCCGCAGAGCAACAACCAGGCGACCGACTCGAACGCTGAGGCACACAAGATTGCACGCCCCGTGACCGTGCGCCGTTCCGCCGTGCGCACCCCCAACGCTGACCGCATCAGCGACGCCGAGACCCAGAACGCGGCAGTGAACCAGTCTTCGGACGCCGTGAAGTTCAAGTACCCCTCGGACGCTTACGGTAAGACCGGCACCGGCTCCGGCGTGATTTATCAGCCCGCCGAGCACCACGCCACCGTCTACTCCGGTGAGACCGCAGTCGCGCAGAGCGTACACCAGTCCCACAAGACCTCCCCGAACTACCGGTACGCCCGCGACTACAACTTCCAGGAAATCGAGCAGACCCCGAACTTCCGCCCCAGCCGCTGGGTCAACAAGGAGAAGGTCAACACTGCTGGCGGCCAGTTCTCCAGCGCGGAGACCGGTATCCGTTTTGCCTCCAACGGCAAGACCGGCACCTACTCGATTGACCTGAACACCCACGACGTCACCGGCACCACCTGGGACCTGCGCCGCGATAAGGGTACGAGCATCACCGTGAACCGCACCGGCAAGGCACCGGCACGCATGTCCGATGTGAAGGCAAAGAAGGGCGCAGCCGCGCAGCTGTACTCGATCCCGCTGAAGGTGCACGTGGTGGACAAGAACAGCCCCATCGCACGTGAGGACTCCGTCTCCCTGTACTCGGGCACCACCCAGAACGTGGCAGTGCTGAACAATGACGAAGCATCCTTCGGCGCGTACCGCCGCGGCGAAACCGTGAAGAAGCTGGAGCTGCTCAACCAGCGCGGCCAGGCCGTCAGCGCATACAGCGACGAATACGGTACCTACCGCGTGGTGACCCTGCCGAATGGCACCCAGGGTATTGCGGTTTCTGCTAAGAATAAGCAGGGCTTCGCACCGCTGGTCCGCTACCGCGCAGTGACCGACAAGGGCGTAAAGTCCGCTGAGGGCTACCTGCAGGTGGCAGTCGCTAACCGATAGCGGCCGCGCATGTAGTATTAGCGCACTTCAAGAGCGCACATAGGGGAGAGGGGCACGCTCAAGAAAGCACGCCGCACAGGCATCACTTTCTTGACGTGCCCCCTTTCCTGTACATAAGGTGAAAATACTATGACTCAGAGCCAGCACACAGACCACACCGAAACCACCCACGCTAACTACGCTACCGAACAGGTAGCAAAGCACGTAGCCGAGCATTCCGCAGAGCATGCCTCAGCGCACGCCCACGAGGCGCCCACCAACGCACCCCGCATCGAAGGCAACAGCCCCAAAGACTGGGAGGAACAGTTCGGCGGATCCGTCGCGATTTTCTCGGCGCTCGCTAACCCGCTGCGCCTGGCGCTTGCACACCACCTGATGCACCGCCCGCACAGTGTGAGCGAACTGCACACCTGCCTGGGCATTTCGCAGCCGCTCGCCTCGCACCACCTGCGCATCCTGCGTGAGGCGCACGTGATTGACCGTGAGCAGCAGGGCCGCACCACCATTTACCGCCTGAAGGACGACCATATTAGCCACATTGTGGTTGACGTGTATGAGCATACGCGTGAGCATCATGCGGACTAGTCTGCCCTCAAGCTGAGCGTTGGCTGGGAGCCGTTGTAAGATGGTGCGTGTCCGTGCACCAGTACAGTGCGGAATAGTATGCGCACCCGCGGCGCCCCGAGCGGCACGCTTGCGCCTGAGTTAAGGAGACTTATGTCTGCCGCTGAATCTTCAGCAATTGTTATTAGCGTTTCTGGTGAGGAGCGCGAGGTCACCGCGAAGACTGCCGCTGAGCTGTTCGCTGACGACCCGAAGATCGTTGTGGCACGCGTGAACGGCGTGCTCGTTGATCTCTCCCACGAGCTGTCTGCTGGCGACTCCGTTGAGCCGGTTTTCATTCACGAACCGGACGGCCTGAACGTTCTGCGCCACTCCGCTGCGCACGTGATGGCGCAGGCGGTGCAGGAGTACCGCAAGGACGCCAAGCTGGGCATTGGCCCGTACATTACTGACGGCTTCTACTTTGACTTTGATGTGGCTGAGCCGTTCACCCCGGAAGATCTGAAGAAGATCGAGAAGTCGATGATTAAGATCATCAAGTCCGGTCAGCTGTTCCGCCGCCGCGTGGTCACCCACGATGAGGCTGTTGCTGAGATGGCGAACGAGCCGTACAAGCTGGAGCTGCTCTCCCTGACCCAGGGCCCCGGTTCTGGTGCGGATGCTGCCGAGGGTGCATCCGTGGAGGTCGGCGAGGGTGAAATCACCATTTACGACAACGTGAACGCGAAGACCGGCGAGACCGTCTGGAAGGACCTCTGCCGCGGCCCGCACCTGCCGAACACCAAGCTGATCGCTAACGGTTACGCCCTGATGCGTGCCGGTGGCGCGTACTGGCGCGGTTCTGAGAAGAACCCCATGCTGCAGCGTATTTACGGTACCGCTTGGCCGACTAAGGACGAGCTGGTGGCGTACAAGGAGCGCATCGCTGAGGCGGAGCGCCGCGACCACCGCCGCCTGGGCCGTGAGCTGGACCTGTTCTCCTTCCCGAAGAACATTGGCCCCGGCCTGCCGGTGATTCACCCTAAGGGTGGCGTGATTAAGCGCGAGATGGAAGATTACGTGCGTACCCGCCACATTCAGGAGGGTTTCCAGTACGTCAGCACCCCGCACATTTCGAAGGAAGACCTGTTCTACACTTCCGGTCACCTTCCGTACTATGCGGACGGCATGTTCCCCTCCATGGAGCTGGATAACGGCAACTATCGTCTGAAGGCTATGAACTGCCCGATGCACAACGAGATTTACCGTTCTCGTGGCCGTTCGTACCGTGAGCTGCCGCTGCGTTTCTTCGAGTTCGGTACCGTGTACCGTGACGAGAAGTCCGGCGTGCTGCAGGGCCTGACCCGCGTGCGCATGATTACTCAGGATGACTCCCACTCGTATGTGACGAAGGAGCAGGCACCGGACGAGGTGCGTCACCTGCTGAAGTTCATGCTGAGCCTGCTTGAGGACTTCGGCATGACTGACTTCTACCTTGAGCTGTCCACCCGCGACACTGAGGGTGATAAGAAGGACAAGTTCATCGGTACCGATGAGCAGTGGGAAGAGGCTACCGCGGTTCTGGAGCAGGTCGCGAAGGAGACCGGTCTGGAGCTTGTTCCGGATCCGGGTGGTGCTGCGTTCTACGGTCCGAAGATTTCGGTTCAGGCGAAGGACGCGATTGGCCGTACCTGGCAGATGTCGACCGTGCAGTACGACTTTAACCAGCCGAGCCGTTTCGGTCTGGAGTACCAGGCTGCGGACGGCACCGTGCAGGAGCCGGTCATGATTCACTCGGCGAAGTTCGGCTCGATTGAGCGCTTCCTGGGTGTGCTGACCGAGCACTACGCGGGTGCGTTCCCGGCATGGCTGTCGCCGGTTCAGGTGATTGGTGTGCCGGTGGCTGAGGCGTTCAACGACTACATGACTGAGATCGCGGATAAGCTGCGTGCGCACGGTGTGCGTGTTGAGGTGGATTACGGTTCGGATCGCTTCACGAAGAAGATTCGTACTGCGTCTACTGAGAAGGTTCCGTTCATTCTGATTGCTGGCGGTGAGGATGCGGAGCACGGCGCTGTTTCGTTCCGTTTCCGCGGCAACAAGCAGGAGAACGGTGTGCCCGTGGATGAGGCTGTGGCACGTATTGTGGAGCATATCCGCAACCGCGTGAACGAAGACCCCAAGCCCAGCACTGAGGCTGCTGAATAGTACTAGGCTTTCTGGTCTAACTCATATATAGAAACCACCCCCTTTGCGGCGACAAGCTGCGGAGGGGGTGGTTTCTTTATGTTTTGAGGAGGCAAGGGTGGGGGAGTGCGGTTGGGTGGAGAAAAGTGTGTTGTGGTGGAGTTTTTCCTAGTCCGGGGGCGTGTCTTCGTGCTAGTGTAAGTGATGGTGCTAACGTTCGTTGCCGTTCGTAAGTGCCGGTAATTGTACGATTCGGATAAGGGTGTCTGAGCGGCAGATGAGTACTGTGTTTGCTGTCCCTGAGGGCTATCCTGGTCTACAAATTCAAGGAGGAATCTATAAGTATTTTTATTAAGGAAAATTATTAATCGTTTCTTAAATACTAGGAGAATTTCATGAGAATTGATTCGGCAAAAATCAGAGGGTATCGATTGTTGGAAGAGGCAGATATTTCTTTTAATAATGAGGGTGGGGCCACAGTTATAGTTGGACCCAATAACTGTGGCAAAACATCCTTTGTAGAGATATTCTACAAGTTCATAGAATCAGGTAATCAAAATGATTTTACTGTAGATGATTTTTCGATTGCCCAGCGCATAAAATTACAGGAATCTGCTACCGATATCCAAGAGTATTTCAAGGAAATAGAGAGGGAGGGTGATTTAGAAGAAAACTTGAAGAAAAAGTTTATCGAATCACTACCAGAGATTTCTCTGGAGGTAAAATTTTCATATCAAGATGAAGATAACATAATTCCTTTGTACCGACTGATTACAAATTTAGATGAAGAAGATAACACTGCTCGACTTGCCTGCAGATATTTCGTCGCTGATTCGAGTAAGCTATTTGATGAATATAAAGAGTATGTTCTGAATAGGAGCGGAGAAAACGATGGGCTCGGGTGCGATATCCTCAAGTTTATCTCTCGTAGAAAGAATACGTTCAAAATTGAATATGCCGCAATAGAAGAAGGGGCAGAATATTATAAAAAAACTGTTCCTGATTGCGGAGTGTACAAGAAAGTTGAACGGTCGGCAGTTGAAAATGCAATTAAGTGTCATTTTATATATGCACAGAATAGGTTTGATGACACGACACGTGATTCCATGCATGGTCTTTCGAAAGTATTTTATAAATACTTTAGGAGTCTTATTTCGAAAGAACAGATTGATTTGAATGTTTTAGAAGGAAGGGTAAATAAGATTTCTGAGATGCATGACGTACAGTATAAATCATCATTCGATGCAGTTATTGGCAGCCTTAAAGAGATTGGGTACGGAGAATCCCTGCCGACACCAAAAGTTATATCAGACATTGAGTTTGAAAACTTTATGGATAATAATGTAAAAGTTGTATATGGAGATTCCTCAGGTGATTTTTCTGAGGGACATAACGGCTTAGGGTATTCAAAGTTAATATATATCATTCTTCAAGTTTCATTATTTATTGAGAATATTAAAAATATGGAGCCACGCCCTGGAGTTAATGTTATTTTTGTTGAGGAACCGGAGGCTCATCTTCATCCGCAGATGCAGGAGGTATTTATTCGGTATATTGGAGAATATATTGAAAAGCAACTTGAAAAAATAGAGGACAATACTGGAGTGTCCGCACACCTGGTGGTTACAACTCACTCGTCGCATATTATTGCCGAGAATGGATTTACGGGGATTAGGTATTTCAGCCTAATAAACGATAGCATCGACAAAAAAACAATTATTAAAGATTTGGGAGTTTTCTCTAAAAATATAGATAAATACACCCTTAAGTTTCTGAGAAAGTATATGGAGCTTCGACCTTGCGATATATTTTTTGCAGACAAATCTATTCTTATTGAGGGAGTTACTGAGCGTATCCTCATGCCTGAAATGATTAAAAAAGTATCTGATAAAGCACAGGAGAATGGGGGTAGTCGTTTGGATAAAGAGTATATTTCCATTATTGAAGTAGGTGGAGCTCATGCTATGAGGTTTAAGGAGTTAATCAATTTTATTGGTATTCCTGCATTGATTATTACTGATATTGATAGCTCGTGCATGGTATCTGGTAAGTCGCAAAAGTGTGAGCCGACGCAAAAGAATGCATTTACACTGAATCCTACCTTGAGAAGTTTGTATAGTGATATAAAAGAGAAACGAGAAAATGATGAATCAGCGCAACTTTATACTGATACGCTATTGTCTCTTAAATCGGAGGACAAGGTAGCCGAAGGTGGGAATATAAGAGTATCCTATCAAATTCCGGAAAATGGTAGGGAGCCTTCAGGTAGAAGTTTCGAAGAGGCGTTTATCATTGCCAACGCATCTACAATTCATAACCAGAAAGCTACTATTAAGTCAGGCCTTACCAATAAGCTGAGGGAACAAAAAACAGATCATGATATATTGATGAACTCATACATGATAGCTACGTCTATATCAGGTAAAGCAGATTTTGCGTTGGATATTCTAATGCTTGATGGATGGGATGTTCCTAAGTACATCAGAGAGGGTCTGGAATGGCTGAACAAAGCGTAGATCAAAAGATAAAAGAGTGCGTCGACAATAATAAAAATTTTGTGCTTGATGCGGGCGCTGGATCGGGTAAGACAAGCACCCTTACTGAGACTCTTAAGAAACTCCTTAAATGGCGAGGTGAAGAGTATAGGTGTACCGGTCAAAAAATCGTGTGCATCACCTATACGAATGTCGCAGCCAATGAAATTATGAGCAGGATTAACGATGACTCCCGTGTGCATGTTTCAACAATTCACAGTTTCCTGTGGTCGATTATAGGTAACTATCAAAAAGAGTTGAGGGAATCCCTCATAGAGATGAACGGTACGTTGGAAAGTGGAAAAAGGGTGGAAAATTTGGCGACCGAACTAGAATATAAGGATATAAGTTATGTGGATTATAGAGATTTTAGAAAAGGAAAAATAGGTCATGACGATGTAATAGAGCTGTCGTATCTGATGTTTAAAACGCACTCTAAGTTATCAAGAATTGTAGCCGATTTGTATCCTGTTATCTTTATTGATGAATATCAGGACACTAGTGAAAAAGTTATCGATATTATTTTGAATACAATTGGAGATAGATACAAAGATAGAGTATTGATTGGCTTGTTCGGAGATTGGATGCAGAGTATATATGAGTCTGGTGTGGGCAAGGTTAATCCTGAGGACAAGGGCCTGGAACGCATTGTTAAGGAAGAGAATTACCGATCCTCGAATAGGGTTGTTCAAGTACTTAACAAAATTCGAGGTGATATTTGTGGGGATATTTATCAAGCTCCCCACTTGGGTCTTGATGGGCAAGCTAAATTCTATTACAGAAAACAAGGCAATAGTGAGTCCGCTTTAAGGGATTTAAAGATGATGTTAGAGATTGATAGCAGTTGGGGTTCTGAAATGAAAATTCTTGCCCTTACAAATAGGATTGTGGCTATGCATTCTGGGTGGGAAACATTGCGTTCTGTTTATAATGGATATGCTAAGGAAGATGCGCGATTTAAAGTGGATAATCTATTGAGTAACAAAGATCCTTATAGTGATCTTTATGAATATATTGAAAGTATTTTGTTGGCCTATGAGGATAACGATAATGTGGAACTATATAGGATATTCAAAAATCGAATTAATGAAGAAGGGTATATAAATAAATTTGGGTTGTTTAAAAGAGATTTATCTAAGTGTTTATCTGATTTATGGAACTACTGTTCTAATAGTTCAATTGAAGAAGTCTGCTCTTATATTTTGGGTAAGGATATGTTTCCTAAGAATCCTGATATAAGTAGACTACTTCGGGAAGCGCGCTCTGAAATTGTTTGTGCTAGTGGGTCAAAAAATGGTCCAGTTTATTACTTGAAGGATTGTAAATATTCTGAAGTTCGTGCTATGAGGAAGTATAAAAACGAGATGACCCCTTTTTCCACTCAACATGGAACTAAAGGGGCTGAATATAAGAATATTATTGTAATTTTAGATAATGGTAAATGGCATAAATATAATTTTGAATCTGCATTGACGAATAATGGCAATAATAAAACTAGAGAAACCTATAATAGGTCCCTAAATATATTGTATGTCTCTCTATCTAGAGCTCGTAATAACTTGGCAGTTCTTATGGTCGATCCAAATAGTAGTATATTACGTGCTGCTCGTGATATTTTTGGGGAAGATAATGTTATTGAGTTTTAGGGTATAAGGTGCATGTAAACTCTATATTCATAAGATGAGAAAGAAGACCTGGGGGGTGTTACTAAAGTAATACCCACCAGGTCTTCTTCAGATGTGGTTATAGGAAAGGGGCTAGCCCTGCGAACCTTCAAGGTTCTGCAGGAATGCACCTAGCGAAATGCTAGGGTCAGATTCGAGCACCCAATCAGCATTGCCACTCGATGAACTGCCAACCACAAACTTAGATGCAGCAGACTGGCTCGTAAATTCAATTGGAATCACAATTCGCAGGCCATCGAGGCAACCAGCTACACGCTGTTTATCGCGTGCCTCTTCGAGGGCTTCCAGCTCCTTCAGATACCTGGGATCAGCCTTCGTGGGCTTGCGTACAGGTAGAACCTCACCCTCGAAAACTTCGACGTTCACGCGTTCCCCCGGGGAGCCTACGATTCGTGCACGAGCGGGGTTCGCCATCTTCTTGCGCTTGATACGGAACACTGCGTCAGTGAAAGCCGGGTGAGACTCTGGGCGAGAATCGTCGGGAAATGGGGTTGCAGCGATAGGAGTCTCCTCGGAATGGCTCTCCTGTGCGCTCTGTTCTGTCTCCGAATGCGAATTAGTAACACTTGAAGCAACCGTATCCAAGGTCGGGACTGGCTCAAACATGTAGTGACCGCTCGCACGAAGCATCAGAAGAACCTCATGGACGAAGGGACGGAGAATAGCCTTCTTGACCTTCGCGATATTCCCCGAGAACGGTATATTGCCGTTTTCCAATGCGTAGCGATTGGCCTTCTGTGCCTGACGGCAGAATGCGCTCTCCAGGTAGTTGAGTTCTGTCGCTTCCCACGAATTATCGGTAGGGGCAATCAGATATGCAGTATCCCAGAAATCTTTTTGGCGGTCATGCTCACGAATGCGACCCATGAGTCCATTACCGTTTACGCGCTTTGCAGCCTGACCGACATAGATACGCGGATTATCAGCTGAAGAGTTCGTGAGGAAGTAGATACCCGAGAATTGTAGCTCGTCCTCCTCCTTGTACTTATCCAATAGGGTACGAGGCAACTTATCAATCGTGATGTTGCGGTTATATAGCTGGTAGGTAACACGTTCCGTAACATCGCCTTCCCAGAGGGTCGTATGTAGCTGAACGGTAGTGTGAACGGTAGACACGGTGCTCCTTTGCCGTCGTGAGTTAGTAAAAATCTCCACTAGTAATGATACAGCCATGAGGCTTGAGGAAGCCTGCATCAGTCATACACAAAGAGGACCCGGCTTGCCATCCTTTTGGATAGCTCGCCGGGTCCTCTTTTAATGTTGTTGGGGGCGAGGTAGCCCTGAGAACCTTCAAAATTCTGTATGGAGACATCTAGCAAATAACCTGACCAGTAGTTGCAAGCCATGAATTTTGTTGATGTCGAGGCAGCAGGGGCTATTTTCCACAGGTCATCTTTTCTTCGTCATACATAGCTCTAGACTGCTAATGTGGTAGTAATGCAAACATCCATAGCCATGCAGAAAATGGGTAGCTGGATGGCTCTGAGAATGATGTGCTGCTGTTGATGATTGAGGGAGTGTGAGCGTATGAAGTCGAATAAGTATGTTCCTGTTGGGATGCTGTTCTTGATCCTGGCAATTATCTTGAACGTAGTGTCAAATGTGAGTGACCTAGTGATTGGAATTCTCTACGGCATCTCGATAGCAGTATTGATTATTGGACTATTTAATAGTCGAAAATAAGTGCTGTAGCAAGCAAAACGGACCCGGCGGGCTATCTATCAGATGCCCTCCGGGTTTTTCGGGAAGCAAAGTTTGTTGACGAAGAAGTAGCGGGCTTAGCTGTTGAAGCGTATTTGAAAGGGGCAAAGTATGGCAAGTGTTCAGGTGATGAAGGAGCGGGCTCGTATTGCGGGTCGTTTCAACCTGTCTGCTCGCCGAAACCCGGAACATAAGGCACTTGTTGTGCTCGCCGCGCAGAAGGTGGGAGGGGAGTGCCATGTTATCCCCGGTGCTCCCGGTGAAGATGAGACTGACGTGCTCCGCCGCGCACGCAAGGTTGCAGCAGGCGGTAAGCCGGTCATTATCGTGACCGAGGCTGACGGGGAGCTTTCCGCCCGCCTTTTTAATGCAGATATATAAATATCTGCGCTATCATTCAAGAATTTCTATTATTCTGTATATCGAGGAGAATTTGGTGGCTATTAATATGGAAACCACAGCAAAATATATAGCAGACAAAAACCTTTTCTCGAAAGCTTTCTGCGTTTTCGTATCTGCTTACTCTATGTCGGTAATTTACTCTCTTTGGAACCATACAGGACTGAGCGGCCTTATGGGTATTTCAAAATTTCTTGACTGGGTTCATTTTGACGCTCTAGCCAGGCCAGTTGCCGATGTTGCTACTTTCCTTCAGCAAGAATCCTTGCCTGAGTTGCAGAATATAATTTGTATCGCGGGATGGATATGTATGTCTGTTAGTGCTATTTCCATGAAGCAGATTAGGAGTGGAGGACTGCAGATTGTAGCCTTTACTCTATGGGTGTTTGTGCTGTGGGATTTTCATGCATTTAATTTTCTGGGGATTTTTTCTTTAATTTTTCTGGCGGCTTTATCTTTTTCAGAGCAGAATCCGACGTGTTTACGGGATAAGAAGTCGCGTTCTGAAGTATTGGAGAGCATGATTGTGCTGATGTTGTATATAGGGGTTTATGTAGTGTATATACCACTTGTATTTATTGCGATATTTAGCGGAATGTGGTCGTTCAAAAATAAATGATTAGCAAGGGACCCGGCAGGCTAGCACTAAGATAGCCCGCCGGGTCCCTTCCTTTATGCTGCTATGCGCTCAGCCTGTTAGCGGGTGGTGCGTTCCAGCAGCTGCAGCACGTTCTGGTAGGTGTGGCCGGTTGCCTCGGTCATACCCTGCTCACAGGTACGGTTCGCCGAAATATATGCGGCGAACTGCTTCTGCTCGCTCAGCTCCGCAGCCTCAGCCTCCGTAGCGCTCGCCGTCAGCTCGGGGTGCAGCATACCGCGGTCACCAGCGTAACCACAGCAACCCCAGTGCTTCGGCACGTACACGTCGTCACTCATCGCGTTCGCAATCTTCTCAAACGCAGGCTGAGTACCCAGGTGAGTCATCGAACAGGTCGGGTGCAACGCAATCGACGGCAGGGGAGCAGACACGGTCAGCTTATCCAGCATGTTGTCGGCGGCGAACTGCACCGCGTCGTACATGCGCAGACGCGAGAAGTCCGGCTCGCCCGGCTTCAGGCCGTTCACGATCTTGTGCTCAAGCGCCTTAATAACCTTCTCGCGCATCACCTCAAGACCCTCAGTACAGGACGAAGCGTCACACACGACCGGCAGGCGGCCACCGTCAGTAGCCTCCCACAGGGACTTCAACACACGGTCGCTCATGATCGAGTAGCCGTCGGTGAAGCCCTTCGACTTCCACGGGGTAGCACAGCACATCTCACCAATATTGTCAGGGATGCGGTACTTCACGCCCGCACGCTCACACAGGCGAATGAACGCCTGGGTTGCGTTGATCGGGTCGTGCTTGCCGTCGCCGTCCACGCCGCCGAACATGGCGTTCACGCAGGCGGGGAAGAACACAATCTCAGCGGTTGCGTCCTTATGCGGCTTACGTGCCGGGCCACCGACCGGCAGATCCTTCTTGTAGGAAGGAACCATGTCGTCACCCATGACCTTGCGGGCAATGTCGGTGGTGCCGTGCACCACGGGGAACGGCAGCTTCTTCGCCACAGTCAGGGCCTTGCCGGCGACCTTGTCCATGACGCCCCACTGCTGCGCGGCAACCTTCCAGCCGGCGGCGGCCAGCTTGTCCTGGTTCTCAGAACGCAGGCGGCGAATCAGGTCACCGGTGTTAATGTTCACGGGGCAGCGGGTCTGGCACATGCCGTCCACGGCGCAGGTCTCAATGCCGTAGTACTCGTACTCCTTGCGCAGGCGCTCGGCGAGTTCGTGGTCGCCGTTCAACTCGGCCGCGGCAATCTCACGGCGCATCACGATGCGCTGGCGCGGGGTCAAAGTCAGGTTGCGGGAGGGGCAGACCGGCTCGCAGTAGCCGCACTCCACGCAGCGGTCGACTTCTTCCTCGACGGTTTCGGCGACCTTCAGGTCGGTCACGTAGTCGGTGTCCGGCTCGGCGAGCAGAACGCCCGGGTTCATGAAGCCCTTCGGGTCAATGAGGCGCTTGATCTGGCGCATCACGTCGAAGAGCTCGTCACCGAACTGGCGGCTCACGAACGGAGCCATGATACGGCCGGTACCGTGCTCAGCCTTCAGCGAGCCTTCGTTACCGAGAATCAGCTGAACCATTTCTTCGGTGAACTCGCGGTAGCGGTCCAGCTGCTTCGGGTCGCGGAACTGTTCGTTCAGCATGAAGTGGATGTTACCGTCCTTCGCGTGACCGAAAATCACGGAATCCTTATAGCCGTGTGCGTCGAACAGCTTGGTCAGGTCGCTACAGGTGTTACCCAGAACCTCGACGGGCACGACCACGTCTTCAAGCAGGGCGTTCGTGCCGGAACGGCGGTTACCCGCAACGGTGGTGTACAGGCCGCGGCGTGCCGCCCACAGGGCGTTACGTTCAGACAGCTTGCTGGTCATCGACACCGGCGAAGCCACCGGCAGGCTCTTAAACATGGGTGCCGCTGCGGCGGCAAGGTCGCTCAGCTCCTGCTCGGAGTTGCCCTGGAACTCAACCAGCAGGGCGGCCTGCTCCTTCACGTCGATGGCGGCGAGCGCCTCCGCAGCCTGGCCGGTACGCTGAGCCACACGAATACTGGTGGCGTCCATCAGCTCCACGGTTGCCAGCTTGTTAGCGACCAGTTCGGGCACGGAGCGTGCCGCGTCAATGAGGTTGTCGAACACGAGCAGGCCGGTGGAAATGTTCTTCAGAATCGGGCGGGTGCGGTAGGTTGCCGAAGCAACGAAGCCGAGGGTACCCTCCGAACCAATCAGCAGGTGCTGCAGAATGTCGACGGGGGTCTCAAAGTCGACCAGGGAGTTCAGGCCGTAACCCATGGTGTTCTTCATGGAGTACTGCTGGCGGATCTTCGCCATGGATTCGGGGTTCTCAAGCACGCGCTTGCGCAGGCGCAGCAGGCCCTCGTGAAGCTCGGGTTCGAGGGCGCGCAGCTTCTGGTCGGCGTCCGGCTCGGCGGTGTCAATGATGGTGCCGCTGGGCAGCACGAACACCATGGAGTCCAGGGTGTTGTAGGTGTTGTACTTGGTGCCCGAAGACATGCCGGAGGAGTTGTTCGCGACCACGCCACCGATGGTGCAGGCGGACCAGGATGCCGGGTCGGGGCCGAGCTTGTAGCCGTAGGGTGCCAGGTAGTTGTTGACCATCATGATGGTCGCGCCGGGCTGCACACGCACCTTCTTGCCGTCTTCAAGGACCTCGATCTTCTTGAAGTGGCGGCGGGTGTCGACCATGAGGCCGTCGCCGCTGGACTGGCCGGAGAGGGAGGTGCCGCCGGAGCGGAAGGTCAGCGGCAGGCCGAGGTCGCCGGCTGCGCGGAAGATGTTGGCGACGTCTTCGGCGGAGTCGGGGCGGATCAGGCCGGCGGGTACGAGCAGGTAGTGGGATGCGTCGTGGGAGATTGCCAGGCGGTCCAGTTCGGAGACGCTGGATTCGACTGCCTCGGCGCGCGCATCGGAGAGTAGGCGCTTGAGGGTGTCCTCGTAGGGGGAATTGAGGGCTTCAGATGTATTTGACACAACGGTCATAATCTTGAGCTTCCTTACAGATGAAGGGGTGTGTAATGCTGTCTTTCTCAGTATCTTCTTTTGAACGCCGTCTTTTCCGCTTAGCTATGGCTAAGCTTGGCGACTACTTGTCACCATAAAGGGGGTGGGTCATACACCGTGCTGATGGGCAGGTTTGCCGCGTATTTGCTGGTTTTCCGGGGGAAATACGCCCGGGCCTGCGGAGGCGCATCCACCACACTCTGAACGCTGCGGCTGCTCTTAGGCGCGGCCGCCGAGGGCCGTAACATTCCAGTTGGCAGTACTATCAGAAGTCACCACACCACAGAACAGGGGAGACCCCGCCGAAGCGCGCACCCCCAAATCCTCCACAAACACACGCCCACCCGCAGGCACACTACGCTCCTTGCGATCCACACCCGCACAATACACCGTCATCTTCGCACCCGAACGGTTCTCCACCGCAACCGAACCGCTGCCCGATTTCGACACAGTATCGTGCACAAAACCGCGGCTGCCCTGCATCTGAATCTCGCCAACCTCCGCGCTCTGACTCGTCAACGGCACACCATCAGGCGCCTCAAACTCACCCGAAGAACCAACACCCGCCGCACGAACCGACACCATCCACTGCGCATCATCAGTCAGCTGCGACGTCGACGCCGTCACACGCGCCGAACTATACGGCACACTCACCGCACCCGCAGACTTCGCGGAACCGGAACTAGAAGGAGCGGTACCAGAAGGAGCCGGCGCAGACGCGCTCACCGTATTATGAACCCACACGCCCGCACCCTCACCCGAACCGCCAGCAACCACCTCAACCTGAGTGCCCGAACCGTCAGAAACAGAAACCTTCATCGTGCCCTCCGGCTCACCGCGACGCTCAAACTCCACATACGAATAGGAGGCGGGCGCCGCCGGGCCCTCAAAGACCGCCTCCTCAACAGCGCCGCGACCGGCAAACAGGCGAAAACCCTCAGAATCCTGGATTACCGGTGCCGTCGCGTGGCTCGCCGCAGTCGGCTCAGACGAAGCCTCAGCAGACGCAGAAGGGGAGGAGTTCAGGGTTGCGCACCCGCCCAGGGCGGCGGCAAGCGCACTGGAGAGGCACAGGGTAGCGCCCAGCTGACGGAAGCTCGGGTGACGGAAGAAGAAAGCGGTGGTGTGTGAAGGCATAAGGCACTCCGATGTGCGGGGCGGCAACGCTACGGGGCAGTAACACTGCGGGATAGCGCAACCGAGGTGATGGGTACACCACATATTGTGTCAGGTTAAATGCTCGCAGTGCAATGACTGCGGCGTAGCCTAAAGGCCGCCGCTCAAAGACCACAGCGCAATGAAATAGAAACGCAAACGCAACAGCGCGGAGTATCATTCACACTATGGATAAGGCGGAACAGAACCAGGCAGAAAACACGGTAAAGAACGGCACAGCACCCAATACGTCGGCGGGCAATACCTCAGGCAATATCTCGGGGAACAGCCCGGCGGGTGCGTCTGTGCGCCCTGAAACTACCGCATCTGAAACCGCCCCCGCTGCAGCTAGCCCCGCTGCAGCGAGTCCGGCAGAGTCTACCGCCCTGCCCGTAGACGCTGTGCAGATTGATAGCGCCCGCCTGGACAGCGCCCACGCCGTCTACTCCACTGACCTGGACCCCGACGATGACTACGAAGAAGTCGTCGAAGAATACGCCACCACCGACGCGCCGGACGGCACGCATCGCGAGGAACGCCGCATCACCCGCACCACGCATCACCCGCGCGGCAAGGGCGACCAGAAAGCTGGCACTCCGAATACGGGCTCCCCGAAAGTAGGCACTCAGGGCAACCCCGATGATGCCGCCGAGATAATCGATGCGGGCGAACCCGAAACGCACACCACGACTATCCGCACGGTCACCCGCACCGTCACGGACCCGCCGCGTCGCGCCCCGCGCACCCGCCTGTTCCGCACGCTCAGCAAGTACCGCGGCGAGAAGAACCTGGCGGCATGGGAGGAACGCTCCTCCACGCCCATGTTCGTGGCGTCCGTGCTGTACCTGCTCGCGTTCGCCGCGCCCATCATGAGCACGCGCATCCAGGAACCGTACGACGGGTACCTCAACATCATTCAGATGATTCTGTGGGGCCTATTCGCCGCCGACTACTGCATTCGCCTGTACCTGGCGCCACGGCGACTCTACTTCATCACGCATAACCTGATGAACCTGGCGATTGTGCTGCTGCCCGCGTGGCGTATTGTCAGCTTCCTCGCCATGATTCACCTGACCACCAACCGCCAGTACAAGAGGCTCTCAGAGTTGGCGGTGAAGCTCTTCGGATACACCGCGATCTTCATCATCATGTTCGCCCTGGCGATCTATTCGGTGGAGTCCTCCGAGCCGGGCGCGATGATTCGTGACCTGCCCACCGCGTACTGGTGGACGTTCACGACCCTCGCCACGGTCGGTTACGGCGACGTCTACCCGATCACCGGTATCGGCAGGGTTATCGCCGTGGTCGTCATGCTGTACGGCGTGGGTATGGTCGCGGTTGCGACCGGTGCGCTCGCCAGCTGGATTATCGAAAAGATTGGTGGCAGGGAGGAGCAGGAGTACCCCGCAACCAAGGCTGACGTGGACGATCTTCGCCAGGAAATTTCTGAGCTACGTGCCCTGCTAGCTCGTGAGTATGCGCGCCGAGAAGCCCACGACTACACCTTGCGTGAGGTCGTGGATGAAGACGGCGTGCACCCGATTCCTTCGGAGGCGGAGGCGGCACGCCGCGCCGGTTTCGGTGCCCCCGGTTTCGGTGCTGCTGAGTCCGCCTCGGCTGCTACCTCGAACACCGCTCCGGGCGCCGCGCCGAATACCGCGCGGGCTGGTGAACCCGCCGATTCCTCGACCTCTCATGAGGTTGTGGTGCGTGAGCAGGAGCCAATCGCCCTGCTGGAGGAGACTCGCCAGACGTTCACGATTATTCGTGAGAAGTTCGCGTTGCGCTCCCGCAAATAGGTGTTGAGTTCTGCCGAGCTCTGCTGTTGTCTGCAACGAAATTGTGGGTTTGCCGGTGGCGCGGCAGAAATACTGGGGCAGAAATCCAGAAAATTTTCGCCAGATATTATGTTGTGGCTTGTCAAGGCAAAATTAGCCCGCTCAGAGTGCAAATTGGTGCTCTTGCCTGTGAATAACCCCTCAACTTAAGGTCTAATGTGACTAAACTATCTTTTAAAAATGACCGTCACTAGTGAAACTCCTAGCCAGAGCCTATAAACTATCTACCGTGCCAACTATCGAGCACCCTGTAGCCCAATGCGCTACGGGGTGTCGTCGTATGCCCACCTCACTCACGGGCAGGCACCACTCAACTCACAAACTCACTCAAACACACACACTCTGTTAGGACACTTTCGTGGCACCTAAGTCCACCCTGGGCGCGCTCGCTCTACTCGTCAGCGCGCTCTCCCTCACCGCGTGCGCATCCGCACCGACCAATGCTTTTGGCGCCCCTGACGCGCAGAACAGCCCCTCCGCAACCACTGTTGTCGACCAGGCTGCTTTTGAGACGGTCGAACCTAGCGCTGTTTCCGCCCCCGGCGACGACAGCACCGGAATTAAGGCGGCGGCTGGCGTCTCGCAGGACCCGTCGATTCACCCGACCGCAACCCAGCCCACCGAAACCCCCGCGCCGGATAACACGAGCAACCAGGAACCTGTCGTCTCCACTGCGGCACCCATGCCTTCCTCGGCAGCCGTTGCGCGTTCGCAGAAAATCATGGACGGCACCTGGGTTCAGCAGGGCGCTGCTGACCTTGAGAACTACATGGACGCCGTCATTCACGACGGTGTTATCGAGGTGACCTACCACCTGAACCACGAAGAGTTGGCGACCCCCTTCTGGGTTGGCACCTTCGAGGCAAAAGGGGGTAACTTCAGCTACGTTTCGCACGTGGATCGTGCGAAGCTGGCCCGCGCACCCTACGCCTCCGACAAGGAAACCAAGGAATTCACTATGGAGGACGGCGTGCTGAGCTTCCCCATGACCTATGAGGGTGCCACCCGCATCATTCACCTGGAAAAGCAGCACAGCTAAGCGCACTGCCGGGGGAGTCATCTCATATCTGGCCCGCATGGCGGATGGGTCGTTCCCGTTGCCGCGTGCGGGCTATAGAATGGGACTATGAGCGAGAACACGACCCCCGAGCATGGCACCGCAGCCTCGGTGCAGGATTCCTTCGAGCTGCCCAGCGCACCGGACCAGTTCCAGCGCCTGTGGACCCCGCACCGCACCGCCTACGTGAGCGGTGGCCAGAAGGACTACACCGAGAAGACCTGCCCCTTCTGTACTGCGCCCAGCCGCAGTGATGAGGAGTCGCTGATTGTGCACCGCGGCGAGCATGCCTTCGTGATTCTCAACCTCTACCCGTACAACCCCGGTCACCTGCTGGTCTGCCCGTACCGTCACATTCCGTTCTACGATGATGCGACCGAGGCGGAAACCATTGAGATTGCGCAGCTGACCCAGCTCGCCATGAAGGTTCTGCGTGAGGTGTCGCATAATGACGGCTTCAACATTGGCATGAATCAGGGCAAGGTGGGCGGCGCGGGCATTGCTGATCACCTGCATCAGCACATTCTGCCGCGCTGGAGTGGGGACACGAACTTCTTGCCGATTATTGCTCACACCAAGACCATGTCCCGCACGCTGGATGATATGCGTGTGGCTATTGCGGAGGGGTTTGCGCGCCTCAGCTAGACAGCCCGGACTAAATATCCCGGACTAGATAGCCCAGTCTAGATAGTCCGGCGACCCGGTTTGGTAGCTTGGTGAGCTTGAAAATCTGCACCCACTACTTCAATTTGCTAACCAGTGCAGAAAAAACTTGCTTCATAAATGCGTAGATTAGGCGGTCGACGCGTATTTGAATGATGTTATGCCCCTTGGATATGGCAAAGTTTTAACTGCAGCGACGCTGCGGGGAAGCTTCCAGCTTCCATGAACACCGCACAGCTCACCGAAAAATAGCGGTCACCGATCGCTTTCGGGCTTGGCAGGGGAAGCACCCTGCATCAACCACAGAGGTCAGCGCCTCAACTGAGAACCCACCCCGCCGTGCGTGAATGTGCGGCAACACTGCGAGGGGTGCGGATCAGAGTGAAGGCTGCTGGCCTCTTTTGCGCCCCGCGGACGTGCCCCGAGGATGTGCGGCGGGAATGCGCGGAGTGTCTGGGGTGTGCCAAATATTTGGGGGCGCACAACGAACCCGCCAGAGCCGTGAGATGTGCCAGCACTGGATGCGCCAGACCCGCTAGAGTGGAATGCTATGGACTACCCCAACCTGCTTGAGACTGCTTTCGACGAGTTCACTGCCGCGCCTGCTGTAACTACTGCGCCTGCTGTAACTACTGTGCCCGCCGCCGGTAATGAAGCCGGTGCCGCCGGTGATTCTGCAGGCGCACCGCGGCTGCTCATCTGGAGGCAGATCCGCTGGTCCAATCGCCGCCCGCTCATTGAGGTGGAACCTGTCGTGCCTGTAAGTGGTGGAGCCATTGGCGGGGCCGCTGAAGGAGCTCATCACCGGGCATCTCAAGCGGCGGGGGAGAGCGCCCCTATCCAGGAAAGTAGCTCCGCGCAGCTTGGCGTTCCGAGCGGGGTGCGCATCCAGATTCCGTTGACTCCCGGCGCCTACCTGGGGTTGCGTATTCCGCGCGATAGCGAGGGTGAACTCTACCGCTACTGTGCCGGCTACACTACCGGCGTAAGTGGTGATGCCGCCCCCAACGCCGCCTCCGAATCCACCTCCGAATCTGGGGGAGTCTTCGCCGGAATCCGCCGCGTACCCTGCCCCGAGGGCACCCGCATCCAGCGTGGCCAGCAGTGCCCGCGCTGCACCGCCCGCGACGAGTTCACCGCCCTGCACAGCGCGCACCTGTACCCCGGAACGCTCACCGAATCCATGCGCGCCTACGCCATGCTGGAGCACCGCCTCTACATCGCGACGTTCCCGGACGGCACGCACAAGGTCGGCACGAGCTCCCTGCATTCGACCCCGCGCCGCCTGGATGAGCAGGCGGTCGCTACCGCCACCTACATTGCTCTCGCGCCCGACGGTCTGGCCATTCGCCGCGCCGAAGATGCCGTGACCGCCCTCGCGAAGATTCCGCAGGTCAAGCAGGTGGCGAGCAAGTACCGCGCCTGGACGAACCCGCTACCTGGCGCGCAGCTTCGCTCTGCTCATCAGGAGGCGGTCGCCCGCGCCCGCGAAGCGCTCGCCGAACTGGCGCGCACCGAGCCGGAGGTGCCGCTCACCGCCCTGGATGAGCCGTGGATTCCGTCGCTCGCCATGAACCGCCCGTATGCGGCTCTGCGGGCGCAGTCGCCCGAGCCTCTGGCACCGTGTGATTCTGGTCTGGGCGATTCCGGCACCGAGAGCGGGGCGGCTGGCTTCTTCTGCACGGGCGCGGCGGGCCAGTTTTTGAGCGCCCACACCGGCGATGCTGACGCGGCGTTCCTGGTGAATACTGCCGCCTGGCGGAATGTGCTGGTGGAGCCCGCGCAGGAGTTCACGCGGGTGCGGGTACAGGGCTCGCTGTTCTAGCTACCCCAGCACCCCGCCCCGTCCGGCATGAGCGAACGAGTCCCGGCGGACCATTCAGCCGTTGGCGTGCGTGTACTAAAATGGTAAGCATGTCCAAACCCCTCATTCGTCTTCTCGGCCAGGGCGTACGCGCCGCGACTAAGCTTCGCGGTGGCGGCTCCGCCTTCCCCGGCCTTGTCATGGAAAAATTGCACCCCGACTTCGTCGCTGAAGAGCTTGCGAAGCTGCCCTACGGCGTGGTTGTTGTCTCCGGCACGAACGGTAAGACCACCACCACGAAGATGGCTGTGCAGCTGCTTGAAGCTCAGGGTCTGAAGGTTTTCACTAACCGCACCGGTTCGAACTTTGTGCGCGGTGTTGCCGCGGCACTGCTGGGCGAGATGACTCTCGGCGGCAAGCTTGACGCTGATATCGCTGTGCTTGAGCTGGATGAGGCGCACGCCGTGCACTTCGTCAAGGCTGTCAAGCCCGACTACGCTCTGCTGCTGAACGTTCTGCGTGACCAGCTGGACCGCTTCGGTGAGATTGACACGACCCGCCGCATGCTGGCGACCGTCGCCTCCGCAACGACCGGCACCGTGGTGCTCAACCGTGAGGATCCGCGCATCCGCTCCCTCGCTGAGAACGTGCAGCCGGGCGTGACCGTCAAGTACTACGGCCTGGATGAGTCCCTGCGCTCGTACTTCCCCTCGGACGATGAGATGCGCGGCGGCACCGTCGCGAAGGCAACCCTGCCCGATGCAGACGTCACCCTGACCGCGTTCTCCGGCACCTCCGCAACCTTCGACCTGGCGGGTGTGGAGCGAGTCGGCGAGATTAACCTCTACGGAATTTACAACATCTTCAACGCGGCAGGCGCTATGGCGCTGACCCGCGCCGTCATGGGCGAAAAGCTCAACGAAGATAAGCTCATCGCGGAGCTGGCGAAGATTACCCCCGCCTTCGGTCGCGGTGAGACCCTGAACGTGAACGGCCGCCCGCTGCAGCTGCTGCTCGTGAAGAACCCGAGCGGTTTCCGCCTGTCTCTGGCGAGCGCGAACGCTGACGACTACGCCACCATGATCACGATTAACGACCAGTACGCTGACGGTCGTGACGTGTCCTGGCTGTGGGATGTCGACTTCGACAGCTTGAAGAAGACCGGCGTGCAGATGGTTTCGGGTGTGCGCGCCTGGGATATGGCGCTGCGCCTGGATCATGACGGCGTGAAGGTTGACGAGGTCAACGAGAACCTCGCCGATGCGCTCAAGGGCTTCATTGCCTCCAGCGGTAACGCGCCCATGCGTATTTTCTGCACCTACACCGCAATGCTGGCTCTGCGTGAAGAGCTCGCAAAGATCACTGACGTTGAGAGGGTCTCCTAATGACGGCAACTCACACTTTTGAGGGCACCCCCGCGGCAGGCCCGAATAACGGTAAGACTCTGCGTATTCTGCAGCTGTACCCGCTCGACATGAACATTTACGGCGACTGGGGCAACACCCTGGCGTTGGCTCGTCGCGCGCAGGCACACGGCTTTGACGTGCAGATTCTGGACCACAACCCCGGTCAGCCCTTCCCGGAGGATGTTGACATTATTCTGGGTGGCGGCGGCCAGGATTCCGGTCAGTCCGTGATTCAGGACGACCTGCACGCGAACGGTGACACGCTGCGCTCGCTGGCTGAGGATGGCGTGCCGATGCTCGTCATTTGTGGCCTGTACCAGTTGTTCGGCAAGGAGTTCCGCACCCGTGAGGGTGAGGTGCTGAAGGGCATCGGAATTTTTGATGCGCACACGGTTGGCGGCGATGACCGCCTGATTGGCAACATTGTTGAGGAGTCTGAGGAGTTTGGCACCGTGATTGGTTTTGAGAACCACTCGGGTCTGACTTACCTGGGCCCCGGCTGCACCCCGCTGGCTACCGTCACCAAGGGTGAGGGCAACAACGTGACCGACTCGCATGAGGGTGCGCGCGTGCACAATGTGATTGGCACTTACCTGCACGGTTCGCTGCTGCCGAAGAACCCGAAGATTTCGGACTACCTGATTGAGCAGGCGGCTAAGCGTAAGTTTGGCGAGTTCACGCCGAACACTATTGACGACTCGCTGGTGGAGAAGGCACGCGCTTCGGCTGCGTCCCGCCCCCGCTAGCATCCTTCCGGGTGGTGGCGTGCACTTTCTGAGGTGGTGTGCGCCTCCGCTACGGTATAGTTATGTGAGTACAGTACGGTGCGTGGGACGTTTCGCCGTGTCCGCACAGAGGTTTTGACTAAGGGAGATACGAATGTCCGGTCACTCTAAATGGGCGACTACTAAGCACAAGAAGGCTGCTATCGACGCTAAGCGCGCGAAGGCTTTCGCGAAGTTCATTAAGGCAATTGAAGTTGCAGCACGTATGGGCGGCGCTGATATTGCTGGTAACCCCGCTCTTGACCTGGCTGTGTCGAAGGCGAAGAAGAACTCCGTTCCTAACGACAACATTGACCGCGCAATCAAGCGTGGCGCTGGCCTGACCGGTGAGACCATTGACTACACCGAAATCATGTACGAAGCACGCGGCCCGCAGGGTACCGCTCTGTACATTGAGTGTCTGACCGATAACCGTAACCGTGCGGCGTCTGAGGTTCGCCTGGCTGTGACCCGTAACGGCGGCACCATGGCTGACCAGGGTTCGGTTGCGTTCCTGTTCGAGCGTAAGGGCGTTGCTGAGGTCACCAAGACTGACGGTCTGACCGAGGATGACGTTCTGATGGCTGTTCTGGATGCAGGTGCCGAAGAGGTTCTGGACGAGGGCGACGTGTTCACCGTTGTTTCCGCAGCGACCGACCTGCCCGAGATTCGTAAGGCACTGGACGAGGCTGGCCTGGAGTACAACAACGACGACCCGGTCTTCCGCCCGACCATGCAGGTTGACCTGGACGCTGAGGGTGCTAAGAAGTTCATGAAGCTGGCAGACGCTATTGAAGAGCTCGACGACGTTCAGAACGTCTACTCGAACGCTAACGTTTCTGCTGAGGTTATGGCAGAGCTGGAAGCTGAGTAATCGCTCGGATTCTGAATATCTGATGCTTGAAGAAGCCGCTCCTTTAATCGAGCCGCCGTAGGGTGGCTGGTTGGGGGAGTGGCTTCTTAGCGTCTTGGGGATGTTCACGTGTGGTGACTGGTCTTGCGGTGACTAATCTCGTGGCGTGCCCCGGTGCCGGGTGCTAGGATTCTGAAGGGCTAGAATCTAGAGATTCTCTAGGGAGTTTGTCGAAAGGGGAGATGATGGCTGCCGCTCAACCTGCCGCACGCGATAGCATGCGTGAGAACCGCGCCGCCACCGCCGTGGAGCGTGTGCCGGGGGCTACCCGCATCATGGGTGTTGACCCGGGCCTGACCCGTTGCGGTTTCTCTATGCTCGATATGACCGCCGACCGTAAGGCGCACTTCGTGAACGTGGGTGTTGCCGGCACAATCCCGGCGGAGTCCCTGGACCAGCGTATTCTCTGGATTTTCAACGCCGCCTCCCACTGGCTCGACACCTACAAGCCGGATGCCCTGGCGATTGAGCGTATCTTCGCTCAGGAGCAGGTGAACACGGTGATTGGTACGGCGCATGCTTCGGGCGCGGTGATTTCTGCGGCGGCGATGCGCGGCGTGCCGGTGTTCTTCCATACCCCTTCGGAGGTGAAGGCGGCGGTGACCGGTAGCGGCCGCGCCGATAAGGCGTCGGTGGGTCGCATGGTGACCCGCATTTTGGGGCTGGATTCTATGCCGAAACCCGCCGATGCTGCCGATGCCCTGGCGATTGCGATTTGTCACGGTTGGCGTGGCGGCGGCATCGGTTCGGGTATCAATATGTCCGCTCAGACGCAGACTCACCAGGGTTCACGCCCGGCGCAGGCTCGCCGCGGTGGGTCATTGACTCCGGCGCAGCGTGCCTGGATGGAGGCGGAGGCGCGCGCGCGCCGCTAGAGGTGCCTTTGTGGGCCTTTGCGCCCCTGCCGCTGGTTCGCGTATATTCGCTAAAAAGTTCGAATATATGCTTGATTTCAGAAGAAATATTCTAATATACTTGTAGTGTCTCCCTGTCGAACTGAGGGAGTGTGTTCTGTGGGTGCCGGAGTGCCCGGTGCCCTCACACTGCCGCGAGCCTCAAACCGGGGGCGCGGTGTTGAAAGGTGGAGAGAAATGATTGCATCCCTGACCGGTCGTGTGGCGCAGGTGGGCCTTGATCATGCGGTGATTAACGTGAACGGTTTCGGCATGCTCGTGTACGCTACTGCGCGTACTCTCTCCAAGCTGCGCACGGGTGAGGAAGCTACCGTGCTGACCACCATGATTGTGCGTGAAGAGTCGATGACTCTCTACGGTTTTTCGGAGCCTGCCGAGCGTGAAGTGTTCGATATGATGCTTTCGGTTTCCGGTATTGGTCCGCGTATTGCGCTGGCGGTGTTGAGTGTTCACACTGCCGCTGAGGTGGAGCGCGCCGTGGCGACCGGTGACGATAAGGCGTTCACGAAGGTTCCCGGTATTGGTCCGAAGGGTGCCCGCCGTATTGTGCTGGAGCTTGCCGGCAAGCTGATTCTCAGCGATGGCCAGACCGATGAGCTGCCGCTGAGCCAGGGCATTGTCTGGAAGCCGCAGGTGCTTGACGCTCTCACTTCCCTGGGCTGGAGTGAGAAGGACGCTTCCGCCGCTATTGACGCTTATGTGCAGCACAACCCTGCCGCAGAGACCGAGCCGGTGGGTGTGGCTCTGCGCGGTGTGCTCGCCTCCTTGGGTACTCAGAACACGGTGGGCCGCCACTAAGCGGCGCGCCCCGTTCGATGTATCCCACTCAAACTTTTGTGAAAGAAGAATTCTATGAGCCAGAATCCCTATGAGCCGCAGCCCGCGGCGTCCCTGGTTTCCGGCGGGTATTTTCCCGGTCAGGTGCCCGGAACTCAGGCGTCTTCAGCTTCCGCCCAGCGCCTCGTGGCGATGGAAGAAGAGCCTGAAGAGAAGATGATTGAGGCGGCACTGCGCCCTAAGTCCCTGGATGACTTTGTGGGTCAGCGCCGTGTGCGTCAGCAGCTGTCCCTGGTGCTGGAGGCTTCGAAGATGCGTGGCCGTAGCGCCGACCACGTGTTGCTGTCGGGCCCTCCCGGTCTGGGTAAGACCACTCTCGCAATGATTATTGCGGCAGAGATGGAGGCGCCGCTGCGCATCACCTCCGGCCCGGCGATTCAGCATTCGGGTGATTTGGCGGCGATTCTGTCTTCGCTGACTCCCGGTGAGGTTTTGTTCCTGGATGAGATTCACCGTATGAGCCGCCCGGCTGAGGAAATGCTCTACATGGCAATGGAAGATTTCCGTGTGGACATTGTGGTCGGTAAGGGCGCGGGTGCGACCTCCATTCCGTTGGAGCTGCCGCAGTTCACCCTGGTCGGTGCGACGACCCGTGCGGGTCTGCTGCCCGGGCCTCTGCGTGACCGCTTCGGATTTACCGGTCACCTGGAGTTCTACTCGGTGGAGGAGCTTGAGCTGGTGCTTCGCCGTAGTGCGGGTCTGATGGACATGCAGATTACCTCCGAGGGCTTCACCGAGATCGCCGGTCGTTCCCGCGGCACGCCGCGTATTGCGAACCGTCTGCTGCGCCGTGTGCGTGACTGGGCGCTGGTGAACGGCGTGGACCGCATCAAAGCGCGTGATGCCGCAACCGCGCTGGACATGTACGAGGTGGATTCGCGCGGCCTGGACCGTCTGGACCGTGCCGTGCTGGAGGCGCTGATTTACAAGTTCGGCGGCGGCCCGGTGGGTCTGTCCACCCTCGCCATTGCGGTGGGTGAAGAGACTGAGACCGTGGAGACGGTTGCCGAGCCGTACCTGGTGCGTGAGGGCCTGATTGGTCGTACTCCACGCGGTCGTGTGGCTCTGCCCGCGGCGTGGGAGCACCTCGGCTTGGAAGCGCCGGAGATTCAGCTCTAGGCCCGCATCAGCTCTAGACCCGCACCAGCTGATAACACAGCAGTTGATGACACAGTAGTAGCCCGTGGGAGGTAGCAACAACCTCCCGCGGGCTTCTCTGTAGGCGCTGTCGGGCTCAGCAGGCTCTATCGGGCTCTGCCGGGCTTCATTGGGGACAGAAAATTACGCCGAGAGAGTCCAAAACTCAGGTTAACCTCACAAAAATGCTGGTTCGGGTCACTAAAGCTCAAGCTCTCGCGTAGGATGGATACGTACTGTATCTACGATTCCACACCTTCTGGTACGCTCAACCCTCGCGGTGAGCGGCACGGGTGCGGATGTGAAAGTGAGACCATGGATTTTAACCTCCTGATTATGTTTGCCATGATGGCGCTGCTGGCATGGATGATGTTCTCTGCGCAGAAGCGTCAGCGTAAGCAGATGGAGGAGCTGCAGGCAATGCGACGTGCGCTCGTCCCTGGTGATCAGGTGATGACTGCTTCCGGCGTCTATGGCACCGTTGTCAGCACTGACCTTGAGAACAACAAGCTGCAGCTTCAGATTGCAGAGGGCGTTGTGATTACTGCGTCCATGAACGCGATCCTGAACCTTGTTGAGGAGGAAGCCCCCGCAGCGCCCCTGACCGAGGACGTGTACGAGGCTACCGCATCCGAAGCTCCCGCTTCCGATACCTCTTCTGATACTGCTAAGTAATTCAGAGCGTATGAGCCCGGCGCCCATGAGCGGCGTCGGGTTTTCGCGTTACGGAATCTGTAGAACACTCAATACTATTCACACGAAGAAGGAACATTATGGCTAAGCGTTCACCGCTTGCAGCCGCGCGAGGGGCGCTCCTCTCGATGGTCCTGCTCATGGTTGTTATGGCTGCCGGTATTTTCGGTAGCACCTACTCGGGAGGTTCTTGGGCACCGAAGCTCGCCCTGGACCTTTCGGGTGGTACTCAGATGATTCTTTCTCCGAAGGTCAATGGCTCTTCGGACGGGAACGTCACCCAGGAGCAGTTGAACCAGGCGGTTGAGATTATTCGTCAGCGCGTTGATGGTGCCGGCGTTTCGGAGGCGGAGGTTACCACCTCCTTCGGCTCGGGTAATAACGTGGTTGTTTCGGTTCCCGGAACGATTAGCGCTGAGACTCGTCAGCTGATTCAGGCGTCTGCAAATATGACGTTCCGCCCGGTGCTGCTTTCTGGTGCCGGTACTGCGGTGGCTGAGGACGCCCGCACTGCGGACGATAAGCTGCCCAAGCCCTCCGCGGAACCGACTAATGGTTCGGACCGCAACTGGATTACTGCGGACCTGTACAAGCAGTACGAGGCGAAGGACTGCACCGCGGCACGTAATGAGGACGCCGATAGTGCCGACCCGACTAAGCCGATGGTGGCGTGTTCCACTGACGGTAAGGAGAAGTACATTCTGGGTCCTGTGGAGCTGAGCGGTAGCGATATTTCTACCGCAAGCCATTCGCAGGAGACGAGCGGTCAGGGCGTGACGACGGGCCGTTGGGCTGTGAACATTCAGTTCAACGATGCTGCCCGTGAGAAGTTCCAGAACATTACTTCTCGCCTGAACGCGATTCGTGCGCAGAACGCAAATGATCCGCGTGCCCGCTTCGCGATTCTGCTGGACGGCAAGGTGCTGTCCTCCCCGGTGTCGCAGGCTGTGATTTCTGATGGTAAGCCGCAGATTACCGGTAACTTCACCGAGCAGGAAGCGAAGGCTCTCGCCGATCAGCTCAAGTACGGTGCCCTGCCGATTAGCTTCACGATCCAGTCGGAGCAGCAGATTTCTGCGACCCTGGGTTCGGAGCAGCTGCGTGTGGGTCTGCTGACCGGTCTTATTGGTCTGCTGCTGGTGTTTGTGTACTCGCTGTTCCAGTACCGTCTGCTGGGTTTTGTCACGATGATGTCGCTGATTGTGGCTGGCATTATTTCGTATGAGGCGATTGCGCTGCTGGGTTGGGCGTTGAACTACCGCCTGTCTCTGGCTGGTGTGGCGGGTCTGATTGTGGCGATTGGTGCTACGGCTGACTCGTTCATCGTCTACTTTGAGCGTATCCGTGATGAGATCCGTGCGGGCCGCACAATCCCGTCGGCGGTGAACCACGGTTGGCAGCGCGCATCCCGCACTATCTTGGCGTCGAAGGCTGTGAACCTGCTGGCTGCTGTGGTGCTGTACGTGGTGTCGGTTGGTTCGGTGAAGGGCTTCGCGTTCACCCTTGGTTTGACGGCGATTGCTGACCTTGTGGTCGTGTACCTGTTCACCCACCCGATGCTGACCCTGCTGGCGAATACCCGCTACTTCGGTGAGGGTCACCGCCACTCGGGCCTGTCGCCTGAGTCGCTGGGCGCTACGCCGCTGTACCGTGGTGCCGGTCGCCTCCGCAGCCCGGAGGAGAAGCAGTTGAGCATTGCTGAGCGTCGCCGTGCAGAGCGTGCCGCCGCTGAGGCTGACGAGTCTGCTTCTGATGAGAAGAAGGAGAGCTAAGCATGGCTACCGATGTGAAACCTAATGCTTTTGCCCGCTTCGGTAATGACCTGCATTCGGGTGCCCGCTCGTACCCGTTCGTGGGTAAGCGCCGCCTGTGGCTGGTGCTTGCGGCTGTGCTGATGGCGGTTTCGGTTCTGATTCCGGCTGTTGGTGGCGGCTTCAACCTGGGTATTGATTTCCGTGGCGGTTCGGAGTTCGTGGTCTCGAAGACCGCGCATGTTGATACTGCTACGGGTGAGCGCATTATTCACGAGAAGGCGAAGGACGCTTCGGATGTTCGCGTGACCAATATTGCGCCGGGTACGATTCGTGCCCAGATGAGCAAGCTCAGCGATGATGAGACTCTGCAGGTGAAGGCGGCTCTGCAGGAGGGTTACGGCGTGTCTGAGAATGACGTGACCTCCTCGTTTGTGGGCCCGACCTGGGGTGCGGATGTGACCCGTCAGGCGTTCTGGGGTCTGATCGCATTTGTGGTGCTCGCGCTGATTGGTATGGCGTTCTACTTCCGCACCTGGAAGATGTCGCTGGCGTCTATTGCGGGCCTGTTCTTCACCGTGGTGGTGACGGTTGGCCTGTACGCTGCGTTCGGCTTCGAGATTACTCCGAGTGCAATTATTGGTTTCTTGACGATTCTGAGCTACTCGCTGTACGACTCGGTGGTGGTGTTCGATAAGATCCGTGAGAACACCGAGGATGTGCTGGAACGCCGCGACACGACCTTTGCCGAGCAGATTAACCTGGCGGTGAACCAGACCCTGGTCCGTTCGATTAACACCGCTATTGTGGGTGTTCTGCCGGTGGGCGCAATCCTGTTCATTGGCGCGTTCATCCTGGGTGCGGGTACTTTGCAGGATCTGTCCCTGTCGCTGTTTGTGGGTATTCTGGTGGGCATGTTCGGCACGCTGTTCGTGTCTGCTCCGCTGTATGCTTCGCTGCGTTTGGGTGAGCCTCAGATTCGTGAGCACACCGCGAAGGTGGAGAGCGGCAACTTCAAGGATGCTGACGAGGCTGAGGGTGACTCTTCGGAGGAGCCCGCCGAGGCTGAGAAGGATGCGAAGCCCGCGAAGGCTGAGGAGTCCACGGATTCCGCAGAGGACGAGAAGGCGGCCGAGAAGCCCGCTAAGAAGCCGGCACGTGCAACCATTGAGATTCACCGCGTGAACCTGAACGGTTAGCCAGCGTTCCGCCAGTGCTACTAGTGCTACTGGCGTTGCTAACGATAGGGGAGTCGATACCGAGAGGTGTCGGCTCCCCTTTAGCGTGCCCGATTATTTCCCACACAACGCGCTCTGGCGTGTTAAAACGTCGCATAGTTTGGCGCGTTCCAGGCCGCTGGGTAGGATAAGAAGTGAAGATACTGTGCGCTCGCGTTTGAGCCAGCTGAGCGGGCTAGGGGCCGGTTTGGCCGGTATAGCCCTCAACGATGAGGAACCTGAGTGTGCGGCTGATTATCTTGAGTCCGAAGGAGCCTGGAATGAGTGCAGAACCTGCCGTGAACACCAACGCTGAGAACCCTGCAGGGACCGCCGAGAAGCCCGCGGTTCGGCCCGCTGGCCCGATTCCTCTGCCTGAAACTGATTCGTCTGACGCAAAGAAGAAACGCGGCTCGCACCGCGTCATGGCTGCTGGCGGACGTGTGCCGAACCGCCTGGTCTTCGGCAGCCGCAGCAGCAAGATGGAAGCCTCCGACTCGCACGGCGGCACCATCCGTTTCTCCCCGATGATCGCGCCAGTCGTACGTGCCGTGCGCCGCTACCACCCGGACGAAGACATCCAGGTGTTGCAGCGCGCCTACGAGGTGGCGAACCGCTGCCACGAGGGTCAGAAGCGTAAGAGTGGCGACCCGTACATCACCCACCCGGTGGCTGTGACCGCGATTCTTGCGGAGATGGGCGCGACCGGCCCTGTGCTCGCCGCCGGCCTGCTGCACGACACGGTGGAAGACACCGACTACACGATGGAGCAGCTCACCGAAGAGTTCGGTGAGGAGGTCGCCTACTTGGTCGACGGCGTGACCAAGCTGGACAAGATGACGTACGGCGAGAACGCCTCCATTGAGACGATCCGTAAGCTCGTGCTGTCCATGAGCAAGGACATCCGCGTGCTGCTCATCAAGCTTGCCGACCGCCTGCACAACGCGCGTACTTGGCGTTTTGTGCCGCAGGCTTCTGCCGCGAAGAAGGCAGAAGAGACCCTGAAGATTTACGCGCCGCTCGCGCACCGCCTGGGCCTGAACACGATCAAGTGGGAGCTGGAGGACTTGTCCTTCGCCGCCATGAGCCCGGAAATTTACGCCGAAATGGTGCGCATGGTCGGCGAACGCACCCCCGCGCTCGAAAAGTTCCTGAACGAGGCGCGCACCAAGATTAAGGAACGCCTGGCACAGGTCGGTATCGAGGCAACCGTGACCGGCCGCCCCAAGCACTACTACTCGATTCATCAGAAGATGAAGACGAAGGGCCGTAGCTTCGACGAAATTAACGACATCCTCGCGGTGCGCATCATGGTTGAGGAAGAGGCGGAGTGCTACACCGTGCTCGGCCACGTGCTGTCCCTGTGGCCGTCGATGACCGGCCGTTTCAAGGACTACATTAAGAACCCGAAGAACAACAACTACCAGTCGCTGCACCTGACCGTGTACGGTCCGGGTAACCTGCCGCTTGAGATTCAGATCCGCACCTACAAGATGCACGAAGAGGCCGAGTACGGTGTGGCGGCGCACTGGCGCTACAAGGCGGCGTCGCGCGGCGAGAAGGTCGCAGCTCGTGGCGGCGCGCCCGCAAAGGACCCGAAGGAGCCGGGCACCCAGACCTCGGCAATGATGAACGTCGGCATCCTGCAGTCCATCGCCGAGATTTCGAACTCCAACCCGGAATCGGAGAAGTTCTACGAGTCGCTGGCTGACACCCTCGACACCGACGAAATCGTTGTACTCACCCCCAACGGCGAGGCAATCGCCCTGCCCAACGGCTCCACCCCCGTGGACTTCGCCTACGCCATCCACAGTGAGGTCGGCGACCGCACCGTCGGCGCGAAGGTCAACGGCCGCCTAGTGCCGCTACACACCGTCCTGCCCACCGGCGCCACCGTGGAGATTATGACCACGAAGAACGAAGACGCCGGACCCAGCGAGGACTGGCTGAAGTTCGTTCGCTCCTCGCGCGCTCGCACGAAGATCCGCCAGTACTTCGCGAAGGAACGCCGCCTGGAGGCGCTGCTCGCCGGCCGCGAGATGCTCACCAAGAGCATGCGCAACAGTGAGCTGCCGCTGCAGAAGATGATGAGCCCGGAGATTATGACTCAGGTGGCTCAGCTGCTGCACAAGAACGATGTGGCGTCGCTGTACCGTGCGATTGGTGAGCACGAAATCGCGCCGAAGCAGGTCATTGACACCCTGGTTGAGGTGCACCGCGGCGACGAGCCGGCACCGGAGGTTGAGGTCAGCGACTTTGATGAGACGCTGCTGAAGTCCACCCGCAAGGCGATTGGCGATAACGGCGTGATTGTGCCGGGTGCTGAGGGTGTGCTGACGAAGATTGCGCGCTGCTGCACCCCGGTCCCGCCGGATGACATTATCGGCATTGTGACCCGCTACAACGGCATTTCGGTGCACCGCCGCGACTGCCCGAACATGCGTAACGCTGATGAGGAGCCGCGCGTGACGACGGTCGAGTGGGCGTCTTCGCCGACCGCTACGTACCGTGTGCAGATTCAGGTGGAGGCGCTGGACCGTAAGGGCCTGCTGAGCGACCTGATTCGCGCGATTTCTGAGTCGGGCGTGAACATCCTGGATGCGCGCGTGCACACGTCGGAGGATCGTACCGTGGTGGACCGCTTCGCCCTGGAGCTGGGTGACCGCTTCATGCTGGAGCACGTGCTGAACGTGGTCCGTAACGTGACGGGCGTGTACAAGGCGTACCGTCTGACCGGCGCGAAGCCCTCGGAAGCGTAGGCTCTTTCATACGCTGACTTACGCTGAGAAGCCACATGTGTTTCGAACACATGTGGCTTTTCGCCGTTTAGGGGAGGGGCGGAGGAACTCTCGATAGGTTAGTGTCTTCACTACGGGTTAAAGACCCACGGCGAAGACACTAACCTATCGAAACGGCCAGTTACCCGCCGCCGGTGAAAATTCAGTAATGACTTAGCAATTTCAGTCATGACTTAGCGTCTTTAGCAATGGTTAAAACCCCAGCCTAGAGTTACTAACCCATCACCGAAAACACTAAGTCATTACCTGATCCCGCCTACCCGGCGCAGACACAAATTCGGTCATGGTTACGGATTCGTGCCATAGGTTAGTGTCTTTAGTCGTAGTTAAAAACTACGGTCGAAGACACTAAACCATGGCCCAAATTCTGCAGGCGCGGCAGCCCCTTATCTTGTCAGGGGTGCCCCGTACTTTTTGTGGTAAAGAACAACGATGCGTTCTCGCCTCCGCCGAGCGACCAAAGGAGCCCCTCATGTACACGGTTGGTTACTACAATGACGAAGGCCTCCGCGCCTTCTACTCCGGTCAGGATGCCGCCAACATTGACGATTTCTTCACTGACAACGGCGAATACCTCATGGTGTATCTGCCGGAGGTGACCGACCGCGAGTTCCTCGCCAGCCTCCGCTACGGTAACAGCTGCGATGCTCTCTGCCAGAGCGGATACGCCCTCGACGAGGCGGAAGAGGCCCTCCGCGACATGTATGCGCTCGCCGTGTAGCCCGCCCACGCCAGGCACCCCAAACCGTAGAGGTCCTGGTGTCTTTTGTTCAGGGGTTGAGAAGTCTATAAATCTGTGGTGCAGTAAATAGTACCGTGATTATTATGGAAATGCTATTAGAAAATTAACGGACAATTAAAGGTATTTTAAAATTTGATGCAAAAGTGAAATGTGTCGAAGCTGATTTGATTCAGATGAATTTTAGGCAAGATGTTGCTATGTCGAGCTAGCGTAGGGAAGGGAGTTTTTATGTTGAGTAAGGAAATCAAGAAGAATACTGTTGTGTTATGTTGGGTAATCTTTTTGCTCCTGATATTTGTTCATGGTTTTGAGGCAATCTTTCTCAAGACGGATGAAACTTTTTTTGGGGAGAACTTTATTAATAAACTATTTGGTATCGCTGTAGTTTTTATATTGCTACGGTACCTTAATTGGCGCTGGTCTGATATAGGGTTTAAGAGGATAGGGTTCGTTAAGAATGTGGGTCTAGGAATCCTGCTAGCCCTCTGTTCATTTATTATTTCGTATGGTGTGGAAATTGCTCTCCTCAAGACTCAGGGATATGATGCTGGGTTCGGAATCTTCACAACAAGCTTTTCCTTGACAGGGGAGACAGTAGTCCATTCAGGACTCGGATTTATATTGATGTGTATTTTCTTCAATATAATAAATGTAGTTATGGAGGAAGGAGCATTTCGAGGGATTATTTATCAAATTGTTGCCATTGATCACTCCCTGAAATATGCCTTGTTTTTTCAGGCATTTTTATTTGGCGTATGGCATATTGTAACACCTATTCATAATTTAATTGATGGTGACATTAATTTAGAATCTTTCATAACACTTAGTATAAGTTACATCATTTTGGCAGGAATGATGGGTATTAAATGGGGGCTGCTCTATCGTATGACTGGCAGCCTATATGCCGGAATGGCTGACCACTTCTTCAATAACTGTATTGCAACAAATCTTCTTCATGTGATTACTGTGAATGGAGTGGATGAGATGATGATAGTCCGAGTAGTAATTGCACAACTAATTTCTTTTGTAGTTGTTTTTCTGGTGTGGAAGAAACGCGAAAAGTCAGGTGTGAGTTTTGAAAAATAACAAGGGAAAGAAGCACAACGGCCAGAAATGGGAAATTATGAATTATGAACCTGTCGATGACTAGCCCCTTCACGCGAGCCTAAAAGTCCGCATCCCGCAGACATCCCACAGACTGCAGACACGCAGAAGCCACATGTGTTTCGAGAAGCCACCAAAGAAGTGGCTTTTCGAAACACATGTGGCTTCTCGGCGTTAATCTAGGCAAGTAACCCGGGGCGCCAGCCTCTATCAGTCGGCACCCCGGACACTACCTATCGGCTAGAACTCCGGTTAGATCTTAGTTGCCGAAGCCCTGCAGGGTTGCTGCCCAGGCGCGGCGCGCCTCCAGAGCTTCCTTAGCCTTGGCGATCTTCTTGGAGTCGCCGCCCTTCTCAGCTGCGGCGAGCTCTGCTTCCAGTTCGGCGAGGGAGTCCTCGATCTGTGCGAGCAGGGAGTTCGCGCGGGCTGCCTTGGCGGGGTCGTTGCGCTTCCACTTTGCCTCTTCGGCGCCGTTGATTTCGTCCTGAATGCGGCGCAGCTCGCCGTCGATACGACGCAGGTCGTTGCGGGGCACGCGGCCTGCCGCATCCCAGCGGTCCAGGATCTTCTCGAAGGCTGCCTTCGCTGCCTCAATGTCCTCGACGGGCAGGAGTGCGCGTGCTTCTTCGAGCAGTGCTTCCTTGACCTTGAGGTTTTCGGCGTAGACTGCGTCCTGCGCTGCTTCGGCTTCGTTGCGGGCGTTGAAGAACACGTCCTGTGCCGCGCGGAAGCGTGCCCACAGCTTGTCATCTTCGCGGCGGTGGCCGCGGGGTACTTGCTTCCAGGCGCGCATCAGGTTGCTGTATGCGCGGGAAGTTTCAGACCAGTCAGTGGAGGTGGACAGCTCTTCCGCACGTGCAATCAACTCTTCCTTGGCGCGCTTGATGCGTGCGTTGCGGTCGTCCAGCTGCGAGAAGTGTGCGCGGCGGTTGCGGTCGAAGGTGGTGCGGGCTGCACGGAAACGCTTCCACAGCTCGTCCTCTACGCTCTTCGCCAGGTGAATTTCGCGCTGTGCCTTCTTCCACGCTTCGAACAGTTCGTTCATGCGGGAGTGGGAGTTCTTCCAGTGAATCTGGTCGGGGTCCTGGCCGGCAATCTGCTCGGCTTCCGCGACGATTTCTTCGCGGACGGCGAGGGCGCGTTCACGATTTTCGGTGCGTGCCTGCTGCTGCTTTTCGCCGAGTTCAGCGATCTGCTCTGCGAGGGTGATGAGGCGCTTCTGCAGGCCGGAGTAGTCGCCGACCATGTTGCGCACACCAATCTGTGCACCGATGGAGGTGATGCCCTTCTGCAGGTCTGCGGCGGGGGCGTTGTTGGCGAGGCGGGATTCGAGCAGGGCAACCTGCGCCTCGACGTTTTCAAACTTGCGGGCGAAGTAGCTGAGCGCTTCTTCTTCGGAGGCGCCGGGCAGCTGGCCTACTGCGTATTCTTCGCCGTCGACAATGACGAAGACGTGGCCGTCCTCGGAGACGCGGCCGTACTGGCGTGCCTTTTCGAGGTTTACAGTGTCGTCGGGTTTGGTAGTCACCGCTATAACTCTTTCACTCGGGGGTGCTGGGGGTGGGGCGCCTTTGCGCTGTTCCCCGTGGTGGGCACCCGTTTGGGTGTGCGTGTGCACCTCCTAAGCATAGCCTCTGTGGGGTGTGTGTGAGTAGTGTCTGGTCGTGTTGTGTTGTGGGCGAACCTGCCGGCCGCGGGTTTGTGCGGGTTTGGCGGGTGGAACTGGGGGAGTGGATGCTGTGCTGGGGTGGGTGTTGGTATGATGGGTAGATATGCCCGGAGGTGTTCCGGGGTTTTGTTGTCGAGTTCTTTGTCAAGGAGTATCGCGTATGGCTCGCAAGGCTTCGCTGTCTGGTTTTCCCGAGTATCTTCCGGCTGAGCGGTTGGTTGAGAATCATGTTCTGGACACTCTGCGTGAGACTTTTGAGTTGCACGGTTTCTCCCCGATTGAGACTCGTTCGGTAGAGACTATTGAGCAGCTGCTGCGCAAGGGTGAGATCGACAAGGAAGTTTACGCAATTTCTCGCCTGCAGGAGGACGAGGCTGCTAAGGCTAAGGAAAAGCTGGCTCTGCACTTTGACCTGACCGTGCCGTTTGCCCGTTACGTGGTGGAGAACGCCGGTTACCTGAATTTCCCGTTCTCGCGTTACCAGATTCAGAAGGTGTGGCGTGGTGAGCGTCCGCAGGAGGGTCGTGCCCGCGAGTTCACTCAGGCTGATATTGACGTGGTTGGTGACGGCGAGCTGCCGTTCCGTTACGACGTGACCCTGGCGCTGGTTGTTGTTGATGCGCTGTCGAAGCTGCCGATTCCCGAGTTCAAGCTGCGTGTGAATAACCGCAAGCTGGCTGAGGGTTTCTACCTGGGCCTGGGTTTGACTGATACTGCGGCTGTTCTGCGTTCTATTGACAAGCTGGAGAAGATCGGTGCTGAGCGTGTGGCTGAGGAGCTGCAGGCTGAGGCTGGTGCGAGCGCGGATGCTGCCGCTGCCGCCTTGGAGTTGGCGCAGATCCGCACTGAGGATGCTTCTTTTGTGGAGCAGGTGCGTGCGCTGGCCGCTAAGTATTCGGTGGAGCATGAGCTGCTGGATCAGGGTCTTGCTGAGCTGGCTGAGGTCATTGAGGAGGCGTCCCGCCGTGCGCCGGGTAAGGTACTGGCTGACCTGTCGATTGCTCGCGGCCTGGACTACTACACCGGCACCGTGTATGAGACTGTTCTGGTGGGTCACGAGTCGCTGGGTTCGATTTGTTCGGGTGGCCGTTATGAGTCGCTGGCGTCGAATGGTAAGAAGATGTACCCGGGTGTTGGCCTGTCGATTGGTGTGACCCGTGTGGTGGCTCGTATTCTGTCGCAGGGTTTTGCGCAGGCGAGCCGTAAGGTGCCTTCGGCTGTGTTTGTTGCTTTGACGAATGATGAGGGCTGGTCTGCTGCGAATGATGTTGCGGATGCGCTGCGTGCCCGCGGTATCGCGTGTGAGGTGTCTGCGAATGCGGCGAAGTTCGGTAAGCAGATTAAGTACGCTGAGAAGCGCGGTATTCCGTTCGTGTGGTTCATTTCTTCGGATGAGTCGGGTGCCCCGGTTCACGAGGTGAAGGACATCCGTTCGGGTGAGCAGGTTGCTGCTGATCCGACTTCGTGGATGCCGCCGGCTGAGGACCTGCACGTTCAGATTGTGCGTGCTGAGGGCCTGTAGTAGCAGGTAAATGGTAGGGGCCTGTAGCACCTGTGGTGTTTGGCTCCTGTAATACCTGGCTGCTCTAAGCCCGCATATGGATGTGTACCCGCCTGGTGGGGAGGATGTTGACCTTCCCACCGGGCGGGTTTTTCGTTGCACTGTGTGGCCGCGCGGATTTGTGCTGTGTTGATTTATGCCATGGGTTAGTGTCTTCTGCCATGGTTTTTAACTACGACAGAAGACACTAACCTATGGCACAAAAATTCTGAGATACAACCTAAACCTGTGGATAACGGATAATTCCCTAAAAACAGCAAAGTTATCCACAGATTTCACGAACAGGCCCCACAACTTCGCAGAGACTGTCAGGATAAAGCCATGAATACCGCAAATATCCTGAACCCCCGAACCCCAGCCGTGCAAGCCCCACTCACACATGCAGCCGAGCTGTACCCTCTCGTGCTCACCCCTCGCATCCTCAACTCACGAGGTATTGGAGCCCGGCATATCCGTGCGATGGTAGCGGCAGGAACGTTGCAACGTATCCAGCGAGGAGCCTATATTTACACCCGCGATGCCCAAGCGCTCACCCCCGAAGAGCGGCTCACGGTACGGTGCATCGCTGCTCAGATGATGGGTCTTCAGGGGGTTTTCTCCCACACATCAGCAGCTGCACTCTGGGGGCTAGATGTACTTAACGCACCCTCAATCGTGCATGTGTACAGTACCGCCACTAGCCCATCCGATAGGGGGCGTATCTGCAGGCACAGGCGAGGTTTTGACCCTAATGCAGTGACCGCAATACCCGGTACACACGTCATGGCGACAACTGTGGCTCGCACACTGCAGGATTGCGCTCGTAGCATGCCCTTTCGGGAGGCGGTAGTCCTCGCCGACTCCATCATGCGGCGAGGGCTCTTGGAACACCGCGAAGTAACCGAGATTCTACTGAACCTCACGGGGTACGGCAGTTCCGCAGGGCCCCTCCTGGCGCAGGCGGTGGACGCATCCAGCGAGTCGGCGGGCGAGAGCCTCACCCGGTGCCTACTCATGGAACATGAGTTACCTACCCCCATGACGCAGTATCCGATTTCGTGCGAGGGGCGTAACTATCGGGTGGACTTCGCCTGGCCCGAGGCGCGGCTCATTCTCGAGTTCGACGGCGAACAGAAATACGTGGATCACCCCGGCAGGGACCGCTACGAAGCCGCCCGCGACCGTGCCCTAACCCGTGCCGGCTGGACGGTCGTGCACCTTACGTGGGCTGATATTTTTCAGAGAGAGCGGGAAGTTATTGCCTATCTTCGGGGACTACTCATACGGTAAGGCTAAGACTATAAATTTCGACCATAGGTTAGTGTCTTCTGCCAGGGTTTTTAACTACGACAGAAGACACTAACCTATGGCACAAACCTGCACCCCCGCCTCCGCACCCTTTTTTCTGCCCCTGACTTGCCCGGAGGGGATACAATATATGAGGCGCACGCAGTGTGCGCATATCATCAACCGCGTGTACCCGGCTACTGTCTATAGTCGTGAGGTGCCCGCTATGAAAGGAATGTCTGTGCTTCGCACTCACACCAACGGCGAGCTGACCGCCGCAAATATTGGAGAGACTGTTACCCTGACCGGTTGGGTAGCTCGCCGCCGCGACCACGGTGGCGTCGCCTTCGTTGACCTGCGTGACCGTGAGGGTGTCACCCAGTGTGTTTTCCACAATGAGGCTGATTTTGAGCACCTGCGCAATGAGTACGTTCTGCGCGTGACCGGCCAGGTTTCTAAGCGCCCGGAGGGTAATGAGAACCCGAACCTGGCGACCGGCGAGATTGAGGTTGAGGTGTCCACCGTTGAGGTGCTGAACACTGCCGCTCCGCTGCCTTTCCAGATTGACGAGCACGTTGAGGTGGGTGAGGAGGCGCGCCTGCGCTACCGCTACCTGGATCTTCGCCGCCCGGAGCCGGCTCGCATTATGCGCCTGCGTTCGGACGCGAACCGTGCGGCACGTAACCTGCTGGCCGAGGACGGCTACATTGAGGTTGAGACCCCGACCCTGACCCGTTCCACCCCTGAGGGTGCGCGTGACTTCCTGGTGCCGGCTCGTCTGGCTCCGGGTTCTTGGTACGCTCTGCCGCAGTCCCCGCAGCTGTTCAAGCAGCTGTTGCAGGTGGGCGGTATTGAGAAGTACTACCAGATTGCTCGCTGCTACCGTGACGAGGATTTCCGTGCGGACCGTCAGCCCGAGTTCACTCAGCTGGACATTGAGGCTTCGTTCGTTGATCAGGAAGACATCATTGACCTGGGCGAGCGCATCGTTGAGGCTGTGTGGAACCTGATTGACGTGAAGGTTCCCCGCCCGATTCAGCGCATGACCTACAAGGATGCGATGGAGAAGTACGGTACGGACAAGCCTGACCTGCGTTTTGGTCTGGAGCTGACTGAGCTGACCGAGTACTTCAAGGACACCACTTTCCGCGTGTTCAAGGCTCCTTACGTGGGTGCTGTTGTGATGCCCGGCGGTGCTTCTCAGGCTCGCCGTACCCTGGACGCTTGGCAGGAGTGGGCGAAGCAGCGCGGCGCTAAGGGCCTGGCTTATGTCCTCATTCAGGAGGATGGCGAGCTGACCGGCCCCGTGGCTAAGAACATTACCGACGCTGAGCGTGCTGGCCTGGCTGAGGCTACCGGCGCGAAGCCCGGCGACTGCATCTTCTTCGCTGCTGGTGAGGCTAAGGCTTCCCGTGCGCTGCTGGGTGCTGCTCGTGTTGAGATTGGTCACCGTACCGGCCTGATTAAGGACGGCGAGTGGTCCTTCGTGTGGGTTGTTGACGCTCCCATGTTTGAGTCTTCTGCTGAGGCTACTGAGTCCGGTGACGTGGCTCTGGGTCACTCCGCGTGGACTGCTGTGCACCACGCGTTCACCTCCCCGAAGCCCGAGTTCATGGATACTTTCGACACTGACCCGGGTTCGGCTCTGGCGTACGCTTACGACATTGTTTGCAACGGTAACGAGATTGGTGGCGGTTCGATCCGTATTCACCGCCGTGACGTGCAGGAACGCGTGTTCGCTGTGATGGGCATTGGTGAGGAAGAGGCTCAGGAGAAGTTCGGCTTCCTGCTGGATGCGTTCAAGTACGGCGCACCGCCCATGGGTGGTATTGCGTTCGGTTGGGACCGTATTGTGTCTCTGCTGGCTGGCGTTGATTCGATCCGCGAGGTTATTGCGTTCCCGAAGACCGGTAACGGTTTCGACCCGCTGACTGCGGCTCCTGCACCGATTACTCCGGAGCAGCGTAAGGAAGCTGGCGTTGATTTCAAGCCGAAGAAGAAGGACGAGGAGTAATCTTCTTTAGTCTTTGGTCGTGCGCCCCGTGCGGGGTGTGAGGCTGTGCGGCGTGAACCCGGCGGGCGTTGAGTTGTGCCGGGGTCGCCGTTGAGGGTGGGCTGTGTATTCTGCTGGTGCAGGGTCGCAGCCCACCTTTTGTATCAACTGGCGTGCGTGCCGATCTGTGTACTAACCAAAGGGGGAGGGGAGCATGCGTATTCTGATTGCCGGCCCGAGCGGTAGCGGTAAGACGACGTTCGCGGCGCGGTTGGGGCGCCTCCTGGACATTCCGCATACGGAGATGGACTCGTTGCATTGGGGTCCGAACTGGACTCCGCGCCCTAGTTTTGAGGCGGATGTTCAGGCACTCATTGAGCGGCCTGCGTGGATTACGGAGTGGCAGTATCCGCAGGTGCGCGGCCGCCTGCTGGAGCGTGCGGATGTGGTGATTTACCTGCGTTATAGCCGTGCGGTGGTCATGTGGCGTGTGGTTCGCCGGACGGTGCGCCGTGCGGTGACGGGTCAGAGGCTGTGGGCTGATAATGTGGAGCCGCCGCTGAAGAATATTCTGCGCGACCCGGACAACATGATTCGGTACACGTGGAGGAGCTACCCGCACGTCGGGGAGTTGCTGGCGGAGGCTCGCGGGCAGCATCTGCAGAAGCGTTTTATTGAGTTTCGTACCCCGCGGGCGGCGAACCAGTTTTTGCGTGCCGTGCAGCTGCGCGGCGTGCTCTGATGGCGGCTGCCTCTAAAACGGCTGCGTCTATAACAGCCGCTGAGAGTGGTGTCGAAAGAGATGTATGAGCCCGGTGAAGGCCGGCTCCAAGTTGAAAGGTGAACCCAGTTGAAAGGTGAACGATGCGAGTAGTTATTCAGCGCGTGACCCGCGCGGCGGTGCGCGTGAACGGTGAAACGGTCGGCGCGATTGATCAGCCCGGCTACCTGGTGCTGGTCGGTATCACTCACGGTGATGGTGCGGCGCAGATTGCGAAGCTTGCCGATAAGACCGCGAACCTGCGCCTGCTGGAGGGGGAGAAGTCCCTCCTTGATGAGGGCGCACCCGTGCTGGCGGTCAGCCAGTTCACCCTGTACGGGGATGCGAAGAAGGGCCGTCGCCCCTCCTGGTCTGCCGCTGCGCCCGGGGCGGTGAGTGAGCCGCTGTTCAATGATTACGTTCAGGCGTTGCGTGAGCGTGGCCTGCACGTGGAGACCGGCGTGTTCGGTGCGGACATGCATGTGGAGCTCGTCAATGACGGCCCGGTGACCCTGATTCTCGATAGTGAGACTCTCTAAGAGCGGCTCACAATTTAGACGCTAGGTTCTGAATTCTGGTCATGAGTTAGTGACTTTGGCGGGAGTCTTTAACCCGTACCAGAGTCACGAAGTCATGACCGAAATTTCCTGTGAAACGATAGAGTAAGACTATGGCTGATTCCCTCTTTGATCTTGAGCTGCCCGATGACGGGGACCGCGTGAGCTTGATTGGTGCCTCCGCTGAGGAGCCCTCCTCGCGTGCCTCGTCGCGTGCGCACTCTTCCCGTTCGGCGTCTCGTGCGCCGTTGGCGGTGCGTATGCGTCCGCGCACTATTGATGAGGTTCTCGGCCAGGATCACCTGCTGACTCCGGGTGCGCCTTTGCGTGTGTTGGCGGGGGAGAACGCCGGACCGGCTGGCCCGTCTTCGGTGATTTTGTACGGTCCTCCGGGTACGGGTAAGACCACTCTGGCGCACGTGATTGCGCGCGCGCCGGGTCGTAAGTTCGTGGAACTTTCGGCGATTACCGCGGGCGTGAAGGATGTTCGCGCGGTCATGGATCAGGCGCTGCTCGACCGCGACATGTACGGCACGACCACCGTGCTCTTCCTCGATGAGATTCACCGTTTCACGAAGGCTCAGCAGGATGCGCTCCTGCCGGGCGTTGAGAACCGCTGGGTGATTCTGGTGGCGGCTACGACGGAGAACCCGTCGTTCAGCATTATTTCGCCACTGCTCTCGCGCTCGCTCCTGCTGCGGGTTCATTCGCTGGAGCAGTCCGATATTGAGCATCTGATTGACCGTGCGCTGGCTGACCCGCGTGGTTTTGGTGGTGCCGCGGTCATTGATGAGGATGCGCGCGCCCACCTCGCGGCGGTTTCTGGAGGCGATGCTCGCCGCTCCCTGACGTCCCTGGAGGCGGCGGCTGCAATTGCGTTTAGCGAGGCCGAACAGGCGGGGGAGAAGGACCCCGTACCTGCCGAGCCCGTACGCATCACCCTGGCGCACGCTACGGAGGCGGTGGACCGCGCCGCGATCCGCTACGACCGTTCGGGCGATCAGCATTATGACGTGGTCAGCGCCTTCATTAAGTCCATGCGTGGCTCTGATGCGGACGCCGCGGTGCACTACTTGGCGCGCATGTTGGAGGGCGGCGAGGATCCTCGTTTTGTGGCTCGTCGCATCATGATTTTGGCGAGTGAGGATATTGGTCTGGCTGATCCGCAGGCGTTGCAGGTGGCGACGGCCGCGGCGCAGTCGGTGGCGCTGGTGGGCATGCCGGAGGCGCGCATTATCCTCTCGCAGGCGGTGATTTATTGTGCGCTCGCGCCGAAGTCGAACGCCGCGTATAACGCGATTAACCGTGCGATTGCGGATGTGCGTGCGGGCGCTGCCGGTCAGGTTCCGGTGCATCTGCGTGATGGTCATTATGCGGGGGCTAAGCAGTTCGGTCACGGTGAGGGGTACATTTACGCCCATGACGCGCCGGGTCACGTGGCGGCGCAGCAGTACCTGCCGGATACCCTGCGCGGCACGGTCTACTACGAGCCCACGCAGCATGGTTTTGAGCGTACGTTGACGGAGCGGCGTGAGCGTATCCGCAGGATTCTTGACGGCGGCAACTAGCCGCGCACATCAATCACGCGAAACCACCCGCGCCGGTCGGTTATTCGCGCGAACAACCAGCGCGAGCCGGCTGCGAGAGCCAGCCACATGAACCGGCCGCGCCAGATAGTGAGCAAACAGAAAGCGGTGCGTAGTACCTCGGTAGTACTGCGCACCGCGTCAGAGTTTTGAGTTTGTGATAGACGTCTTGACTGTCTGCCTTCCCGGAAGGGCGGACGCCAAGCTTGTTATGGTTTCTAGTCTAGGCGATATGGGGGCGTGGTTCAAGCTATTTCCCATAAAGACACAGGTTAAAAATAACGAAATGATTACAATCCAACATCTTGGCACCGCAATTTTCCGGGGAAGTCGCGCCTAAAGAGTCCTGACGGGCATAAATAATTCCTGTGGGGGTCGTGTGGGTATGCATCAAAAACCCACATGCATAGTGATTTGAACCAAAGATTTCCCAAAAGGCTGGTAAAGCCCGGGTGCATCCGGTAAGCTTGACGGGTCTGGCAATTACTATGCCCGCATCCGTGCGGGTGTCAGTAATGTAGCTGCGGGGTACTCTGCCCCGAGCTCTCCGCCCCACCGCCGTACAGCAACGACCGAATCGGTCGCGTACGGATCCCGGCGGGGTCAACCGAGGAGGCCAGTATTCAACAGACCGAGGCCCCACCCGTGAGGGTGCAGGAGCCTCACATATGAAAGGTAGATTGTGGCTAAGCACAACCGCACCCGCCGTACCGTGCGTCAGTCCCGTGCCCTGGGCATTGCACTGACCCCGAAGGCAGAAAAGTACCTCGAGCGTCGTCCTTACGGCCCCGGCCAGCACGGCCGTGCCCGCAAGAAGGCTGACTCCAACTACGCTACCCAGCTGAAGGAAAAGCAGCGTCTGCGCGCTCAGTACAACATCCGCGAGGCACAGATGCGCCGCGCATACCTCGAGGCAAAGCGTACCGAGGGCCAGACCGGTAAGAACATGGTCGAGCTGCTCGAGACCCGCCTCGACGCTCTGGTTCTGCGTGCAGGCTTCGCCCGCACCATTGCACAGGCACGTCAGATGGTTGTTCACCGTCACATCATGGTTGACGGCGTTCGCGTGGACCGCCCCTCGTTCCACGTCAAGCCCGGCCAGCTGATCCACGTTCACCCCAAGGCTGAGAAGACCACCCCCTTCCAGGCTGCGGCTGCAGGCGAGCACCAGGCAGTTCTGCCCGAGGTTCCCGCATACCTGAACGTTGAGATCGAGAAGCTGCACGCAAAGCTTGAGCGCAAGCCCAAGCGCGAAGAGATCCCCGTGATCTGCGACGAGCAGCTGGTCGTTGAGTACTACTCGCGTCTGGCATAATCTCGATTTTTCGAGAAGCAACCCGTCCTGCACCGTTCGGTGGGGGCGGGTTGTTCCCGTTTAACGCGCGGGTTTTTTGGGGTATATACACTACAGGGCAGTGGTGCCGCTGAACCTGTGAATCTTCCGTCGCTGGGAGTTTCATGAGAGTTTAGGGGGCGCTTGAAGGATTTTTCGACTAAAATAGGGGATTGAGCTGTGTATACAGTCCTGAACTGTATGCACGATCCGGCTGTACGCCACGGTGGCGTCCAGCCTTGTACGACTATTGATAAGCATCATGCATTGAGCGGAATGGGGTTATAGATGACCGGCGGAGATATTGCGGGCCTGATTGCAGCAGGAGTTTTTGCGATTCTGGTGGCTCTTCTTGCGTTACCCATTATTCGCCTGACTAAGGTGTTTGATGAGCTTATCGTGACGATTCGTTCGCTGAACCAGAGCACCGGCCCCCTCATCGAAGAGGTGACTCGCACTGTGGTGACCACCAATGAGCAGCTGGAGAAGGTTGACGACATCACTTCGAACGTTTCGGATGCGTCCGCGAACGTTTCTGCGCTGTCCTCGCTGGTGACTTCGACTGTGGGTCAGCCGCTGATTAAGGTTGCGTCCTTCTCGTACGGTGTGCGTCAGGCGTTCCGCGGCGGCAAGACCGGCGATGCACACGGCACCGCTGGCAACACCGGCAACACCCACGCTGGCGGCCAGTACGGTTCGGCACAGTCCTCTTACTCTGCAGGCGGTGAAAACTAATGGGTCTGCTTCGTTCAGCTCTTCTGCTCGGCGCCGGCGCGGCGGTTGGTTACTTCGCTTCCAGGCGTGCCGCCTCCGAACCTGCTCAGCGTACCCCCGGCAGCGCCCTGCTCATGCGTGAGCACGGTGAGCTTGCCCTCAACCCGGAGTCTCAGATGGGAAAATTCTTCGATTCGCCGATTGGCAAGCCCCTGCAGCCGTATGCGTTGCGTGCTGTTGAGTTCGCCGCCCGTGTGCGTGAGGGCATGCAGGAGAAGGAGATGGAGCTCAACGCTAAGGTGGAGCGCCAGAAGCAGGATCTGCGTCCTGGCTCCCTGGATACGTGGGACCGCCAGATGAGCTCGGCTGAGATTGAATCCACGAACCGCCGCCTGGCTGAGCGTGAACTCATTGAGGTGGAGGCTGAGATTGCCTCCTTGGAAGAGGCTCAGAAGCGAGCGCGTGAGCAGCGTATTGCGCGTGACCGTCAGCTCGGTGACGGCTTCTTCAACTAGGTTTTAAAAGGTGGTGCTTTTGTCCGTTAACCACGGTACGAGACTGGCTCGATTAGCCATTTTGCTCTCGGGCAGGCACCATAGGTCAGTAGACTAATTTAGAATTTCGCACAGATTACTCTAAGGAACGAGATGCTCTCACAGGAGATTTCTAAGCGCTGGATCGATTTCTTCGCTTCCCGCGGCCATACTGTGGTGCCTTCGGCATCGCTGATTTCGAACGAGCCCGGCGCTATGTTCACCATCGCCGGTATGGTGCCGTTCATTCCCTACTTCCTGGGCCGTGAGACCCCTCCGTTCTCCCGCGCGACCAGCGTGCAGAAGTGCATCCGCACCCTGGATATTGAAGAGGTCGGTAAGACTGCGCGTCACGGTACCTTCTTCCAGATGGCTGGTAACTTCTCCTTCGGTGATTACTTCAAGGAGCAGGCGATTCCGTTTGCTTACGAGCTGCTGACCACCCCTCAGGATAAGGGCGGTTTCGGCCTGGATCCGGAGCGCCTGTGGGTCACCATTTATGAGGGTGACGATGAGGCTTTCGACATTTGGCACAACAAGGTGGGCTTCCCGGCTGAGCGTATTCAGCGTATGGGCATGAAGGAAAACTACTGGTCCACTGGTCAGCCCGGCCCCGCAGGCCCCGACTCGGAGATTTTCTACGACCGTGGCCCCGCGTACGGTAAGGAAGGCGGCCCGGCGGCTGACGACGACCGTTACATTGAGATTTGGAACCTTGTGTTCATGCAGTACCAGCGTGGCGAGGGCATCGGTAAGGATGACTTCGAGATTCTGGGTGATTTGCCGAAGAAGAACATCGATACCGGTCTGGGCGTTGAGCGTCTTGCCATGCTGCTGCAGGGTGTTGAGAACTTCTACGAGACCGACCAGGTTCGCCCCGTTCTGGACGCTGCTTCTAAGCTGTCCGGTAAGAAGTACCACGGCTCTGAGTCCGCTGAGGACGAGGGCTACGAGGACGACGTGCGTATGCGCGTGGTGGCTGACCACATCCGCTCTTCGCTGATGCTGATTGCTGACGGCGTGACCCCCTCGAACGAGGGTCGCGGCTACATTCTGCGCCGTCTGATGCGCCGTGCGATTCGCGCGATGCGTCTGCTGGGTGTGACTGAGCCCTGCCTGCCCGTGCTGTTCCCGGCTTCGCGTGATGCGATGAAGGGTGCGTTCCCGTACGTTGCTGACGACTTCGAGCGTATTTCCCGCATTGCGTACGCTGAGGAGAAGGCGTTCCTGCACACCATTGAGACCGGTACTGAGCGTCTGGAAGAGGCTGTTGCTGCCGCTAAGAAGGACGGCTCTAACGCTGTTTCTGGTGCTGAGGCGTTTGCTCTGCACGACACCTACGGCTTCCCGATTGACCTGACCCTGGAGATGGCTGCTGAGGCTGGCGTGAAGGTTGATGAGAAGTCCTTCCGCGAGCTGATGGCTGAGCAGCGTCACCGTGCGCAGGCTGACGCTAAGGCGAAGAAGGGCGCGTTTGCTGACCTGTCCGAGCTGCGTAAGCTCGTGGATGAACGTGGCTCCATCTTCACCGGTTACACCGAGCTGCGTACTGAGACTAAGCTGCGCGCAATCCTGGTGGACGGCGTGTCGGTTCCCGCCGCTAAGGCTGGCGACAAGATTGAGGTTGTCCTGGATGAGACTCCGTTCTACGCGGAGGCTGGTGGCCAGGCAGCTGATACCGGTGTCATTACCGGCAACGGCTTCGTCATTGACGTTCAGGACGTTCAGCAGCCCGTGAAGGGCCTGAGTGTCCACCGCGCCGTTGTGCGTGAGGGCGAGGTTCACACCGGTGCCGATGTTGTGGCACAGGTTGACGTTCAGCGCCGCCGCGACGGTGAGAAGGCACACTCCGGTACCCACATTATTCACGCTGCCCTGCACCAGGTGCTCGGCAACGAGGCTACTCAGCGTGGCTCTTTCAACAAGGAAGGCTACCTGCGCTTCGACTTCGCGTGGGGCGAGGGCCTGTCCGAGTCCGCTAAGCGTGAGGTTGAAGAGGTTGCTAACCTCGCGATCCGCGATAACCACGAGGTGATTACCCGTGAGATGCCGCTGGCTGAGGCTAAGGCTCTGGGCGCGATGAGCCTCTTCGGCGAGAAGTACGGCGACGTGGTGCGTGTTGTTGAGATCGGCGGCGAGTTCTCCCGCGAACTGTGCGGTGGTACCCACGTTGGTTCGTCCGCTGAGATTGGTTCGCTGACCCTGCTGACCGAGGGCTCTGTTGGCTCCGGTAACCGCCGTGTTGAGGCTCTGGTGGGTCTGGACTCCTTCAACCACCTGGCTGCTGAGCGTACCCTGGTGAACCAGCTGACTGGCCTGATGAAGGTTCAGTCTTCCGCTGATCTGCCGGAGAAGATTAACCAGACTCTGTCTAAGCTGAAGGCTGCTGAGAAGGAGCTGGCTCAGTTGCGCCGCGAGAAGCTGCAGGCTGAGGCTGGCAAGCTGCTGGAGAACGCACAGACCATCGGTTCTGTTCGCGTTCTGGCGCATGACGCTGGCGAACTGGACGCTAACGGCGTTCGTGACCTGGCTCTGGATCTGCGTTCGCGCTTCGGTTCCGAGGCTGCTGTTGTCGCCGTGGTGGGTGTGGCTAATGGCCGCCCCGTCGTCCTGGTGGCAACCAACGAGGGTGCTCGTGAGGCTGGCGTGAAGGCTGGCGCTCTGGTCCGCGTCGCTGCCGGTGTTCTCGGCGGCGGTGGCGGCGGTAAGGACGACGTCGCTCAGGGTGGTGGCCAGGACGCATCCAAGATTGGTGCTGCACTGGACGCTGTCCGCGACGCTATCGCACAGGCTCAGGCCTAAACATGGCAGAATTTCAGCGCGGAGTGCGGATGGGTGTCGATGTGGGTAATGCCCGCGTCGGCACCGCCCTCAGCGACCCCGACGGCATTCTCGCCACCCCGCTCAAGACGCTGCGCCGCGACGCGAAGAAGAACTCTGACCGCCGTGTTTTGCGTAAGCTGATTGAGGTGAACGAGGTGGTGGAGGTTTTCGTCGGGCTTCCGAGGACCATGCGTGGTGGGGATTCTCCCTCCACGGAAATGGCTCGGGAGTACGCTCAGGCTCTGCGCTCCGAGTTGGATGCCGAAGAGAAGACACACATTAACATTTGGCTGGTGGATGAGCGACTCACCACCGTGAGCGCTCACCGTGCACTGCACGAGGCTGGGGTTTCCAGCCGAGATTTCAAGACTATGGTTGACCAGGTGGCGGCTGTGAATATTTTGCAGTACAGCCTGGATGCCCTCAAGGCGGGGCAGTCCGTAGCCGGGTACAAGGTGAGCGATCCGGCCCACGAAGAAAACCGACCGTCCGAGTCAGAAGGGACTACGGTCGGTGCCGTCAACGAAACGGAGAACCTTCAGTGACCGAACAGAATAAACATCCCGAAGAGAGCGGGCTCGACCTCTTTAGGCCGACAGCCGAGGATGAACGTAAGGGCATCACCGGCATCACGATGGAACAGGAAATCGTGTCGGTGGCTACGTTGCGTGCGCGTAAGCGCCGCCGCCGCGCCATCATGCTGAGCGCTATTTCCTTGTTTGTCGTGGCTCTGGTCATCATTTCGGGTGCCCTGATTACTCGCTATGACCCGTTCAAGACTCGTGACTACTCGGGTGGCGGCAATGGTACGACCGTGACTTTCACGATTCGTTCTGGCCAGTCCACCGCGCAGGTGGCGCAGGAGCTTGAGGCGGCGGGCGTCATTGCTGATGCTGATAAGTTCCTTGAGGTGTACACCAAGGAGAGCAAGGGTAAGTACTTGCAGCCTGGCACCTATGAACTGCAGCAGCACATGAGCAGCTCGAGCGCGATTACGACCATTATTGATGCGAACAGCAACGTACTGTACCTGGCGATTCCGCAGGGTAAGCGCGTGAGCGAGACCATCGATCTGATTGTTTCTGGCTCCGATGGTGCGTTCACCCGTAAGCAGGTTGAGGACGCGGTCAGCAACTACACCCAGTACGGTGTGCCGAGCAACTTCCCCTCGATTGAGGGTTGGCTGCACCCGGGTGAGTACCGCTTCCCGAAGGGCACCGACATCAAGAAGGTCATCCAGACCATGGTTGATAAGACCAAGGCTGACCTGAAGGAAGCCGGCGTGAGCGGCGACCAGAAGATCTTTGAGGTTCTGACCATCGCCTCCATCGTGGAGCTTGAGGCTCAGCCGAAGGACTACGTGGCGGTTGCAGGCATCATTGAGAACCGCCTGAACAACCCCGACGGTGAGACCTCCGGCCTGATTCAGTCGGATGCGACCGTGACCTACGGTCTGGGTGTCCGCTCGTACCACCTGACTGAAGAGCAGAAGGCCGATAAGAGCAATAAGTACAACACTTATGCGAATAAGGGTCTTCCGAAGGGTCCGATTGGTTCCCCGCAGCTGGCTTCGATTAAGGCTGCCGCGGCTCCTGAGAAAAACCCGTACTACTACTGGGTGACTGTGGACCTGGACTCCGGTGAGACTAAGTACTCCCGTACTTACGCTGAGCACCAGCGTTATGTTGAAGAGTACAACCAGTGGTGTTCTAAGCACCCGAACCGTTGTAGCTAAGTTGTAGCTCATTGGTTTAGCTGGTAGCTACGATTTGGTAGCTTCGGCGTGAAGGTTCTTTGCTGAGGCGGGTACCGCCTCCACGAGAGTGGGGGAGGTGCCCGCCTTTGCTGTACCCGGATGTTGGGGGGGTGCTTGGTTGTTGGGCTATACCTGAATATTGGTTTGTCCCTTAAAATGGGTAGAGTGCGCCTATGACCGCGGGTTCGTGGCGTGCGTATCCGCAAGCACCAAGCGTTGAGAGCGTTCCCCAGCGTTGAGAGCGAAAGAGTATCTATCGATGAAGACTGAACCGTACCGTGAGGCCCCGTATCTTCGCCGCGCCTACGTGCTGGGGCACCCTATTGCCCATTCGCTGTCGCCTGCGCTGCATCGTGCCGCGTATGACTTTTTGGGTGAGCAGAATTTGGGTTATGAGCGCCGCGATACTCTGCCCGATGATTTGCCGGAGATGATGCACGGTGTGCGCCACCCGGACGGCACGGAGGACGCCCCGTATATTGCGGGTCTGTCGGTGACGATGCCGTTGAAGACCGCGGTCATTCAGTATTGCGATGAGATCAGTGAGATGGCGCAGGTGACCGGTGCGGTGAACACGGTGTATCCGCGCGGTGAGAAGGTGCTGGGGCATAATACGGACGTCATCGGCATTGTGAACGCGCTGCGCCACGCCGGTTTGGAGCCGCACCCACTCAAGGATTCCGCCGCGATTGTGGGTGGGGGAGCGACCGCTATTTCTGCTTTGGCGGCGTTGCACGCGTTGGGGTACCGCCGCGTGAGCGTGTACGCCCGTTCGCTACATAAGCTTGGTAGCGTGCAGGAGGCGGCGAACCGCCTGGGTGTTCAGCTGGAGCAGATTGCGCTGGCTGATTTGCCGCAGAATCTTGCTGAGCGCGGTCATCACCCGGTGGTGTCTACTCTTCCTGCCCGTGCGGCGGATGAGTGGGCGAGCCAGCTGACCGGGCTGAAGGGCGCCTCCGCGACGCACCGGCCGGTACTGCTCGATGTTGCGTATAACCCGTGGCCTTCGGTGCTGGCGAGCGCTTGGGAGGCTAACGGAGGCACGGTGGTTTCCGGTTTGGAGATGCTGCTCTATCAGGCGGTGGAGCAGGTTCTGCTTTTTACTGACCGCACCCTGCCCGAGGGTGAACTGCTGGGTTTGGTGAATGCGATGTGCGCGGCGGTTGGTCTTCCGCCTCGTGCTTCCGTTTCGTGAAAAAAGCGTGCTTTCACTCGCTCAGTAAACAGGCATTTTATACACTATTTATACACGTGAAGAATTATTATTCCTTCCTCCTGCGCTGCGGTGCGGGTGCGATGAAAAGAGGTTAACCTATGGCCCTGCGTTGGCTCACTGCCGGAGAATCCCACGGCGAGGCGCTCGTCGGCATTATTGAGGGCGTACCCGCCGGTGTGGAACTCACCAGCGACATGGTGCGTGACGCCCTGGCTCGCCGCCGCCTCGGCTACGGCCGCGGTGCTCGCATGAAGTTCGAGGAGGACCGCGTGCGCATCCTGGGCGGTGTGCGTCACGGCCTGACTCAGGGCGGCCCGGTCGCGATTGAGATTGCGAACACCGAGTGGCCCAAGTGGACTGACGTGATGAGCTCCGATCCGGTGGATCCGAAGCTGATTGAGGGTCGTGCGCGTAATGCTGCGCTGACTCGTCCGCGCCCCGGTCACGCCGATTTTACCGGCATGCAGAAGTACAACTTCTCTGAGGCTCGCCCGGTGCTGGAGCGCGCCTCCGCGCGTGAGACTGCGACCCGCGTGGCGCTCGGTGTGGTTGCCGCCCAGATTTTGAAGGCTTTGGGTGTTGAGCTGGTTTCTCACACCGTAGCTGTGGGTGGCGTGCACGCTCCCGAGGGTGCCCCGGTGCCTTCGCCGCGCAACGTTGACCAGCTGGACGCTGACCCGCTGCGCTGCTTCGATAAGGCAACCTCCGACGCGATGGTTCAGCGCGTGGACGAGGCACACAAGGACGGCGAGACTCTCGGCGGTGTGGTTGAGGTGCTCGCGTACGGTATGCCTCCCGGACTGGGTTCGTACGTGCACTGGGACCGCCGCCTGGACGCGCGCCTTGCCGCAGCGCTGATGGGTATTCAGGCTATTAAGGGCGTTGAGGTTGGTGACGGTTTCGCGACCGCTGACCGCCCGGGCACTGCCGCTCACGACGAGATTTCCATTGGCGAAAACGGCGTAACCCGCGATACCAACCGTGCAGGTGGTATTGAGGGCGGCATGAGCATTGGCGACCTGCTGCGTGTGCGCGCGGCAATGAAGCCCATTGCGACCGTGCCGAAGGCTCTGAAGACCATTGACACGTCCACCGGTGAAGAGGCTCGCGCCCACCACCAGCGTTCGGATGTGTGTGCTGTTCCCGCCGCCGGCGTGGTGGCGGAGGCGATGGTCGCCCTGGTGCTGGCTGAGGCTGCACTGGAGAAGTTTGGTGGCGACTCGATTGGTGAGACTCGCCGCAACATGGATTCCTACCTGGACGCTATTCCGGCGTCTCTGGCGTGGGAGTCTAATGTGGCTGGTTGGGACGCGTAGTGCCCCTTCCGGCGGAGTCTGAGGACCGCGGCGCGGAAGGTCGTGGTTCCGGGGAGGTTTCTGTGGAGCAGGGTGTTCGCCCGGTCGCTTCGAGCCCCCTTGCGCGTATTGCTGCGGCAACGCAGCGTGCGCGAGGGGGCGCTTCGCCGCGCCCGGAAACCGGTGCTTCTGCCGCGGCTGAGCAGAGTGTTGAGGCTGCGGACGCCGGGGTTCGTGAGACTGTTGCGCGTGAGGCTGCCGCCTCGGTTTCTTCTGTGCGCCCGGCTTCTCGCGTGCCCACCCCCGCTGACCTGATGCGTTCTGGCGCCCGCCCCCTGCCCGCCGCCGCTACGGCGAGCACGCAGGGTGTGCGCCTGTACGCCTCCTCGGTATCTGAGGACGCCGACCCGGCGCTCGGTCTGGACGAGGACCTGCGCCTGAAGCTGCTCAGCGCCCTGCAGGGCATGGGCACCGCTGAAGAGGAACCCCGCAAGGAACCCGCGAAGGCGGAAGCACCCAAGCCCGCAGCTCCAAAACCTGCCGCGCCGTCAGTAGTCGCTGCGCCCAAGCCGACTGTGCCTAAGCCTGCCGCGCCCAAGCCGGCACCTCCGAAGCAGGCTCAGCCTGCAGAGGCGGCGGGGGAGAGCGCTTCTGCTCCCGTAGCCGCACCTGCACATCCTGTAGCTGCGCCCGCGGCTGAACCCGCCAAGCCGGTCCGTCCGACCCCGGCGCTGTTCGGCAAGGTTCAGGTTGCTGCGCCCGTAGCACCCGTTGCACCCGCCGCAGAAGAAGAGAACCAGGCAGGGGAGAAGCCCCTCGACGCTTCCGAACTGCCCGCAACCCCGGCTGAATCTGTGGCACCCGCAGAGTTCACCGTCCCCGCAGAGGTGCTCGCAGAAGACGAGTCCGCCGGCGCTCGCATCCACCCGCAGCAGGTGCGTGAAATGCACGAGAACTTCGCGGAACGCTCCCGCCCCATCGTGCTCATCGGCCCCATGGCGGCAGGTAAGACCTACATTGGTACGCACCTGGCGCGTTTCTACGGCTACGAGTTCCTCGACGCTGACCAGCTCATCGTGGAACGCTACGGCGAAGTCTCCGAAATTTTCGAGATTTTTGGTGAGGCGTATTTCCGCGAGCTCGAACGCAAAACCATCGAAGAGGTCCTCACCTCGCCCGTGTACCGCAACACGGTGTTCTCCCTGGGCGGTGGCGCGCCCATGACCGACTCGGTCGCGGAGCTGCTCAAGGACGAATGCGTGGTGTACATCCTCGTTGATGCTGACACCGTCACCCCGCGCATTACCGGCAACAAGACCCGCCCGCTGCTGCAGCCGAACCCGGTCGAGCGGTGGACCGAAATTTTTGAGCGCCGCCGCAGCCGATACGAAGAGCTGGCGCACTTCACCCTGGACGCACGAGGCGGCCGCCCCATCACCGAGATGACCGCAGAAATCCAGGCGTACGTGACCGCAACCCGCGCCTCCCGCGCGCAGCGCCCCCAAGCATAACCCCTCACCTGTGAAAGGACACATGATGAGCACTCAGCCCACCCCCACTTTCGGTGCCTCCGGCGCGGAAGATATTACCCGCATCCCGGTGACCGGCAGCTCCCCGCGTGAGAACTATGAGGTTCTCATCGGCCACAACCTGCTCGGTAAAATCCCCGAAATTCTGGGCAACCGCACCAAGAAGGTGCTCGTGATTCACCCGCGTGCCCTGCGTTCCACCGGTGAGCTGGTCATGGAAGACCTGCGCACCATGGGCTACGAATCGTTCAGCGCCGAAATCCCGGACGCTGAGGAGGCAAAGCACTACCAGGTGGCGGCGTTCTGCTGGCAGGTGCTCGGTCAGAACGACTTCACCCGCACCGACGCAATCATCTCCGTGGGTGGCGGCGCTATTACCGACGTTGCCGGATTCGTCGCGGCAACCTGGCTGCGCGGCGTGCGCGTTATTCACATTCCGACCACCCTGCTCGGCATGGTGGACGCTGCCGTGGGTGGTAAGACCGGCATCAACACCGCCGAGGGTAAGAACCTGGTCGGCGCGTTCTGGCCGCCCGCCGCCGTGCTCTGCGAAATCGGCACCCTGCGCACCCTGCCCGAGCACGAGTTGCTGACCGGCATGGGTGAGGTCGTCAAGTGCGGATTCATCGCAGACCCCGAGATTCTTGACCTGATTGAGGCAAACCCGCAGGCCGTGCGCGATTCGCAGTCCGCCGTGATGCGCGAGCTCATTGAACGCAGCGTGCGCGTGAAGGCGGAGGTGGTCTCCGAGGATCTGCGCGAGTCCGGCCGTCGCGAGATTCTGAACTACGGCCACACCCTCGCCCACGCCATCGAGCGTAACGAACGCTACCAGTGGCGTCACGGCGCGGCCGTTGCGGTGGGCATGGTGTACGCCGCCGAACTGGCGCTGGCAACCGGCCACGCCGACGAAGAACTCGTGGCACGCACCCGCCGCATCCTCGAATCCCTGGGCCTGCCCACCTCCTACAAGGCAGACGCATGGCCCCAGCTGCTCGAAGCGATGCGCCGCGACAAGAAGGCACGCGGCAACCTGCTGCGCTTCATCATTCTTGACGGTCTGGCTCGCCCGCGCGTCTACGAGGTGCCGGACGATTCGATTCTGTACATGACCTACCAGGAGATTATCTCCGAGTAGGCGTGAGTCCCGTATATTCACCGGATACACCCGGCACGTGTTTGCTAATACGCGCCAGCCGGGCGGGGTGCCACAGAAAAACTGTGGCGCCCCTGCTAGGAAAATTCGTGCGCATCCTGTAGAATGTACGGGACATATTTTTGCTCATTGAAAACTTAGCGCCTCGCCGGGTACCACTACGGCGTGAGCGTCGATGACACGAAGGAGAGCCCCATGGCATCCACTACCGATATTAAGAACGGCGCCGTCCTGAAGATTGACGGCAACCTCTGGTCCGTCGTAGAGTTCCAGCACGTTAAGCCCGGTAAGGGTGGCGCGTTCGTCCGCACCAAGCTGCGCAACGTTACCTCCGGCAAGGTCGTCGACCGTACCTTCAACGCTGGCGCTAAGATCGAAACCGCAACCGTTGACCGCTCCGACTACCAGTACCTGTACCAGGACGGCGACGACTACGTCTTCATGGACATGAAGACCTACGACCAGATCAACGTTCCCGCAACTGTTGTCGGCGACGCAGCAAACTACATGCTCGAATCCCAGACCGCAACCATCGCAATGCACGAGGGTAGCCCCCTGTACATCGAGCTGCCCGCATCCGTGGTCCTCGAAATCACCTACACCGAGCCCGGCCTGCAGGGTGACCGCTCCACCGGCGGCACCAAGCCCGCAACCGTTGAGACCGGCTACGAGATCCAGGTTCCCCTGTTCCTGGAGACCGGCACCAAGGTCAAGGTTGACACCCGCACCGGTGAGTACCTCGGTCGCGTGAACGACTAATGAATTCGCGTACGAAAGCCCGATTGCGCGCCCTCGAAGTGCTCTTCGAGGCGGATCAGCGCAACGAAGATTATATTGAGGTACTCCGCCGCCGCCGACTGTACACGGTAGCGCAGATCTCTGCTTACTCTGAGGAAATCATTCGTGGCGTCCGCGACCACGACGAAGAGATCCGCGAGTTTGTGGAGACTTACGCCCGTGACTGGTCCTTCGAGCGTATGCCCGCCGTGGACCGTGCCGTGCTGCGTATTGGCACTTGGGAGCTTCTGTACAATGACGAAGTTCCGGATGCTGTCGCAATTTCTGAGGCTGTCGGTCTGGCGCGTGTGCTGTCCACGAATGAATCTCCGAAGTTCGTGAACGGTCTGCTGGATAAGCTCCGTCAGGTGAAGCCGACCCTGCTCGCGTAAGACATCCCGCCACGGCATGCCCGCCAGCCCATAGCTGGTTGGTTTGCCGCCGTTGAGGATGCACCCGCAGGGGAGCGTACGTGAAACCCCCGCCGTACTGTAGTTCGCTACAGGACGGCGGGGGTTTTCTGTGTCTACGCTTCTTCGGTTGGTGCGGATGCGCTCGCAGGGTTTGTTAGCAACAGTTGAGGCTTCACCGGACAACGCGGGCGGGGTTTGGCGGCAACAGTTGAGGCTTCACCGGACAACGCAGGCGGGGGAGTGCCCCCTCTGCGGCGCTGAGCGCCTTGAGGACGGAGCCCCCGCCCCGCGTGCCCGGTATGCGCCTCGTACAGTATCAGCTACTCACCTTGAGCGGATGCGGTCGCCTCGCTCGTAGCGTCTGCTTCGTCTCCGCAACCGTTATGAAGGGTCTCAGACTTGATAACAACAAACGCATTATCTTCAGAACGGCGAACAACAAAGACCCGTCGCGTTAGCTGCGGGTCCTTAAATTTCTTACCCTCAGCAGAGCGAACGTTGCTCCAGTCTTCACAGAACGTGATGGTTGCGCCGCCGGTGTTGTATGAGACAGAACCATCGTCGTTCATGGTTCCATAGGTGACTGGATCGATGTTATTGAAGGCAATTTCGCCCTTGATAGGACCGTGGTTTTCTTCTGTGAACTTTTGAATATTCTCCACTTCCTCCTTTGTGTCTTCCAGGAAGTTTTTATGCACGTATCGGAGCAGCTCTTCATCGCTCGTGTGCTCCAGGTTCCCATGCATCCATGCATTCCAAATGAGTCGGTACTGTTCCAACGCATCGTATGCAGCCTTGAGGGTCGCATCTGCTGCTTCCTTCGACGGGTTATCCAAGTCAACGTTCGCACGAATCAGCACGGGCTCATAACCCGTCGGAGTGGGTGAAGGAGTAGCAGTGGGAGTTGTGGAAGCTTCAGCGGTCGCGGAAGTGGAAGCACTCGATTCTGCGCTGACCTGCGCGCCGCCGGAACAAGCGGACAGGGTGAGTATCATTGCCACCGAGAGCGCGGCAATAGAAGTACGCGTGGTACGACTAAACATCATTGTTGGTTCTTTTCTGGTGTGTGGTTGTGTAAACCGCAGAATTATCCCTACAGCAACGTGTGGAATTCAGCGGAATGTTATCGGTTGATGCCATTACCCTAACATACATCTGCAGAGCACACACCCTGGCGTATTGTTTGTCCATTTTGTCGAGAGCCTGCTTGTTGTGGTGCAGGCTAGGGGCTCGGTACGCGCCTCATTTGGCAGCCGTCTCGCCGTGAGCGGTCTCTCGCCGAACCTGAACGTAGCCTGTGAACTGTGGTACCCTACTAGAAGCACAAAACCTTTAAATCCGTCCCGTGAGGCGGGGAAGGAGACGGCTATGCCTGGGTCAACTGTACCCACATCCGGCGCGAATCAGGGGCGAAATCTAACCGCAGCCCCCCATTCGGCAACCCCTCAAAGCACCTCCGAGGACGCGACCACCGTCGGCCGCACCATCCTCAGCGAGGACGAAATCCGCCGCGCCCTCACCCGCATCGCCTACGAAATTATTGAAACCAATAAAGGCGTAGAAAACCTCGTACTCATCGGCATCCGCTCCCGCGGCGTGCCCCTCGCCGTACGACTCGCAGCCCGTATCCAAGCCATCGAGCCGAACTTCAACGCAGAAACACGACTCGGCGCCCTGGATATCACCGCCTACCGCGACGACCAGCCCGTCTCGCCCAACGGCACCACCTCCCCAGATACCGCAGGGGAGAGCATCATGCCCAGCATCGGCATTGAAGGTAAAACCGTAGTCCTCGTTGACGACGTCCTCTACTCCGGCCGCACCGTACGCGCCGCCCTCGACGCACTCAACGCCCACGGACGACCCGCCCTCGTACGCCTGGCAGTCCTCGTAGACCGCGGACACCGGCAACTACCCATCCGCGCCGACCACGTGGGCAAAAACCTGCCCACCAGCGCCAGCGAAACCGTACGCGTCGTACTGACCGAAACCGACAACGCAACAGACCGAGTTGACATTATCCAGCTGGGAGGGCTCTCATGAAGCATCTGCTCGACACCCGCGAACTAACCCGCGAAGAAGCCATCGAAATCCTTGACGTCGCCGACTACATGGCGCAGGTCAAAGCCGAAAACCGCACCCTCAACGTGCTCAACGGCAAGACCGTCGTCAACCTCTTCTTCGAGGACTCCACCCGCACCCGCCTCTCCTTCGAAGCCGCGGAGAAGCGCCTGGGCGCCGCCGTTACCAACTTCTCCGCATCTGGCTCCTCCGTGTCTAAGGGTGAGTCGCTCAAGGACACCGCGCAGACCCTCAAGGCGATTGCCGCGGATGCGTTCGTGATTCGCCACTCGGCATCCGGCGCACCGCAGCGCCTCGCCGAAGCAGGCTGGACCGACATCCCCGTACTCAACGCGGGCGACGGCACCCACGCGCACCCCACCCAGGCACTGCTCGACGCCGTGTCCCTGCGCCAGTACAAGGCAGAACGCGACGGCCTCGACAGCCCCCGCGGCACCGACCTGTCCGGCATGCGCGTGCTCATCGTCGGCGACATCCTGCACTCGCGCGTGGCACGCTCCAATCTCTGGCTGCTGAGCACCCTCGGCGCGCAGGTTGTCTTCGTTGCACCGCCGACCCTGCTGCCGCTGAACACCACCTCCTGGGTTGAAGAAGCCGGCCTGGAAATCTTCCACGACTTCGACGAAGCCATCGCCACCAACCCGGACGCCGTCATGCTGCTGCGCATCCAGAAGGAACGCATGAACGCCGCGTACTTCCCCTCCGCCGAGGAGTACACCGACCTGTGGGGCCTGACCGCCGAACGCTTCGCAACCCTGCAGGCGCAGCCGCAGCCCGTCGCAATCCTGCACCCGGGCCCCATGAACCGCGGCCTGGAAATCTGCACCGAAGCCGCCGACGCCACCAACTCCTGGGTCCTGCGCCAGGTCAGCAACGGCGTGGCGCTGCGCATGGCGGTGCTCTACCTGCTTCTGACCGACGGCTCCAGCGCCAAGCTCTACGCCGGCGACGAATCCTAAACGACCTTCCTAACGAGAGGAACCAACACCATGAGCAAGTACCTGATCAAGGGCGCAAGCCTCTACGGCGAAAAGGTCGCCGACATCCTCATCGAGGACGGCGTGATTAGCCGCATCGCAGAGAACATCGACGCCGCAGACGCACAGGTCGTCGAGGCGGCAGGCCAGGTGGCGTTGCCCGGCCTGGTCGACATCCACACCCACCTGCGTCAGCCCGGTTACGAAGCATCCGAAACCGTCGAGACCGGCACCCGCGCAGCAGCCCTGGGCGGCTACACCGCAGTGTTCGCCATGGCAAACTCCATGCCCGTGGCAGACACCGCCGCAGTCGTTGAGCAGGTTGACCGCCTCGGCAAGGAATCCGCATGGTGCCGCGTGCAGCCCATCGGCGCAGTGACCGTGGGTCTGAAGGGCGAGCGCCTCTCCGACATTGGCGGCATGGCGAACTCCACCGCGAACGTGCGCGTGTTCTCTGACGACGGCATGTGCGTGTACGACCCCGCCGTGATGCGCCGCGCCCTCGAATACGTCAAGACTTTCGACGGTGTTATTGCGCAGCACGCGCAGGAGCCGAGCCTGACCGAAGGCGCCCAGATGAACGAGGGTAAGGTGTCCGCTGACCTGGGTCTGACCGGTTGGCCCGCCGTCGCTGAAGAGGCAATCATTGCCCGCGACGTGCTGCTGGCTGAGCATCTGGACTCCAAGCTGCACATCTGCCACCTGTCCACCAAGGGCTCCATTGAGGTTGTGCGCTGGGCTAAGTCCCGCGGCGTGAAGGTGACCGCGGAGGCAACCCCGCACCACCTGCTGCTCACCGACGAGACCGCACGCACCTACGACCCGGTCTTCAAGGTGAACCCGCCGCTGCGCACCGAAGAGGACGTCATGGCGCTGCGTCAGGCAGTTGCTGACGGCATCATCGACGTGATTGGTACCGACCACGCACCGCACCCGGCAGAGACCAAGGAATGCGAGTGGGCGTGCGCCGCGAACGGCATGACCGGCCTGGAGCAGGCACTGTCCATCATCCAGATGACCCTGGTTGACACCGGCATGATTACCTGGCGCGATGTGGCACGCATCCTCTCTGAGGAGCCCGCGAAGATTGGTCGCCTGGACCACGAGCAGGGCCGCCCGCTTGCCGAAGGCGAACCGGCAAACATTGTGCTGGTCGACCCGAAGGCAACCCGCGTCATCAAGCCGGAGGAGCAGGCAACCAAGGGTAAAAACAACCCCTACCGTGACATGGAGGTGCCCGGCTCGATCCGTGCAACCTTCTACGCTGGCCACCCGACCGTGCTGAACGGTGAGCTGGCAACCCCGCGTCGCTAACCTGCGAGGCGAACCGCGTAGCGACCGTGCTTGGCGGTGGTAGATTTCGCGCCTGCCACCGCCTTGCGGGGAGCACCGCCTCCAACCCCACCAACCTAGACCCATTAGCCCAGACCCGTCAGCCCAAATCCGAGGCCCCGACCTGAGGCCCCAACCGAAAGAGAGAACCTTCGTGGGAAAGTTCCTGACCGCTATCATCTGCATCGCCCTGGTTGCCCTGTGCATCTACGGCATGTGGCACGGATGGCGCTCGCGCCTGGCACGCCAGGCGAACATGTTCGGCTCCCTCAAGGAAGTTCCCGAACGCTACGAGGGCATGACCGCTGACGCCGCTTTCGAGGGCGAATACGTCAGCACCACGATCTTCGGTAACTGGCTGGACCGCGTGGGTTTCGACTCGCTCGGTTTCAAGAGCAAGTCCACCCTGCTGATTTACCCGGACAGCATCATCTTCACCCGTGACGGCGCGAAGGACCTGTGGATTCCGGCGAAGAAGCTTGCCGTCATCACCACCGACCGCGGTATGGCGGGCAAGGTTGTGGAGAAGAACGGCCTGGTTGTGATTGGTTGGACCCTGGACGGTCACCGCGTGCAGACCGGCTTCCGCACCCGCTACGCCGAGGACAAGCAGGCGGTACTGCAGGAGCTACGCCGCATCGCCCCGAGCGCGGTGGATGCGCCCGAGAAGTGGGCGGCAGAACCGGAAGCCTAACCGGCAGCGGGGACCTTACGGAGCACTCCCGTAAAGCACCCCCCGGACCGGCACCCCGGCGCACCCACACACCCATAGATTTTGCCCCACGGCAGGTGAACACCCCGCCGAAGGCACCATAGACTACCCCGGAACCTGCACGGTAGAGGCCGTACAGGAAGCGGGGGAGAACACCAGAGAAAAGGAAGAAGAGCATGACTGACATGACACGATCCGGCGCCCTGCGTACGGACCGCGCGCTGCTCGTCCTGGAGGACGGCACCGTCTACCGCGGCTATGGCTACGGCGCAACCGGCGCGTCCCTGGGCGAGGCGGTTTTCTCGACCGGTATGACCGGCTACCAGGAAACCCTGACCGACCCCTCCTACGCGGGTCAGATTGTGGTTCAGACCGCTCCGCATATTGGCAACACCGGTGTGAACACCACCGACGCTGAGTCCCGCAAGATTTGGGTTGCCGGCTACGTGGTTCGCGACGCCGCACGTGTGGCATCCAACTGGCGTTCTGAGCGCACCCTCGACGAAGAGCTCATCGAGCAGGGCATCGTCGGTATTCAGGGCATTGACACTCGCTCCCTGACCCGCCGCCTGCGTTCGAGCGGTTCGATGCGTGCGGGCGTGTTCTCCGGTGAGCACGCAGAACGCCCCGAAGCTGAACTGCTGGAGGAGGTGCGCGCCTCCGAGCCGATGGCTGGCCGTAAGCTCGCTGACTCCGTTTCGGTTGACACCGCGTACACCGTTGAGCCGCACCAGTTCAACTGGTTCGCACCCCCGGTCGCAACCGTTGTCGCCCTGGACCTGGGCATTAAGTCGATGACCCCGCAGCGTTTCGCTGAGCGCGGCGTGCGCGTGCACGTGCTGCCCGCAAGCGCAACCCTCGAGGACATCTACTCCCACAACCCTGACGGCGTGTTCTTCTCCAACGGCCCCGGTGACCCGGCAACCGCTGACGAGCAGGTTGAGCTGCTGCAGGGCGTGCTGCGTAAGGGCACCCCGTTCTTCGGTATCTGCTTCGGTAACCAGCTGCTCGGCCGCGCCCTGGGCTTCGGCACCTACAAGCTGCCCTTCGGCCACCGCGGCATCAACCAGCCGGTCATGGACAAGACCACCGGCAAGGTTGAAATCACCGCGCAGAACCACGGCTTCGCTGTGGACGCGCCGATTGGCGACTACGTGACCGCACCGAACGCCGAGTTCGGTCAGGTCATGGTCTCCCACGTGGGTCTGAACGACAACGTTGTTGAGGGCCTGACCTGTAAGGACATCCCCGCGTTCTCCGTGCAGTACCACCCCGAGGCTGCTGCGGGCCCGCACGATTCCGCCTACCTCTTTGACCGTTTCATCGACCTGATGGTCGCAACCAAGACTGCAAAGGAAGCATAAATGCCTCGTCGTACTGACCTTAATAGCGTCCTCGTCATCGGTTCCGGCCCCATCGTCATCGGTCAGGCAGCGGAATTTGACTACTCCGGCACTCAGGCGCTGCGCGTGCTGAAGGAGGAGGGCGTGCGCGTCATCCTCGTGAACTCGAACCCGGCAACCATCATGACCGACCCCGAGTTCGCGGACGCCACCTACATTGAACCCATCACCCCCGAGGTGATTGAGAAGATCATCGAGAAGGAAAAGCCGGACGCAATCCTGCCGACCCTGGGTGGTCAGACCGCGCTGAACGCGGCAATCTCCCTGGATGAGCGCGGCGTGCTCGCCAAGTACAATGTTGAGCTCATCGGCGCGAACATTGAGGCGATTAACCTCGGTGAGGACCGTGAAGCATTCAAGGGCGTGGTGGAGCGCGCCGGCGGCGAGTCTGCACGCTCGGTGATTGTTCACTCCATGCCGGAGGCGCTGGAAGCCGCTAAGGAGCTGGGCTACCCGATGGTGGTCCGCCCCTCCTTCACCATGGGTGGTCTCGGCTCTGGTATGGCGTACAACGAGGAAGACCTCTACCGTATTGCCGGTGCCGGTATTCAGTACTCGCCGACCAGCGAGGTCCTGCTGGAGGAGTCCATCCTCGGCTGGAAGGAATACGAGCTGGAGATGATGCGTGACACCAACGACAACGTCGTGGTCGTCTGCTCCATCGAAAACTTCGACCCCGTGGGCGTGCACACCGGTGACTCCATCACCGTGGCACCCGCACTGACCCTGACCGACCGTGAGTTCCAGAAGCTGCGCGACATCGCAATCAACGTGATTCGTGAGGTTGGCGTGGACACCGGTGGTTGTAACATCCAGTTCGCGATTGACCCGAAGACCGGCCGCATCATCGTCATTGAGATGAACCCGCGCGTGTCTCGTTCTTCGGCGCTCGCGTCGAAGGCTACCGGCTTCCCGATTGCGAAGATTGCGACCAAGCTGTCCCTGGGTTACACCCTGGATGAGATTCCGAACGATATTACTCAGAAGACCCCGGCGTCCTTCGAGCCGACCCTCGACTACGTGGTTGTGAAGGTTCCGCGCTTCGCGTTTGAGAAGTTCCCGGCTGCTGACCCGACCCTGACCACCACCATGAAGAGTGTTGGCGAGGCTATGGCTCTGGGCCGTAACTTCACTGAGGCTCTGCAGAAGGCGATGCGTTCGCTGGAGCAGAAGGGCGCGTCCTTCTCGTTCAAGCCGCTGTCCCTGTCTGAGGCTGAGCTGGCTGAGCTGATTGAGAAGACTAAGGTTCCGACTACCCAGCGTATTTACCAGGTTCAGCAGGCTCTGCTGGCTGGCGCTACCGTGGAGCAGCTGCACGAGGCGACCAAGATTGACCCGTGGTTCCTGGATCAGCTGGTGCTGCTGAATGAGGTTGCCGGCGTGGTTCACGCTAAGCGCGACCACCTGGACCCGGAGACCTTGAAGCTGGCTAAGCGTCACGGTTTCTCGGACGCTCAGATTGCTGAGATTATCGGCTCTTCTGAGGATGTTGTGCGCGGTGTTCGCCACGCTCTGGGTATCCGCCCGGTCTTCAAGACTGTTGACACCTGTGCAGCCGAGTTTGAGGCGTTCACTCCGTACCACTACTCCTCCTACGACCTGGAGGATGAGGTTGCGCACCACGAGAAGCCCTCGATTATGATTCTGGGTTCGGGCCCGAACCGTATCGGTCAGGGTATCGAGTTCGACTACTCCTGCGTGCACGCTTCGCTGGTGCTGCGTTCGCTCGGTTACGAGACTGTCATGGTCAACTGCAACCCTGAGACTGTTTCGACTGACTACGATATTTCGACTCGCCTGTACTTCGAGCCGCTCACCCTTGAGGATGTGCTTGAGATTGTTGAGTCGGAGCGTCGTACCGGCGGTCTGATGGGCGTGTTCGTTCAGCTGGGCGGTCAGACTCCGCTGAAGCTGGCTCGTGCCCTGAAGGATGCGGGCGTGCCGATTCTGGGCACCACCCCCGAGGCTATTGACCTGGCTGAGGACCGCGGCGAGTTCTCTCGCGTGCTGGAGGAGGGCGGCCTGATTTCGCCCAAGAACGGTACCGCGTTCACTTTCGAGGGTGCTAAGCGCATCGCTGATGAGATTGGTTACCCGGTTCTGGTTCGTCCTTCGTACGTGCTGGGCGGCCGTGGCATGGAGATCGTCTACGATGAGGCGAACCTGGCACGCTACCTGGAGAACGCTACCGAGGTTTCGCCTTCGCAGCCTGCTCTGATTGATAAGTTCCTTGAGGACGCTATCGAGATTGACGTTGACGCCCTGTTCGACGGCGAGGAGCTGTACTTGGGCGGCGTCATGGAGCACATTGAGGAAGCCGGTATTCACTCGGGTGACTCTTCTTGTACTCTGCCTCCGATTACTCTCGGCCCGGACATCATCGCGAAGGTGAAGGACGCTACCGAGAAGATTGCTCGCGGTACCGGTGTGCGCGGCCTGATTAACATTCAGTTCGCGTACGTGTCTGAGAACCTGTACGTGATTGAAGCGAACCCGCGTGCGTCTCGTACTGTTCCCTTCGTGTCGAAGGCTACCGGCGTGCAGATGGCTAAGGCTGCTGTGCTGATTGGTCTGGGTAAGAGCATTGCTGAGCTGAAGGCTGAGGGCTACCTGCCGTCGAACATGGATGGCGCATCCCTGCCTGAGGAAACCGCGATTGCTGTGAAGGCTGCGGTTCTGCCGTTCGCTCGTTTCCGCACCCCGGAGGGTGTTGTGGTGGATTCGCTGCTGAGCCCGGAGATGCGTTCGACCGGTGAGGTCATGGGTCTGGATAAGCACTATGACACCGCGTTCGCTAAGGCTCAAGCTGGTGCTGGTTCGCCGCTGCCGACCTCCGGTAAGGTGTTCATTTCGGTGGCTAACCACGATAAGCGTAACGTCATTATTTACGCGAAGATGCTGGAGTCGCTGGGCTTTGAGATCGTTTCGACCGGTGGTACCGCTGAGATTCTGCGCCGTAACGGCCTGAACTCGGTGATTGTGGCTTCGAAGTTCGCTGAGGCGAACGGCGACCACTCGATTGTGGACATGGTCCGCAACGGTGACATTGACCTGATTCTGAACACCCCTGCCGGTGGTGCTGCTCGTAGCGATGGTTACGAGATTCGTGCCGCTGCGGTTTCGGTGGGCTGCCCGGTCATGACCACTATTTCTGAGTTCGCTGCGGCTGTTCAGGCGATTAATGCTCTGCGTGAGCACAGCTGGGACATCATGAGCCTGCAGGAGCACGGCGTTCAGCTGGCTGCCGCTGTGGATGCTCGTTCTGAGGGTGGTGAGGCGTAATGTCCGCCGCTTTTGGTGATCGCCTGGCGAAGGCGATGGCGGAGCGCGGCCCGCTGTGTGTGGGTATTGACCCGCATCCGAACCTGCTGGAGCAGTGGGGTCTTGAGGATTCCGCTGCCGGCCTGGCTGCTTTTACTGAGGCGGTCTATGAGGGTTGCGCCCCGTTTGCGGCGGCATTGAAGCCTCAGGTGGCGCTGTTTGAGCGTCACGGTTCGGCTGGTCTTGCTGTGCTGGAGGCGCTGTTCGCCCGCGCTGCCGCTGATGGTGTGCTGATTGTTGCTGACGCTAAGCGCGGCGATATCGGTTCGACCATGAAGGCGTACGCGGATGCGTGGCTCGGCTCGTCTTCGCCGCTGGGTACCGATTCGGTGACTTTGAGCCCGTATCTGGGCTTTGAGTCGCTGCGTCCGGCGCTGGATTTGGCTGATGAGAATGACCGCGGCACGTTCGTGCTGGCGTTGACCTCGAACCCTGAGGGTAAGAGCGTTCAGCATGTGGGCGCGTCGGAGTCTGGTCATTCCGGCGAGTCTGGGGGCGCTGTGGCTAAGCGTATTATCGCTGCGGCTACCGCTGAGAATGCTTCCCGCCAGTGGGAGCAGATGGGCCCGTGCGGCCTGGTGGTTGGCGCGACTGTTGGTCAGGCGCTGGTTGATTTGGGTATTGACCTGAGCGTGTTCAACGGCCCGATTCTGTCGCCGGGTTATGGTGCGCAGGGCGCTTCGGCGGCTGATTTGTACCGCGTGTTTGCGGGCGTTGAGTCGCAGGTGCTGGTGAATTCCAGCCGTGGCGTGCTGGCTGCCGGTCCGTCTGTTGAGGGCCTGGCGAAGGCTGCGCAGGCGGCTCGTGATGACCTGTTGGCGGCTCGCGGCGCATAGTTCGCGTGCTGCGTGAGGGGCGTGTGCTCCGGTGGATTCTTTTGAGAGTCTGTTCGGGGTGCGCGCCCCTTTTGCGTGTCCAGTTTCCGGTACCCAGTTTTCGGCACCCAATTTCCGCCTCGGGGAGCGCCGCTGTTTTGGCCGTTTTTGCCCCCATTTTCGGGTACATTCTGATGCATATTTTGCCCCCCGCATACTCGCGCCGATGCGAGTTTGCTCACCTTGGCAGCGGGGGAGTGCGCCCGCTCTATGAGGCGCGTGTGTGGTTCCGCTTTTGATAGGGCGAATACTCCGCTATGCTATAGGGGTACTCCCTGATATTTACGTGCTGACGTGCGTAGACGCATTGTTGGTGCGAGGGTGAGTGCCGCGGGTGGAACGAGGTTTCTCGTGCTATCCGTGATACATTAGTTGATAAGTAAAATTCTATAACTCGCAGAAATGGGGGACCCAACCATGCCGCTGACTCCGCTAACTGAGGATGCGCGCGCCTCCGCCCGCGAGAAGGCAGTACTTGCCCGAGCACACCGCCAGGAAATTAAGCGTGCACTGAGTGACCGTGAACTTTCCGTGCGTCAGGTGCTCGATATGGTCGATTCCGACCCTGCACTGGCTAAAATGCCGGTGGGGCAGATGCTGCGCGCACTTCCGGGCATTGGTGCCGTTCGAGCTGAACGCATCATTGAAGAACTTCATATTGCACCGACTCGCCGCCTTGGCGGCCTGGGTGTACACCAGCGTCGCAAGATGGTGGAGTACTTCAACCGTAATTCGCGGTATTTGAACCGTGCACGTCGCAGGACTAATACTCTGCCTCCTGAATCTTCTCAGTCCTAACACATCGTGCCTTCAGCCGATGAAGGCGCAGTAAGGAAGCTATGTCTCAGCCGACTCTCACCGTACTGGCTGGCCCCACTGCTGTTGGCAAGGGTACGGTGTGCCAGTACATTCGTGAGAACTACCCGAACGTGTGGTTCTCTGTTTCCGCTACCACTCGTGATCCTCGCCCCGGTGAGGTTGACGGTACTCACTACTATTTCGTTTCGATGGAAGAGTTTGACCAGATGATCGCTGACGGTCAGATGCTTGAGTACGCTGTGGTGCACGGTAAGAACAAGTACGGTACTCCGCGCGCTAAGGTCCAGGAGGCTCTGGACGCTGGCCGCCCGGTGATTCTTGAGATTGACCTGCAGGGTGCTCGCCAGATTCGCGAGACCATGCCTGATGCTCGCCTGGTTTTCTTGGCTCCTCCGAGCTGGGATGAGCTGGTGTCGCGTCTGGTGGGTCGAGGTACCGAGAGTGAGCAGGAGCAAGCTCGTCGCCTTGAAACCGCGAAGGTTGAGTTGGCTGCTGAGAAGGAATTTGACGTCACGGTCGTCAACGACTCTGTTGAGCGTGCGGCGAAGGAGATTGCTGAGCTGATTGGCGCCGCCTAATCTGCATGCTTTGCGTTTGCGGTGGGGCTAGAGTTTCTTCCGACCTGTAGTTCTGCCGTGAGGCGTTGTGAAGGGTGGGGGTTTCGAAGAGTTTTCTTCGGGCCCCTACCTTTTTTGGCTGGGCTGACACCTTTTGTCTGGGCTGGTACGTGCGTTTTAGCCGTTGAGAGGGTAGAATAGTTCTTTAGTTTTGACCGTGCCCTCAGTGCGCCCGGTTTGCGCCATTGCGCGAACGGTGTACGGGGGTGTTCGGTACGTACATTCCATCAAGCTATTTGGAGTTTTTAGTGGCAAACGAAATCAAGGAACACGAGGACTACAACTTCGTTGACGGTGTCGCTCCCGAGGGCATCGTGAGCCCCAGCGCTGACGCGCTGATTGAGAAGGCGGAGTCCAAGTACGGCCTGGTGATTTTCGGTGCCCGCCGTGCACGCCAGATTAACGCGTACTACGCTAACCTGCAGGACAATACTGCTGCGCACGTTGGCCCGCTGGTTGACGCTGAGTCGAACGAGAAGTCCCTGTCGGTGGCAATGCGTGAAATCATTGCTGACCGTGTTGTGGCGGAGCACCGCCCGGACGCTAAGTTCGATGAGGACGGCTACCCGGTTCCCGAGGATCTGTCCGCTGTGATTGATTTCAGCGCGGCTGAGTTCTCTGGCGCTATCGAGGAGGAGTACATCCCCGCAGGTAGCGAAGAGGTTATTGCTATCGAAGAGGTTATCCTCGACGAGTCCGCTGAGTAATCTGCTTTTTACAAGGATTCTTTGACGTACCATGCGCATTATCGTTGGTATTGGAGGGGGCATTGCTGCGTATAAGGCGGCGATGCTCCTTCGTCTTTTTGCGAAGAATGGCGACGAGGTGATCGCCATGCCCACCCCGAACGCGACGAAGTTCGTGGGTGTTCCCACTCTGGAGGCGCTGAGCGGCAACCCCGTCTCAACGGACGTGTTTGACCGTGTGCCGGAGGTGAACCACGTGCGTCAGGCTGAACAGGCTGACGCCGTGGTGATTGCCCCGGCGACCGCTGATTTGCTAGCTCGTTTGGCGGCTGGTCGTGCGGATGATTTGCTGTCCTCGACCGTGTTGACCACGCACGCCCCGGTGATTTTGGCGCCTGCGATGCATACCCAGATGTGGGAGCATCCGGCGACTCAGGCGAATGTGCAAACTCTGCGTTCGTGGGGTTATCACGTGATTGAGCCCGCGATTGGGCGTTTGACGGGCCCGGATTCTGGTCCGGGTCGCATGCCCGAGCCGGAGGATATTTTCGCGGTCGCGCTGGATGTGATTGCTCGCTTCCCGAAGGGTCAGCTGCACCCGGTGTACACGCCCGGTTACGCACCGACTGAGCCCCTGTACACGGGTACGGAGCAGGAGCGTATGGCGGCGGCGCGTGCGGCAACGCTGACTTCGGCGCTGCTGGGTCAGGGGGATTCGGGCAAGGTTGAGCCTGGTCAGATTGAACACAGCCAGGCAACTGGCGCATCCGAATCGCTGCGTGGCCCCCTGGCAGGTCGCCTCGTGGTCATTACCGCCGGCGGCACCCGTGAGGCGCTGGACCCGGTCCGATTCCTCGGCAACCGTTCGACCGGCAAGCAGGGTGTGGCGCTCGCGGAGGCGGCACGCGACCTGGGCGCGACCGTGCACCTGATTGGCGCGAACCTTGAGGTTCCGGCACCGGAGGGTGTGCAGGTGACCCGCGTGGTGAGCGCCCTGGAGCTGCGTGAGGCAACCCTTGAGGCGAGCGCGGCGGCGGATGTGCTAATCATGTCTGCGGCGGTGGCTGATTTTAGGCCCGCCGAGTTTGCCGAGTTCAAGATTAAGAAGAGCGCCGATTCTGAGGATGCGCCGGTGATTCAGCTGGTGCGTAACCCGGATATTCTGCGTGAGGTCGTGGTGCGCCGCCAGCAGGCTCGTGAGGCGGGGGAGAGCATCCTCGGCCCGAAGCTCATTGTTGGTTTTGCGGCGGAGACCGGTTCGGCGGAGAAGACTCCGTTGGAGCTGGGTCGTGAGAAGCTGCAGCGTAAGGGCACGGACTTCTTGGCGGTCAATACGGTGGGCGTGAATCGTGGTTTCGGCACGGACGATAACACGATTACGCTGCTGTCGACTCTGAATGATGAGGCGCCGGTGTTCTCCGGTTCGAAGAAGGAGCTGTCGGTGCGTCTGTTGGAGCATGTGGCGGCTTTCCTGCCTGAGCTTTCTGGCTAAGAATCCTCATGCGTCCGCGTAGCTACTCAGCTGGTGCGCGCTTGCTTACATATCTTCAAAGCCCGTGCGGTACTTCCTGGGGGAGGTATCGTGCGGGCTTTGCTGTACCCGCTGGGAGGTTGCCAGCGCCTCCATCTACTAATCCTTGGGGGAGCATTATGCGCAAGCACTTGTGATGCGGGTTTCTTTCTTCTGGGGTTCCGCCGGGGGAGCGTCTCATATTTCTGTCATACTGGTGAAATTTCTGACCGTACCCCCGAACCGTCAGATAAAGGTCTAGTATCATGGCATAGAGAGTATTTCGCGTCGAAGGGGAAGAAGCACCATGCCCGAGAATCAGAGCAAGCCCGCCACGGTACAGCCCGCCCAGAGTGAGGAGCGTCCTCAGATTCTGGTCATTACCGGTATTTCTGGTGCAGGTCGCAGCACCGTCGCAAATGTGCTGGAGGATGAGGGCTGGTACGTTATCGACAACATCCCGCCGCAGATGCTCGGTTCCCTGGCTGAATTGGTGACCCGCGACGGTGCGCGAGTTCCGAAGGTGGCGCTCGGCATTGACGTTCGCGCCCGCGCACTGTTCTCCGATCTTCCCGCTGCGATTGAGACTCTGCGCAAGTCGGATATTGACTTCTCCATGCTCTTCCTTGACGCCAAGGACGAGACCATTATTGCTCGCTACGAGGCTCAGCGCCGCCCGCACCCGCTGCAGGGTGAGGGCCGCGTCCTCGACGGTATCCGCGCTGAGCGCACTCTCTTTGAGGGCCTGCGCCTCGCTTCTGACCGCACCATTGACACCACCGGCATGAACGTTCACGAGCTGGCTCGTACCGTGCGTGAAATGTTCGCTGAGGGTGCGGATAAGAAGCTGAACCTGACCGTGATGAGCTTCGGCTTCAAGTACGGCGCACCTTCGGACGCTAACTACATGGCTGATATGCGTTTCATCCCGAACCCGCACTGGGTTCCGGAGTTGCGTCCCCTGACCGGTCAGGACGCCCCGGTGCGCGACTACGTGCTGGAGCACGCAGGCACCGAGGAGTTCATCAGCAACTACCTTGCGGCTCTTCGCCCCGTGCTTGAGGGCTACCGCCGTGAGGGCAAGTACTACGCCACCATCGCAATTGGCTGCACCGGTGGTAAGCACCGTTCCGTGGCTGTGACGGAGGAACTGGCTCGTCGTCTCTCTGCTTTCGGTGAGCTGAACGTGAATGTTCAGCACCGTGACAAGGGCCGCGAGTAAGTTTTTCCCGGCGCGTCCCAACCACCGCGCCGTGTTTCATTAGCCGCCGTCCGGCCCCGCACACCGTGGGGCTGGCATACCATTCCTTCCGGGTATGTGAGGTATTACTATGTCCACCCATTCGACCAGTTATGACACTCAGGGTATTCCGCGCCTGCCGGCTCTGCCGACTCAGGCGTTGCGCCTGTTGAAGACCACGCACCGTTCGCCGAAGGTCACGGCGATGGGCGGCGGCCACGGGCTGTACGGTTCCCTGTCTGCGTTGCGCCATGTCACACCTGATTTGACGGCTGTTGTGACGGTTGCTGACGATGGCGGTTCGTCGGGTCGTTTGCGTGAGGAGATGGGTATTCTCCCTCCGGGAGATTTGCGTATGGCGCTCTCTGCGCTGTGTGATGACACCGATTGGGGTCGCACGTGGCGTGATGTGATGCAACATCGTTTTAGCGCGCCTGAGGGTTATGAGGGTGAGTTCCCGCTGGATTACCATGCTCTCGGTAACCTGCTGATTGCGACTCTCTGGCAGCTGCTGGATGACCCGGTTGCCGGTCTGGACTGGGCGGGTGCCCTGCTGAATGCGCGCGGCCGCGTGCTGCCGATGGCGCTGGATCCGATGGTCATTTACGGCACCGTGCTGCGTGAGCATAACGGCGGCGGTATTGAGCGTGTGAAGGTGGTCGGCCAGGTGAATCTCTCGAAGGAGGAGCGCGTTCACGATATTGGTCTGACCCCTGAGAATGCTCGGCCCTGCCCGGAGGCGCTCTCCGCTATTGAGGAATCCGATTGGATTGTTTTGGGTCCGGGTTCGTGGCGTACGTCGGTTCTGCCGCATCTGCTGTTGGACGCTCAGCGTGAGGCGATTATCCGCACGGAGGCGCGCCGCTGCGTGGTCATGAACCTCTCCGACGATAAGGAGACGGTCGGCTTCACCCCGGCAACGCACTTGGATTTGTTGCGCCAGTACGCCCCGAAGCTTCACCTTGACGCGGTGATTGCTGACGCTGACATGCAGGCTGATCACCGTTCCGAGCTGGAGCGTGAGGCTTCTGCGATGGGTGCGAAGGTTGTGTGGGCGCATCTGCGTTCGAGCTCCCAGCCGAATGTGCACGACCCGCTGAAGCTTGCGGCTGCGTACAACGAAGCGTTTGAGCTGAGCTCCTAGAATCACCGTTGCGGCTGCTATTTTGGTGTGCCCATTTCCCGAAGTTATAGACTCTTAGACACTACGCCCAGAAGGACCTGTTCATGGCATTAACCACGCTCGTCAAGGACGAACTCGCCAACTACGAGGCAACGAAAGTCTCTGCTCGTAAGGCAGAAATCTCTACGATTCTGCGTTTTACCGGAGGCCTGCACATTGTCTCGGGGCGAATCGTGGTGGAGTCTGAGGTCGACCACGAGGCAACCGCCCACCGCATGCGCCGCACCATCGCGGAGATTTACGGCCACGACTCTGAGCTGACCAGCGTCAGCGGTGGTGGCCTGCGTCGAGGCGGCCGCTACATTGTGCGTGTGGATCACGGCGGTGAGGCGCTGGCTCGCCAGACCGGTCTGCTGGATTTGCGTGGCCGCCCGGTGCGTGGTCTGCCGCCGGCTGTGGTGAACGGCTCCCTGCAGGACGCCGAGGCGGTCATGCGCGGTGCGTTCTTGGCGCACGGTTCGCTGACTGAGCCGGGTCGTTCCTCCTCCCTGGAGATTACCTGCCCCGGTCCGGAGGCGGCGCTTGCGCTGGTGGGTGCGGCTCGCCGCCTGGACATTATTGCGAAGGCACGCGAGGTGCGCGGCACCGACCGTGTGGTGGTGCGTGACGGCGAGACGATTTCGCAGTTGCTGGAGCGTATGGGCGCGACCGGTACCCTGACCACGTGGCGTGAGGCGCGCACCCGCAAGGAGGTTCGCGCGACCGCGAACCGTCTGGCGAATTTTGATGATGCGAACCTGCGCCGTAGCGCTCAGGCGGCTGTTGCGGCGAGTGCCCGCGTGGAGCGTGCCCTGCTGATTCTGGGTCATGAGGCGCCGGATCATCTGCGCTATGCCGGTGAGCTGCGTGTGTTGCATAAGCATGCGTCGTTGGATGAGCTGGGTCGTCTGGCTGATCCGCCGATGACGAAGGACGCGATTGCGGGCCGTATTCGTCGCCTGCTAGTGATGGCTGATAAGCGTGCTTCGGAGCTGGGTGTTCCGGGTACTGAGCTTCCGCGCGAGGACTAAGCGGAGGCTAGATTCTGCTCTTAAACGGTGCGGGAAGCTCGTGTGACTGAGATGTTTGTGACGGTTTTGTGACAAACCAAGCCCCTCCGTTTTTGAACAAAAACTGCATATTTTTCAAAAATGAGCCTGTGGATGGCCCCTTTCGCGTTGTGCGAGGGGAGTTATCCACAGGTTCTTTGCGTGCGCTCGTGCGTTCGCGCGCGTGAGCCTAGGGTAGGGGTATGACGAGCATGACCCCCAACCCCGACCAGAACGCTGTACAGAGCCCTGCGCAGGACAGCGCAGCCCAGCCTGGCAACACAACCCAGCAGGGCGGCGCGCAGCGTAGCGCCCGCTCCCTGATGAACAGCCTCTACCGCAGCCCCCGCGCCCGCAAGAACGGTGCGCCGGATGCCGAGGACACCGTGCCGCTGGCTATTGCCGCTGAGGTAACGCCCGCGGAGGTAGCTGCCGAAGAAGCTGAGGCACCGCAGCCTGAATTTTCGCTGCCTAATTCTTCTCAGCCCGGCACCGCACAGCCCAGGGCGAGCCAGCCCGTACCTACCGGCGACCCTGTACCTACCAGCAAGCCCACGGCATCCCAGCCGGAGTCGAATGGTTGGGCTGACTGGGATCAGCAGCCCGATTGGAACGAGGTGGACGACTGGGCGGAGTGGGAGCAGGCCGATCAGCCCGGCACCACCCGCAGTGCCCGTTGGGGCTTGTCGCCGCGCGTGCTGCTTCTGGTGGCGGTGTTGGCGTTGGTTGCCGTGGTGTGGGGTGTGACCCAGTTTTCGGCGGCGCCGCGTGCCGAGCAGGTCGCCTCCCCGGGCGCTTCTGCCGAGTCGGTGCAGGCGGTGGGTGCCCAGCAGAGCCCCGGAACTCAACCCGGCACCCAGTCCGCTACTCAATCTACTGCCCAGCCGGGCGCTAACCCGAGTGAATCTGCGCAGGGTGGCGCCTCCGGTGAGGCTACCGTGCGGGTGCACGTGGCGGGTGCCGTGAACAATCCCGGCGTGTACACGCTACCCGCGCAGGGTCGTGCCGTGGATGCGATTGCCGCCGCCTCCGGTGCCGCCGCGGATGCTGACCTGGACCGCGTGAACCTTGCCGGTGCGCTCAGTGACGGGGTGCAGATTTATGTGCCGCATCGTGGTGAGACGGCTGCTCCGGCGCAGATTCAGCCCAATGGTGGAACGGCAAATGCGGGTCAGGGTAACGCGGCGAATGGTGCAGCGCAGAACGGCGCTTCTCAGGGCGGTGCTCAGCCTCATCCTGCACGCACGCTAACTCCTGCAGGCAGCGCGCAGAAGGGCTCAACCCCGGTGAACATTAACACTGCCACCGCTGAGGAGCTGCAGAGCTTGCCGCGTATTGGTCCGGCGATGGCTCAGCGCATTATCGCCTGGCGTGAGGCGCACGGCGGTTTCCGTAGCGTGGATGAGCTGGATGCGGTGCCCGGCATTGGCCCGTCGATGCTGGAGAATCTGCGCCCGCTGGTGACGGTCTAATGCACCGCCAGCAGAACCACCGACAAAACCGCCGCCAGAACCGCCAACAGGCGGGGGCTCGGGCACTCTTTCCCGGGTCCTTGCGCCTCACCGGGGCCGCGGCTGCGGCGTATCGCCGCGCCCGCTACCGCTGGAGTATCGGCGCTGAACGGTGGCGTACCCGCCGCGATGAGCAGGAGCTGCGCGCCCAGGGAAGCCTCATTCACCTGGACTTTCGCCTGAGTTTCACGGTGCTGGCGCTGTGGGCTTTTACCGCGGCGGCGCTGACCGTGGGCACGTGGCGGGTGGTGCATCCGCTGGCGTGCGTACTCATTGCCCTGCTGGGGTGCCTGTCGATTCTGCTGTTCTTTCCGCCGCGTGCGGCAATGCCCTACAGTTTGCTGTTTCGTACGACGGGTCAGCTGGTTTTTCTGGCGTGTATTGTGACGGTTCAGGCGGTGCTTTTGTGCGCTACGGGGGTGGATGCATCCCGAGCCACGCTGCAGCAGGCGCAGGGTGCCTCGCTTCGTCTGAATGGCACGGTTGAGCAGGTCCGTCGCGTGGATCCGCGCACTACCCTGGTGGTTATTAAGCTGGAGGAAATTCAGGGGCGGAGCGTGCGTGCGCTGGTGAATGAGCGGGTGCGCGTGTACCGGCGTGATGGTTCGGCTAAGAGCGCCGCGCAGCGTCCGGAGGTAAGTTCGGAGGTAAGCAGCTCGGAGGGGAACTCAGCGGCTAAGCACCGGGGGAGCGGCACTGTGCGCTCGCAGGTGATTTATCCGGGCATGAAGGTGACCGCCCTCGGCACCGTGGAGTTTAACGGTTCCACGGCGAAGCTGAGCGGCGCAACTATTTTCCCCGCGCCTGCCTACGGTGCCGGGTCGAACGCTACCACCCGGCCTGCGGAGGAGCCGTATCTGTCCACGCTCAAGGAGCAGCTGCGCACCCGCGCCCTGGACACCCTCGACACGGAGTCGGCGGCGCTGGTTTTGGGCACCGCCTACGGGGACGATTCGCTGATGAGTTCCACCGCGCGGGAGGAGTATAAGCTCAGCGGGCTCAGCCATATTACGGCGGTGTCCGGGGCGAATATTGCCATTGTATTTTTGGGCGCGTACCGGCTGGTGTTGGCGATTCGCCCGTACCGCTTCGCCAGTATGTACCTGCTGATTCGTTCCTGGACGCGGCGGTTGCGGGGGAGAGGCGCCGCGGGTCATCCTCACCGCCCCGCGTACCCCCGGCACCCTGCTTACCTTCAACATCCCGCCCAGCCTCAACAACCTACCCCGCCAAACGCGCACGCCCTGCCGCCGCTCGTGCATCGGCTGAGTACCCTCGCCATTCCGCACCGCGTCATGGTGCTGTGCGGGGTTGCGGCGGTGCTCGCCTACGCCACGCTGCTGGAGACTGAGGGTTCCGTGATTCGTTCCCTCGCCATGGGTCTACTCGGTGCTTACGCGATGTTGCGCGGTTCGGGTCGCCAGTCCTTGGCGGCGCTTCAAACCACGGTGCTGATGTGTCTGCTTGCCGCCCCGCACCTTGCCGTGGATATGGGGTTCGCCCTGTCGGTGACGGCAACTTCCGCGCTGATTCTGCTGGGCCCGCCGCTGATTCGTCTGCTTATGCGTGTCATGCCGGTGTTCTGCGCGGAAATGCTCGCCGCGCCTATCGTGGCGTCCCTGTGGTGTACTCCGCTGATTTTGGCGATGAGCGGTAAGGTGCCGCTCTACTCTGTTCCGGCGAATCTGATTGCCGCTCCTTTGGCGCCGCTGAGTATGCTCGCCGGGCTGGTGGCGCTCGGATTCATGCTGCTGGGTCTGCCCACTGCGGCGGATCTGTGCCTTCGTGCCGGTGGCCTTGCTGCGCAGGGTATCGAGTGGGCGGCGCACACTGCCGCGCACGCGCCGGGTAACCCGTGGGAGCCCGGTTCGAGCGTGCCGGCGGTGGTGTGTAGCGTCCTTAGCGTGCTGGCGTTGAGCATTGCCCTCTGGTGGGTGGATGCGCGCCGCTACCGTGCGGTCACGCACCGGCAGTATGTGCGGGTGGTACCGCACACCGCGCCCGCCTATCAGCACCCCCATCAGCCCGCCCGTTCTTAACCATCTCGCCCTGCCCAATTCACCCTGACCAATGCTAGGAGGCACCCGAGAAGAAAACGCTATGATGGATACTCGAGACTCTACCCGCGCCGCACCCCCGTGCGCAGTGGGGCCGAGTTCAGCCCGTACCCTGCAGATAAAGGCGAGTGATAAGCGTGTCCGAGCGTAAGCGTTCAACCCAACGTGGTGGTTCCCGAGGCTACGCCCGCCGAGGCGGCCCCGCCCTCGACACCGCGTGGCGTACCGTCACCCCGGCGCCCGCCGTCATGCTCTACGGCCCGGAGGAGTACTTCGCCTCCCGTGCCGCGGCGCGCCTACGTGAGCTGTTCCGCAGCATCCACCCGGAGGTGGATCGCGTTCAGATTAATGCCGCCACCTACACGGCGGGGGAGCTGATTCTGCACGCTTCGCCCTCCCTGTTCGGTTCGGCGAAGATTATTGAGGTTGAGAACGTCGCCTCCATGAGCGATGAGTTTTTGACCGATACGCTCGCCTACCTGAACGCCCCCGAGCCGGACATCATGCTCATTCTGAATCACTCGGGTGGTAACCGCGGTAAGAAGCTCATCGACCTGGTGCGCTCCCAGTTCGTGCTCATTAACTGCAAGGCGCTCAAGACCGACCGCGAGAAGAGCGAGTTCTTGGCGGGGGAGTTCGCCGCCGCCCAGCGCCCGATTACCGGCGGCGCCCTGGCGTTGCTGACTGCCGCCGCCTCTGACACTGCTGAGCTTGCCGCCGCCTGCCAGCAACTGCTCTCAGATGTACCCGGCGAAATCACCGAGGAGGCGGTGAACCGCTACTACGGCGGCCGCACCGAAGTCACCGCGTTCCGCGTGAGTGACGCCGCGGTTTCCGGTAACGCCCCGGAGGCACTGCGTCTACTCCGCCACTCCCTTGCCACCGGCACGGAGCCGATTCCGATGCTGGGTGCGCTCGCCATGCGTATCCGCAATATTGCGCGCGTGCACCACGTGCGTTTGAGCGCTAACGAACTGGCGCGTGAGGTGGGCATGGCGCCGTGGCAGGTTGAGCAGGCTCAGCGCGATGGCCGCCGTTTTACCGGCGCGCAGTTGGCGCATATTGTGCAGCTTCTGGCTGATGCGGACGCCCAGCTGAAGGGCGAGTCGCAGGACGCGGTGTATGCGGTGGAGCAGGCGGTTTTGGCGATTGCTCTACCTCCGCGCCTGTAGTGCATAATAGAGCCCATGCTCGAAATTCTGAAGAAAATTTTCTTTGCCCTGCTGCCCTTCCTGCAGAAGGCGGCAGAGGATGCCCTCAACGACGCTACTGCGTCTAAGGGCGGCTCCGAGTCCTCCCAGAAGAGTGAGTCTCACAAGGGCGAATCTCGTCAGGGTGAGGCTCGTACCTCCGGCTCTTCGGCGCCTAAGCCGAGCGCTCCGAAGCCTTCCTCGGCAAAGTCCTCGGCACCTAAGCCTTCCGCACCGGCTTCGACCGGCGCATCCGACGGTTCGGATTACCCGGGCGATTACCGCGACATGATTAACTTTGAGTACTCGCCCTCCCTGGACGGCGACGCTGACCCGGGTGAAATCGTGTGGACGTGGGTTCCTTTCGAGGAGGACCACTCGCAGGGTAAGGACCGCCCGGTGCTTCTGGTGGGTCGTGACGGTGAGTACCTGCTGGCGCTGATGATGACCAGCAAGGATCATAATAACCGTGAGCACGCTGATCCGAATTACCTTGATATTGGTTCGGGTCCGTGGGATCCGCAGGGCCGCGCTTCTGAGGTGAAGCTGAACCGTGTGATTCGTGTTCGCCCGGATGCGATGCGCCGCGAGGGTGCGATTATGCCGGAGGATACGTTCCGCCTGATTGAGCGTGCGTGGACTCGCCATAACGGCTAACACCCTGTGCCGGTAGTTTCACCGGCGACCGGTGCGGATTATCTGTGCCGGATGTGAAGGCTGCGTGTAGCGGTTTTCACAGTATTTTTCTCTCCGCGGGGGTCTGTCGTGGAGGCTGTTCATCTGGTATTATGTGTGGTTGAGTGTCCGATGGTCATCGGGCACTGCTGGCCGGTTGCCATAGGCATCCCCACGCCGCTCAGTCGATGATCGGCCAGCGTCGCCCTCACCGACCAATAAGACAAAACAGAAAGTTTAATTGTGGCTAACATTAAGTCTCAGAAGAAGCGTATCCTCACCAACGAGAAGGCTCGCCTGCGCAACAACATTGTAAAGTCCGAGCTGAAGACCGCGACCCGCAAGGTCAAGGCTGCTGTTGAGGCACAGAACCAGGAAGCTGCTGTTGAGGCTCTGCGTTTTGTGAACCGTAAGCTGGACAAGGCTGTTTCCAAGGGTGTTCTGCACAAGAAGACCGCTGCAAACAAGAAGTCCGGTCTTGCTGCGCTGGTAAACAAGGCTTTCTAATGTGAGAGCGCACACGTAACAGGTGTGCAAACTATATGAACCCCCGTATTTCCTCTAGCTGACTAGGGGAGATGCGGGGGTTCTTCTTTTTTATGCCAGGTTAAATACTGGTTCATTTTCGGCATTTACTGGTTTCAAAGTGGCGAGTAAATGGCGACCAAATTACGCCCCCGCCAGCCCCTCCAACGCTTCTGCAAACGCCGCCTGCCGGTCACGCGCCACATACGCCGATAGTGTTTGCGTCTCCGAGGCGTGACCGAGCGTGCCGCCGCCGGCTCGCCCGTGCTGATCTAGAATAAGCGGGACGAAGCCGCCGCCTTCACCGTGACAGATGGTGCGGATGAACAGCATCTGGAAGCTGTGACTGATGAGCTGGAGTCATCCCAGCGGCGTGGCTTCGAGGCGCAGGCGTTCAAGGAACATAACGGGTTTATGGCAGAAAGGGGGTTCGCTTCTGTGGATGGTCAGTATCCGAAGAAGATGGGCTCTTCGCGGCGTTCCCGGCGTAAGGGGCTGCCCGAGGTGCAGGAGTGGCAATGGCCGCCACCCGGTGTTGAGACTGTTCCGCGTGCTTCTGTGAAGGTGCCCGAGTATCGGCTGACTGATGAGGATATGCGGCATATCTGGGAAGGCGAGCCGAACGCGCTAGATGGTGGGCATCGTCCTGAGAGTACTCATCGGAATAATGTGAAGTTCCCTCCGGGGTGGACGAAGCAGCGGGCACGAGAAGCTGTGCAAAAGCTGCTAGATTCTCCTGACATGGTCTCTGTTAAGTCCTACGGGAGTGGGACGGCTGGGGTTAAGCTGTTAGGGGTTATAGACGATCTTCTTTTACATGCCCGTCTTGAGATTATCGGTAGTCGCACTATACTTCATGCTGCTTTTCCGATGAAGGGGGTTGATTGTCGAGCTAATTTGGGTGATGCTGGGGTAGAAGTACTTGCGCCTTTAAATATCTCCTCGGATATTAGAAGGCTCCTACAGGAAAATGAGTGGAAGCATGTGGGTTAAAGATATCGACGTTAGTCCCCGGCAGGCGTATTATGCTGAAGACTCTGCTACTACTTTTAACTGGGCTTTGACCGATACGGAAGAAGGCGGGCATTACGGTGTCGGCTTCTCCGGTTATGAGCGGATGCAAGCGGAAGAGAACCTTATGGTGTCTTCGGATAATGGTTACCCTATGGATCCTGAGCTGTACGTAGATTTCTTGCTAAGCTACCCGTACATTAATTGGTTGAGTAATGACGGTCATGAGAAGCGGCTGGTAGCGGCGGTGCGGAAGCTGAATAAGCGTCCTGAAATCGCTGCCGAGTACGCCCGCCGCGGCATCAATCCCGTAGAAGGCCCTATTCCCTTCCCGCCCGAACTCACCCCCAGCAACGACAACTAGCCAACCCTCACAGGGGGGCACCCCCCTTTTGCTATGCCACAAAAAACATACGCTACTGAAGAGTTCGACTATGAGGCTCATCTAGACCTCCTAGAGCGTTAGATTTATATAATTAGAAGCCCTGTGCACGGGGCGCGTGCACGGGGCTTTTGTGTACCCATTTTTGAGTTTTCCACTGTACGCAGCGGCACCACCCGCCCGGTGACGAAACCGCTTGCGGGTCGCGTGGAAGCCCGTATAGTGGGAACTATCGGCGGTACCGCACACCGCCCGCGCCTATCATGAGCGCCCTAAGTGGCGTTGCACATAGCGCCGGTGTGGGCACATATTTTTTTTGCATATTATCAGGAGGTTTCCCATGAGTAGCGAGATCGCAGAAGAAGCTTACGATTATCGTGAAGACCCTGAGTATTGGCGAGCTCCGTTCGATTTTACGAAGCCCATATCTGATGCAAATACTCCGGAGGGGTGGATGCGTGCTGAGTTGAAAGGGCGTTATTTTAATGCTCCGGTGGCGCGCCCCGGTGCCGAATATGAGTGGGGTTTAGCAGAGATTAAGCGTAGGTATGAAGCTCAGGAATTCCCCTTTGACGATAGCGAAGTAACCCTTTTGTATCGTGAGAAGGTAGCTAATGGTGAGCTGCCGGATGTTTATTCTGGCACTCCATACGATTTGGCGCTTCTGCCTTTCTAAAACTTGCGGGGTACGTGAGTACCTCTCTGGTTGAGAGACCCCCTGTATTCCTCCTCTTCTAAGGGGAACGCGGGGGTTTCTTTATTCGTGTATACTTGGGCTCAAGGAGTTAGACAATTCCTCTGCAACCCTGAGCCTCACCTATATTGGTGTGGCAATAATGCTTGGGCGGCCGCGGCTTTATGCTTCGGTCTAAAGGACCGTTCGGGGGCGTCACTGGCTAACTCCTCATAACTTTTGTGAAAGGCATCCTGCTAAGTGGCGGGGTGCCTTTTGCTATGCCCAGAAGGAACCCTAAAGATGCGGTGCATGTGTACCATGCCAACAGAACTCAGTAAGAAGCTAGACTAGAATACTCACATGGAACCTGAAAAAATCCCTCCGACGCTGAGCGACCCTATCACCTTCTGCGTAACTAAGATTACGCCGCCGGCACCAGCTAATAAGGCTGAAGCCATGAAACGCCAATGGGTTCTTGAGGAGCGCTTTAAGCGGGGTCCACATGTTCCAATGCGCACTATCGCACGCGAGTATGACGAGCGTACCGCAGCCGGTGAGGTTCTTATCCCAGAGAGAATTCCACTGTTTCCCCCAATAAACGGAGCTTGATCAGGATAACCACATATTCTGATGTCTTATGAAACTGCCAGCATCATGTGTCCGTATCTGGAAGATGTGAAATTACTTGGGGCAAACCTCTTTGCAGGCTACGTTAGGCACCAGCGTAATCGGTTCAGAAGCTAATTGCCTCAGTAGCATTGTTACCCTTGCAGATTGTATGCACATCTTTCAAATCGCAAAAATTAAACTATCGAGGAATCAAGGCAGAGAGGACATCATCCCACCCACTAATTCGGACCTCTAGACTTGTAGCCGTCTGATGCGTAGCTTCGGCCTTATCCTTGGCTTTCTGCGACCCATTGGAGTAGTAGCAAGCTAGTAATACGAAGACAAATGATGAAATAGGAAGATAGATTTTCGTGTATAGTTGGGGTTAAGGAGTTAAACGACCCCTCTGAAACCCTGAGCTTCACCTATTGGTGTGGCAATAACGCTTGGGCGGCCGCGGCTTTAGGCTTCGGTCTAGAAGACACCGGAGGCACCACCGGTTAACTCCTCATAACTTTTGTGAAAGGCATCCTGCTAAGTGGCGGGGTGCCTTTTGCTATACCCGCTTGTCGTGGTTTTATGACGCACAGATTCCTCGCCCAATTCTTGGCACAGATTCGGGGGAGGCGCCTGCCCGGTGACGAAACCGCTTGCGGGCCGCGTGGGAGCCCGTATAGTGGGAACTATCGGCGGTACCGCACACCGCCCGCACCCTACCAATAGCGCCGTACACAGCACAGCGACTAGCACCGGGGGAGCGAGCACCGCCGATACACACCACACAACCACCGACAGTTCACCGGCAACTTTCCATACCCCATGTACCCGGTGAACCGATCACGAGCTAAGGACAACGATGAGCCAGCCGAACTTCCCGCCCGCCCGACTCTTTGACGCTTTCGCCAAGCCCGCCTCCACAGAACAGCCCGCGAAGAAGGGACTGCTCGGCAAGCTGGGCCTGGGCGAATCCTCCGAGGAGGACAACTACACGACCGTCATGCTGGTCGGTTTCAACTCCGCGAAGGAACCCCCGGGCAACGGCGAGGACGCCCTCGACGTGATTCACCGCGCCTTCGACCCGTGCGATGAGAGCCCCGGCTTCGACATGGACGACTTCTACGACTATGCTTCCGTTGCCCCGCAGCTGCAGAACAGCGACGACTCCGAATCCACGGTTCTGGTGTGGCCCAAGATGTTCTACAACATGGTCACCATCCCGGAGCGCCGCCTGCGCCTGCTCGTGGTGACCGGCCCCGCCCCCAGCCTGTGCCTGCAGCGGTTCATGACCCGCTTCTTCAAGTACGTGAAGAAGCTCCACGTGGACCACGCGATCTTCGTTGAGACCTTTGAGGATCAGGTGGCGCACACCCGCCCGTACCCGTACACGCTGACCACTTACGACGAGAAGCTGGCGGCAATCCCCGGTATTCTGCACGAGTATTTCACCGGTTCTACCTCGGTGACGATGGCAATGTCTGCGCTCGCCGCCGAGCACGGCCTGCGTTCCTCGGTCATGCTGCGTATGAGCATCCCGGGGTATCTGAGCTTTGACCAGCAGAACCCGCGCGCGGTCGTGAGCCTGATCGAGGCGCTGGAAGTCATCCTCGGCATTAAGGTTGAGTCTGAGGAGTACGACCGCCTGCGCGCCCACGCTGATGAGTGGGAGGCGGAGCTCGCCGAAGAAATGGCGAAGGACTACGAGAAGGTTGAGCTGGTGCGTGAGATTGAGCAGAAGATGGATTCGACTCTGCGCACTGTCTCCGGTGAGGTGATTGCCGAGGATATTGAGGGCTACCTGGATTCCCTCAGCGGCGCCTCCGAGGGCGTAAATCCTGCCGATGATGGTGCAGGATCCGCGGAGGATTCTTCGGAACGTTAGGTCCGTTCGCACATATGGCGCGGGTATGGGAAAATGATAGGTAACTATGCCCATACCCGCAGCCAGCATCTCGAAAGGATGATGTGATTGGCACCCATGTCGAAGAACCCGCCCGTTCCGGCGGCGACCGACCCCGCGATTATTCGCAACTTCTGCATTATCGCCCACATTGACCACGGTAAGTCCACCCTCGCAGACCGTATGCTGCAGGCCACCGGCGTGGTTGCCCCGCGCGATATGAAGGCGCAGTACCTGGACCGCATGGACATTGAACGTGAACGCGGTATCACCATTAAGTCCCAGGCTGTGCGCATGCCCTGGGACGTTGACGGCACCTCCTACGCGCTGAACATGATTGACACCCCCGGCCACGTGGACTTCACCTATGAGGTGTCCCGCTCCCTGGCTGCGTGTGAGGGTGCGCTTCTGCTCGTGGACGCCGCCCAGGGTATTGAGGCTCAGACCCTGGCGAACCTGTACCTGGCGATGGAGAACGACCTGACCATCATCCCGGTGCTGAACAAGATTGACCTTCCCGCGGCTCAGCCCGATAAGTATGCTGAGGAGCTGGCGAACCTGATTGGTTGCGAGCCGGACGAGGTTCTGCGCGTATCGGGTAAGACCGGTGAGGGTGTTGAGGCTCTGCTGGACCGTATTGTGGAGGCGATTCCCGCCCCGCAGGGTGACGCATCCGCCCCGGCGCGTGCCATGATTTTTGACTCGGTGTACGACTCGTACCGCGGCGTGGTCACCTATGTGCGTGTTGTGGACGGTAGCTTGCAGCCGCGTCAGAAGATTAAGATGATGTCCACCGGCGCTGAGCACGACCTGCTCGAAATCGGCGTGATTTCGCCGGAGCCCGTGCCCTCGAAGGGCCTGGGTGTGGGCGAGGTGGGTTACCTCATCACCGGCGTGAAGGACGTCCGTCAGTCCCGTGTGGGTGATACCGTCACCTCCGCCGCTAAGCCCGCCGAGGAGTCCCTGGGCGGTTACGAGGACCCCAAGCCGATGGTGTTCTCGGGCCTGTTCCCGATTGATGGCTCGGACTACCCGGCGTTGCGTGACGCGCTGGATAAGCTGAAGCTCAACGACGCCGCACTGATTTACGAGCCGGAAACCTCTGCCGCTCTGGGCTTCGGTTTCCGCTGTGGCTTCCTGGGTCTGCTGCACCTGGAGATTGTGCGTGAGCGCCTGGAACGCGAGTTCAACCTGGACCTGATTTCGACCGCGCCGAACGTTATTTACGACGTGGTGGACGAGGCTGGCAACGCTAAGCGCGTGACCAACCCGAGCGAATTCCCCGAGGGTAAGGTCGCGACCATCCGCGAGCCCATGGTGGCGTGTACGATTATTGCCCCGAGCGAGTACATTGGCGCGATTATGGAGCTGTGCCAGGCTCGCCGCGGCCAGATCGGCGGCATGGATTACCTGTCTGAGGATCGTGTGGAGATGCGTTACCGCCTGCCCCTGGCAGAGATCGTGTTCGACTTCTTCGATCAGTTGAAGTCCCGTACCCGCGGTTATGCGTCGCTGGACTGGAAGTTCGACGGTGAGGAAGAGGCTGACCTGGTGAAGGTCGACATCCTGCTGCAGGGTGAGAAGGTGGATGCGTTCAGCGCCATTACTCACCGCGATAAGGCGTACTCGTACGGCCTGATGATGACTTCTAAGCTGCGTGAACTGATTCCTCGCCAGCAGTTTGAGGTGCCGATTCAGGCGGCTATCGGTTCGCGTATTATTGCCCGCGAGAATATTCGCGCGATGCGTAAGGACGTTCTTTCGAAGTGTTACGGTGGCGATATTTCGCGTAAGCGTAAGCTGCTGGAGAAGCAGAAGGAAGGCAAGAAGCGCATGAAGATGGTCGGTCGTGTGGAGGTTCCGCAGGAAGCCTTCATCGCGGCACTGTCTTCGAGCGAGGAGAAGGAAAAGAAGAAGTAGCCTTCTCAAGCTCTTCCGATGTAGGCGGCGTGCTCTACCCCTAAGTGGGGGAGGGGCACGCCGCCTTTGCTGTGCCCAGACTGCTCGGCGATAGGTAATTAGCATCATTTTGATATTCATTAGGGTGTAATGCGTGTTACCCCTTGTCAGGGTATTGAGTGTAGGAGTAAGGTAAGACTGGGTGTAGCACGGATGATTACACCCACGGTTTCCATTCAAAGGAGAAATTATGAGTAATAATGAAATAATTTTGGACGATTCGCAAATGGATTATACAGATATAAAAGTTCTAACAAATGAAGAAGTGGCAGAATCAAATGAGGAGGATGTAAATGGCTCTGCAGATATAATATACTACACTACAGAATTTGACCTTATGTCACTTATACAACGTATCAATGATGAAGAAATTATTGTGCCTTCATTTATTAAAAATAAAAAAATATCAAATGAACAATCAGACAAGGAAGGGTTAAAAAATTTTCAGCGAGGCTTCGTCTGGACCCTGAAGCAGAAACAAAATCTAATCGATTCTATTCTCAAGGGATACCCAACGCCCGGAATTTTTTTGGTTTTCCAGAAAGATGAAACTTTCCTTGTGCTTGATGGTCAACAAAGACTTACAACTATTATGCAGTTTCGAGAAGGTGAATTCTCTGTCGATACTTCATCGATTCAAGACGTAGGATTCACAGTGGAAGATAAGTATGCGGCATATAAGTACAGTGATTTAGATAAGGTGCTTCGACGTAAATTTAATAACTACAGAGTCGGGGCAACAGTCATCAGCGATATCCTACCTAAATCTTCCGGCGAGAATTTAGACACCTCTCCTAATGTCGAAGATTTTATCTATTCAATTTTTGGACGTCTCAATAGTGGAGGAACACAGCTAACACCCCACGAGATTAGAATAGCTGTTTATAGTGGTAAGCTGGCAGATGAGATTAATAATTTGAATGTTAATGAGAAATGGAGGGCCCTCTATAAAGGGGAACTGCAGAAGCGTTCCAGGGACCACGAGCTTATCTCTAGGATTATTGCAATGTACCTAAGGCGCGATGACTATCGAGGTGGGCAGAAAGAATATCTGAACAAATTTTATAGGATTTATCGAAATCTTGATTCTGCTGAAGTTCAGAGGGCAATAAAAAAATTTGAGCAGGCTATAGATATTATCCACCCCCTTGGTCCCTCTCTGTTTAGGACCCCTGGAACTTCAAACGTTAATGCTGCATGGACTGAGGCCCTCGTGGCATCCATTATGGTCGTTCTTGATTCCCTCGAAACCTACAATTCCGAAAAAATACAAATTGCAGTAAGAGAGACTCAAGAAGATTTAATGAGCAAAAATAAATATGAAATTAATGGGGAACTCAAGACCATCTATGATTTTATTACTTCCAACACTGCATCAAAAACATCATATTTAGGGCGATTTGAACTCTGTTACTCCAGACTGCAAGAAAATCTTAAATAATGGAACTAAAAAATATAGACCACAAGAAATACATTGCAACAGTTCCCCCCTTGAAAGAACTGGAGAAAACATATGACTTAATACATAAGCATAAAATTTTTAAAGAAACCAGAAAAGAGTCCATGTACTTAGATCCAGGTGCAGATACTGTGAAAAAAATTGAAAAAATTGCAGATTCAGCGGTCGCGGAACTGTATAAAACAGCACTGGTTCAGTGTGGTATATGCATGGAATTTTTATTGGATAAAATTCTGAATGATATTCTTGACGGCCTGGAAAAACATTGGATAGAAAGCTTAAAGAGTAATTATAGGACGACGATTACCGGAGCGGGGAAGCCAGAAAACTTTAACAATTTGATGGATTTGATCCTTAAATGTTTTCTCAACGGTGATTCCTGTAATTTTACGAAGATGCCAGAAGTCCCCCGGAAGGGGGTATCAAAAAGCTATTATGCTCAATTTAGAGAGTCTGCAAGTCTTTCTATGTATAAAAATATTGACCTCAGGAATTTTGCAACCCTCACGAATTTGAGTGATAGTAGTAAATATGCCAAACTTAGTGCAGAAAAAAAATTGATGATTTTGAAGAATACTCATTCTAATATAATTAAAATGAGAGATGATATTAGTCACGGGAAATCGCATGGAGTAAATCGGGAATATGCAATTAAATCAATTGAATTTACGGTTAGATTTTCAGTGGGTTTTCTGGAAACGATGGAAAACCATAGCATATTAATTAAATAATAAGTTGAGGGTGCGGACATCTCCTATAATGGGGTGTCCGCACCATTGCTTTTCCAGGAGGCAGAATGCCCGCCCAGCCCACCGGCGACCCCGCACCCCGCGACGGGCGCATCCCCGCCACCAGCGCCGCAGGATGCGAAAACCGCGACTTCAGCCTCTACGTACACATCCCCTTCTGCTCCGTACGCTGCGGCTACTGCGACTTCAACACCTACGCCACCGAAGACTTCGGCGACGGCATCGGCCTGGGTACCTACGCCGACGACGCCATCGCAGAAATCCTCTTCGCCGCCCGCACCCTCGAAGCCTCCGGCGTCGCAAAACGCCCCATGCACACCGTCTTCTTCGGAGGCGGCACCCCCACCAAACTGCCCGCCCGCGACCTCGTGCGCATCCTGCAGGCAGCCATCGACGTATTCGGCCTTGTCGAGGGCGCGGAAGTCACCACCGAAGCGAACCCCGATTCCGTCACCTTTGAGGACCTGCAGACCCTCAAGGACGGCGGCTTTACCCGCGTCTCCTTCGGCATGCAGTCCGTCGTGCCCGAGGTGCTAAAGGTGCTCGACCGCACCCACACGCCTTCCAACGTGCCGAAGGTCGTCGCCTGGGCCAAGGAGGTCGGCCTGCAGGTATCCGTGGACCTCATCTACGGTTCGCCGGGGGAGACCCTGCAGCAGTGGGAGCGCAGCGTGCGTGCCGCCATTTCCTACGAGCCCGACCACATTTCGGCGTACTCGCTCATCGTCGAAGACGGCACCAAGCTTGCCGCGCAGATCCGCCGCGGCGAATACACCATGCCCGACGAGGACCTCATGGCGGACATGTACCTGCTCGCCGAAGAGCTCCTCACCGAGGCCGGCTACCAGTGGTACGAGGTCTCCAACTACTCGCGCAGCGAGGACACCCGCAGCGACCACAACCTCGCCTACTGGCGCAACCAGGACTGGTGGGGCATCGGTCCCGGCGCACACTCGCACGTGAACGGTACCCGCTGGTGGAACGTGAAGCACCCGGTGCCCTACGCGCAGAAGGTGCGTGCGGGGGAGTCCCCGGCGGCGGCACGTGAGGTGCTGGACACCGCCACCCGTGCTTTTGAGACGATTATGCTCATGATCCGTGTGCGTGAGGGTTTGGCGATGCGCGAGCTGCTCGCGGTGCACGATGAGGCGCAGCTGGGCGCCTCGTTGCGCTGGCTAGTTTCTCAAGCTCTGATTGAGCCTGATGCTTTGAATTCTCAAGCTGAACCTGACCCTAAAGCTCACGTGCGACTGACCCTCAAGGGGCGACTTCTGGGCGACGCTGTGACCCGTGAGCTGCTCCCGGAGGTCTCTGACGAGCACGAGGAACACTAAGAAGCATTGGTCTGACAAGGGGCTTTTCAATCGGGGCGGCGTTCCGGTTCTGGTCTGTCGCAGCTCCACTTGATGCTTTTCTCTGACGCTGCCTGCGAATGGCGTGCACCCCGGTATTGCCGTAATATTTCGGTGATTTCGGGGTGTTTTTGCGGGTCTTAAAAAACTTTTAAAAAATTTTTCGGGGCTGTTTGGGGGTACTTTAGGGGAGCGCCAAACCTTACATTGGCGTGCTAATTGTTTGCATTTGTGCTGGACTAGCCGAAAGAATTTTCCACTCCTTCATGCCGCTTTTAGGGTGCGTATTTTTCGATTACTTTCCCGAGAAAAAATTTTCCAAAACACCCAATTTCAAGTTGTGGTTGAAGGTTACGCTGTGCCATAATAGGTCATGGCAGGACGGTATATGTCTAACAGCGTGTTCTCGTCTTTGCTGAAGTTGAGTGAATACGGTTGTGGGCTCCTGGTAACAGGGGCCCACGATCGTTTAACAATGATTATCTATAGCACCATTCGGTAGAGTTTGCAGTAATTCACGCGCACTAGGCAAAGAAGCCCCGGAAGAAAATCCCCAGCAGGGCAGCTGCAGCCCCAACCGGCAACATAAACCTACGAATACAGCAGCAGGCACAACCCAACGTGCCAGCGCCTCCGCCAGTAGGCTTTAGAACAGCAGTACTTAAACGTAGAACGCCCCACACACAACGTGCGGGGCGTTCAAATGTAAAAGCTATCAGCGCGGTTTAGGACCGGCAGTTCTTAGGATTCTGCGGATTCTGCGTTCTCGGTGGAGTAGAAGCGGTCCAGCAGGCGCGGGTTCATACGGTAGCTGTACGGCTCACCGCGATTCACCTCAATACCGGCACGCAGCGACGCAATAGCCATGAACAGCCACACGAGCGCACCTAGAACCATGGCAATGTTGCCCATGCCGGGCAGGAACGACACGACCCACAGCGCCACCAGAGCAATGGAGGGCAGGAGGGTGAAGTTCATTGCCTCGCGAGCCTCCTGCTCAGCGAAGGGCGCGTTATTGCGGCTGACGTAGAAAACCGCAGCGGAAGGGATGATGCCGAGAATGCCGCCGAAATGCGCGAAAGTCGCACGGTTGCGGTCCTGAATCACGCTAATCTTACGGGTTTTCTGAGGCCCGGTTGCCGGGCGAACATCGTTAGTCACGAAAATCCTGGTTCGATAGAAGTTTCTTGTGGTGATCACCTAAGCCGGTGGATCTGCCCTCCGAAGAGGCAAATCGTTTGAGCGGTGGTGACCCAGAGTGTAGTGAGGGTGCAACATAAACCCACAGGGGCAATGCCACACGCTCAACTATTGTACCGCTTTAGGGAACAAAACCCACAGGATAATGCCCTCGAGGGAAAGGTTCTGAGCAAATTCACACCTGCGCCCGCAGACGGGGGTGGAATAGCGGGTTTCGCGTGCGGTTAGGCACCCGGCTCGGTGAGAAAATCGATGAGCGATTCGACCGGGGCGAGCAGCGTCGGGTCCAGGTCAGCGTAGGAGTCAACGCGGGAGAGGATGTGCTTCCACGCCTGCGCCACATCCGCCTGCGTTTCGTGCGGCTGACCCAGACGACGCAGCGTGCCCTTCTTGAAGTCCTCACCGCGCGGCACCTGCGGCCACGCCTTCAAACCCAGCACCGAGGGCTTGACCGCCTGCCAAATATCGATGAACGGATGACCCACGATTTTCACGTGCCCGGCGGCACCCGGCACAGCCAGCGCCTCGGCAACAATGCGCTGCTCCTTCGTGCCCTCAATCAGGTGGTCGACCAGAATACCCAGGCGGCGGCCCGGGCCCGGCGCGAACTCACGAATAGCACCGGCGAGATCATCCACGCCGTGCAACGGCTCCACGACAATGCCCTCAACGCGCAGATCGTGGCCCCAGACCTTCTCCACCAGCTCAGCGTCGTGCAAACCCTCAACCCAGATGCGGGAGGCGCGCGCCACCCGAGCCGGGGCGTTCTTCACCGCAATAGAACCGGAACGAGAAATCGTGCGCTTCGGCTCCTTTGCCGCCACCGGAGCGACAATCTCAACGGGCTCACCCTCAATCAGGTAGCCCGGACCCAACGGGAAATTCTTCACGCGACCCTTCGCATCCTCGAGTCCGAAGAACAGGGCACCGCCGATGCGTTCAGCCTTCACGACCTCACCCACCCAGCCGTTAATATCCTCAATCAGCAGGCCGCGGCGCAGCGGCACCTTACGCGGGGCCGGCGCCTGGCGGCTCATGCGGGCGGCGTTTAGATCCTGGGCACCCCAGCCGTAGGGGGAGTGGTGGGTACTCAACGTATTCTCCTTTGGGGCGGTAGGGGCAGCAGAGCCAGTCAGGGCGGTGACAGCGCCAGAACCATAAGACAGAACCGGCGGGGGAACTAAAACGGAGTTCGGCGCGCACCGCAGATTAAGCGGATAGCGGGAGCGACCCCCATTCAGCCTAGCCATTGTATCGGGTCGGGGGTAGTATCCCCTAGAATTGATACGACCATTATTGGCGGTGCACTCATCGAGCACCGCCATCGTCTCGAGAGGAAGGAAACGCATGAGCCACTACGATACTCTCGGCGTATCGAACGACGCCAGCCCCGAAGAGATCAAGAAGGCGTACCGAAAGAAGGCACGCCAGCTGCACCCCGACGTGAACCCCTCCGAGGACGCAGCCGAAGAGTTCAAGCGCGTCACCCTCGCCTACGAGGTGCTCTCCGACCCCGAAAAGCGCCGCAACTACGACACTACCGGTGACGAACAGGGCCGCGCAGGCTACCCCGGAGGCGGCGGCTACCCGGGCGGCGGGTTCAGCGGCTTCGGCGGTTTCGAGGACCTGCTGAACATGTTCACCGGCGGCGCGGCAGGTGCCCGCGGCCCCGCATCCCGCATGCGTCAGGGCCAGGACGACCTGATTACCGTCTCCATCAGCCTGCAGGACGCCGTGTTCGGTGTTGAGAAGACCATTGAGCGTCGCTCCGCCGTGACCTGCAAGTCCTGTAACGGCGAAGGCACCGCAGAGGGCACCCAGCCCGAAACCTGCACTACCTGCTCCGGTCACGGTTTCATGCAGCGCCGCGTGCAGTCCATCCTCGGTACCGTCATGCAGCAGGTTGAATGCCCCGACTGCCACGGCTACGGCACCGTCATCAAGACCCCCTGCCCTGAATGTCACGGTCAGGGCCGCGTACGTGAAGACGTTCCGCTGACCTTCAACGTTCCCGCCGGTGTGCACGACCAGGCGCGTATCCGCCTGCGCGGCAAGGGCGAGGCAGGCCTGTACGGTGGCCCCAACGGCGACCTGTACATTGATCTGAACGTCAAGCGCGACAAGTACTTCAGTCGCGAGGGCGACAATCTGGTTACCACCGTGAACATCCCCATGGTCGCGGCGGCGCTGGGCACCACCATCCCGCTGAAGACCTTCGACGGCGACCAGGAAGTTGCTATCCCCGCAGGCACTCAGAGCGGTGACGTGATCACCCTCAACGGCCTGGGCGCAACCGTGCTCGGCACCGAGCGTCGCGGCGACCTGCTGGTGCGTATCCAGGTGGTCACCCCCACCGACATGACCGAAGAACAGCGTGAACTGCTGCGCCAGTTCGCAGCCCTGCGCGGTGAATCCCTCACCGAAGGTTCGCAGGTCAAGCACCGCGGCGGTCTCTTCTCCCGCCTGAAGGACCAGTTCAAGTAGGATTCCTACACCAAGCTGAGGATGCGGCGGGTGCGGTACTCAACCCGCACCCGCCGCTTTCCTGTTAGCGCTACTGTCAGCACTGCACTGCATGCACCCGCGCTAAGCAGCACACCTATTTCACACGCCACCCGCACACTACCCACGCTTTCAAACCGCACCCTCAAGGAGAACCATGAGCGCCCCCATCTTCTACATCAGCACGGAAGAATACGACGCACTCACCCCCGGCGCCACCTGCGCACTCGGAGGCTCCGAAGGCAAGCACGCCCTCGTCAAGCGCCTTGAGCTCGGCGAACGCATCGACCTGGGTGACGGCACCGGCCGCCGCGCACTCGGTACGGTCGCCTCCATTAACGCGGACGGCGTGAGCGTGCAGGTGCAGGAGCTGAGCGAAGAACGCAGCGTGCCTTCCATCTACCTGGTGCAGGCGCTCGCGAAGGACGGTCGCGACCTGCTCGCCATTGAGACGGCGACCGAGCTGGGCGTGTACGGCGTGCTGCCGTGGAGCGCGGATCGCTCCATCGTGCGGTGGAAGGGGGAGCGCGCCTCCAAGGCACACACCAAGTGGCAGAACACCGTCACCGCCGCGGCGAAGCAGTCGCGCCGCGCGCTCATTCCCGAGGTGTACGACCTGTACAGCACCGCCGACCTGGTGGAGCTCATCGAAGAAGTTGCCGGTGAAGGCTCCGAGCAGTCCGCCGCCGTGTTCATCCTGCACGAGCAGGCGACTGAACGCCTCAGCGCTCTGGCTCGCAAGCTTGTAGAGGCGAAGAACCTGCCCGAAGAAATCTACCTGCTCGTCGGCCCGGAGGGCGGCATCAGTGACCGCGAGGTGCAGCTCTTCACCGACGCCGGCGCTCAGCTGGCGCTACTCGGTGATGAGGTGTTGCGCTCGTCCACTGCCGGGTCCGCCGCCATGTGCACCCTGAACGTGGTGCTCGGTCGCTGGTAGAGCACCTCCGGTAAACCCAGCCGGGGCGTGGCGCATCACACCCATCTATACTTGTAAATACATCACTAGCCAAGGAGCCCATATGACTACCTCCCGACCTCTGTCGACCGCGCGCACCGTATCTTTCAAGAGCGCCGCAGAGATGATTGCCGTGCTCGGCCCGCAGGATGCGCACCTGACCATCATCGAGGACTACTTCGAGCAGATTAGCCTGCGCCCCAAGGACCTGGACGTGCTCATCACCGGCCCCTCCGAGGCCGTCAACACCGCCGCTAAGCTGCTGAACGAGCTGCGCGTGCTCTCCAGCCACGACACGCAGATTACCGTGCAGGTCATTCACCGCCTCATGGGCATGCTCGGCGACGAACTGAGCAACCCGGCGCACTCGCTGTCCACGAGCATTCTGTCTACCCGCGGCACCACGATTCGCCCCAAGACCATTAACCAGAAGAAATACGTGGACGCCATTGACGCGAACACCGTGATCTTCGGCATCGGCCCGGCGGGTACCGGTAAGACCTACCTCGCCATGGCGAAGGCTGTGCAGGCGCTGCAGAGCCACGAAGTGAACCGCATTATCCTCACCCGCCCCGCCGTGGAGGCTGGCGAGCGTCTGGGCTTCCTGCCCGGCACCCTCAACGAGAAGATTGACCCGTACCTGCGCCCGCTCTACGACGCACTGCACGACATGCTCGAGCCCGAAACTATCCCCAAGCTCATGGAGGCGGGCACCATTGAGGTCGCACCGCTGGCGTACATGCGCGGCCGCACCCTCAACGACGCATTCATCATCCTCGACGAGGCGCAGAACACCACCGCCGAGCAGATGAAGATGTTCCTGACCCGCCTGGGCTTCGGCTCGAAGATGGTCATTACCGGTGACATCACCCAGATTGACCTGCCCGGTGGCGCCGCCTCCGGTCTGAAGCAGGTGCGCAACATTCTGCAGGGCGTGGAGGATATTCACTTCAGCATCCTGGAATCCTCTGACGTGGTGCGACACACCCTGGTGTCGAACATTGTGTCCGCCTACGATCAGTGGGGCGAAGATCAGAAGGCAATGGAACGCAAGCGCAACCGCAAGGTCAAGCGCGCCACCATCGAGGCCGCAGCCGAGAAGCTGCTGGACCGCGCCGGCATTAACGGCGGCTCCGAAAAGAACGCCGCGCAGAACCCCAACAACGCACAGACCACCCCGGAAGGACGCTAAACGGTGGCAGAGATCGAATTCGACTGTGAAGAACCCGCAACCGGTGCCGACCCGGCAACCGACGCCTTCGTCCGCGAATCTTTCGAAGCGGTAGACACCGAGGTGCTCACCCGCCTCGTCGAGCACGCTTTCAAGCGCATGCACCTTGCCGATGACACCTACCTGTCCATCGCCATCGTGAACGAAGACGAGATGGAGCGCGTGCACATCGAGTGGATGGACCTGCCCGGCCCCACCGACGTGATGAGCTTCCCCATGGACGAGCTGGAACCGGGAACCCCCGAAAACCCCTCCAGCGGCATGCTCGGCGACATCATCCTCTGCCCGCCCGTTGCCGCACGTCAGGGCGCGGATGCGGGCCACAGCACCCTGGATGAGCTGTGCCTGCTCACCACCCACGGTATTCTGCACTGCCTGGGCTACGACCACGGCACCGCCGAAGAGGAAGCTGAAATGTTCGGCATTCAGCGCTCCATCCTCGAAGAGTTCCTGGGCCGCCCGGCACCGGTCGAAACCCGACACTAGGGGAGCGGCGTGGACATTCTACTCACAGCCCTCCTCGCCGTTCTCGCGCTCTGCCTGACCGTGGTCGCGGCAATCGCCGAAACCGCATTCACCTACCTGCCGCACAACGAGGCTGAGGAAGCGGTGGAGGCACACCCGGACACCCTCGGTGCGCGCGTCCTGCAGCGCACCCTCGACGGTGACTCCGAGGCGTACACGCACCCGCTGCGCCTGACCCGCCTCATTGCGGCAGCCACCGCGGTGCTCGCCACCATGACCTGCCTGCTGAACCTGGTTGAGGTGCACGCGCTCGCCGTCGTGTTGACCCTCGTGATCGTTGCGCTGGTGGGCTACCCGATTCTGCATGTGCTAGCGCGTGCTCTGGGACGTAACCGCCCGGTCGCGTCGATTCGTGTGCTGGCTCGCCCGGTGCACTACCTGTCGGTTCTGCTGAGCCCGGCGACTGGTCTGCTCGATAAGCTCAGCGTGCGCCTGGCGCCGGAACGTTCGGCTGAGGCCCCGGTGGGTGTGTTCGATGAAGAGGAGCTGCGCGAGTTCCTGGACCGCGCCTCCGACGCTGAAACCATTGAAGATGACGAGGCGCAGATGGTGCAGTCCGTCTTTGAGATGGACGATACCCGCATCCGTTCGCTCATGGTTCCGCGTACCGACATGCTCACCGCTAGCCGCGACACTCCTCTGCGTGAGGCGCTGAGTCTGTTCCTGCGTTCGGGTTATTCGCGTATGCCGGTGATTGGTGATTCGAGCGATGAGATTCTGGGCGTGCTTTACCTGAAGGACGCGATGCGCGCCTTCATCCTGCACGGTGAGGCTCCCGAGGGTACCGCCCTGCCGACCGTGGTTGAGTTGATGCGTCCGGCACGTTTTGAGCCCGAGTCGAAGCGCGCCATGGATTTGCTGCGTGAGATGCAGCGTGAGTCCACGCACGTGGCGATCATTGTTGACGAGTACGGCGGCACCGCCGGCCTGATTACCCTTGAGGACCTGATTGAGGAACTGGTCGGTGACATTTCTGACGAGTACGACCGTGAGAGCCCCGATTACACACTGAATGATGACGGTACGTTCCGTCTCTCTGCCCGTCTGGGTATTGATGAGCTGGGCGAAATTTTCGGTCGTGAACTCGACGATGAAGATGTTGATACGGTGGGCGGTCTGCTCGCTAAGCATCTGGGTATGGTGCCGATTGTCGGTTCTGAGATTGAGATTGACGGCATTCATATTCGTGCGATTGGTTCGTCGGGCCGCCGCCACCAGGTCGATATGTTGCAGGCGTGGTATGAGCCGCCTCGTGATGAGCAGCAGAACGCTGAAGGTTCCACGGCGTCTTCCCCGAGGTCTCATTCCGCGGAGGTTGCTGACATCCTGACCGTAGATACGGAGCCGCCCGCTGTAGCTGAGCCGCATGCGCATCCGGATCTTCCGGGAGATGCTGCAGAGGCTGAACCTGCCACCGACAAGCACGGCAACCGCTAGATATCGAACATAGACGCCGCATTTTCCCTAACACACTTTGAGTCGGCCGCCCCACCCCGGAAGGCGCAGGCAGATGAGGCTGGCACCCCATACACCCCGCACGGGGTTTGATAAGGAGAAACACAATGGACCAGGAGTACACCCCGCTCGATTTGAGCACTCTGGACTTGAGCACCCCGCTACCGACCTACCCGGAGAATTTCCGTTCGGGCTTCGCGTCGCTGGTGGGCCGCCCGAATGCGGGTAAGTCTACTCTGACGAACGCTATGGTCGGTCAGAAGGTGGCTATCACCTCGAACCGTCCGCAGACGACCCGCCACACGATCCGCGGTATTGTGCACAAGGACGAGTACCAGCTGATTCTGGTGGACACCCCGGGTATTCACCGCCCCCGCACTCTGCTGGGTGAGCGTCTGAACGACCTGGTGGCGAGCACTCTTTCGCAGGTGGATGTGCTGGGCTTCTGCATTCCGGCGAATGAGAAGATCGGTCCGGGTGACCGTTACATTGCGTCGCAGCTGGTGGCGTCGAGCAATAAGCCGGTGGTTGCTATTGTGACCAAGGCCGATACCGTGAACTCCGACGAGCTGCGTGAGCAGCTGCTGGCTGTTGAGGCGCTCGGCGAGGAAGTCATGAGCGCTGAGCGTGCGGCTCGTGCTAAGCGCGCCGCGCATCGTGCGAAGCAGAAAGGTAAGGGCCCCAAGGGTAAGGGCGGCAAGAATGATGCTGTGCCTTTCGCGAAGGGTTCGGGCCCTGCGGCTAAGCGCCGTGCCGGTGAGGTCGCTGAGCCGATGCCGGTTGACGGTAAGGGCGGCTGGGCTGCGATTATCCCGGTGTCTGCTGTGAAGCATTTCCAGGTGGATGCGGTTGCTGACCTGCTGGCGCAGTACACTCCGCTGTCGCCGCCGCTGTACCCGGATGGTGAGCTGACCGATGAGCCGGAGGCAACCCTCATCGCGGAGCTGGTGCGTGAGGCGGCCCTGGAGGGTGCGCGTGAGGAGCTGCCCCACTCGATTGCTGTGACGGTTGAGGAGATGGAGTTCCGTGAGGGCCGCCCGGAGGATAACCCGCTGCTGGATGTGCACGTGAACCTGTATGTGGAGCGCGAGTCGCAGAAGTACATCATTATCGGTAAGGGCGGCTCGAACCTGCGCAAGATTGGTACGAAGGCTCGTGAGCAGATTGAGGCGCTGCTCGGTACCCGCGTTTATTTGAATATTCATGTGAAGGTTGCGAAGGAATGGCAGTCTGACGCGCGTGCGTTGAACCGTTTGGGATTCTAGTAGCTTTCCTGAGCGCATCGCCCAGAGAATTTGCGCTGAGAGGTCACCCCTGCGAGGTCACCCCGAAAGGTGGCCCTGAGAGGTTGTCTTCGGGGCGGTCGCGCATCCTTAGTTTTCACCCGGTGGCTTGCAGAAATATGTGCATGCCTCCGGGTGAAACTTTTCACTCTCATTCGGCGCTCATAGGGAAGAGTGTTACTCTGAGAAAGCACTTGCTCACCGGCAGAAAGAGAAAAGGTATGCCCCAGGCACCTCGTTTACGAAGCACCGGTCGTCATATGCGCACGACGGTGATGACTTCAAACCGCAATAAGTGGATTGCTCTGCTTACTGCTTGCATGCTCGTCATTGTTGTTGGCTTTGGTGGCGTGTTGGCTCTGCGTATGCGCAATAATCTGCATACTCAGGAGCTGAACATCAGCAATTACAAGAACGGCCTGGAGAACGGCGCCTTGGACATTCTCGTGATTGGCTCCGACACCCGTAAGGGCAATAACGGCGCGTACGGCGATGAGGATGACCGCAATTCTGAGGCTCGCGCGGACGTGATGATGCTGCTGCAGATCAGCAAGGACCGTAAGAACGTGAGCGTGCTGTCGTTCCCGCGTGACCTGATGGTTGATGTGCCGCAGTGTACTGATCCTGAGAGCGGCACCGTGTACCCGGCTGAGGAGAACGTTCAGATTAACGAGTCTCTGTCTCGCGGTGGCCCCGGTTGTACTGTGGCAACCATTAGCAAGCTGACCGGCGTGAATATTGACCACTTTATGCTGGTGGACTTTAACGCTGTGAAGGAGCTGTCGAAGGTTGTTGGTGGCGTTCAGGTCTGTGTGGACGCTCCGATTGATGACGAGTACAGCGGTCTGAAGCTTCCTGCGGGTACTTCCACTGTTGAGGGTGAGCAGGCTCTTGCGTTTTTGCGTAGCCGCCACGGCTTCTCGGATGGTTCCGATATTGGTCGTATTCAGGCTCAGCAGGGCTTCTTGTCTTCGCTGCTACGTAAGGTGAAGAGCGAGGGTACTCTGTCGAATCCAGGCCGTCTGATTAATATTGCTGAGGCGATTACTCAGAACGTGACGGTGGATAAGAACCTGGGCAATATCAGCACTCTGGTGGGTGTTGGTGCGGCTCTCGGCGGCGTGGACCTGTCGAATGTTGTGTTTGCGACGGTGCCGACTGAGCCGTGGAGCCAGGATGAGAACCGCCTGCAGGTTTCTGCGGATGCTGCGAACGTGTTCCAGCGTCTGCGTGATGATAAGTCGCTGAAGGAAGAGAAGGCTCCGGAGGCACCGGCTACTTCTGCCGCTCCGGTTCAGCTGGATCGTACGGTTCCGGTGAACGTGTACAATGCGACCGGTCTGGATGGCCGCTCGGCTACGATCGCTTCGGTGATTGAGGGCCTGGGCTACTCGAATGTTACTCCGGGTACCTCCGCTAGCCCGACGAACTTCACCACGGTCTTCTACTCGACCGGTTACGAGGCGGAGGCGAAGGAAATCGCCGCGAAGCTGAACGTGACCCGCGTGGTGGCGACTGAAGAGGTTCTGGGTGTGTCGGTGACTATTGGTACTGACTTCCCGTCCGGTGAGGCGATGGAGAAGCAGGAGGCTGCGATTGCGGGTAACGCGACCGGTCAGACTGCTGATCAGCACAAGTGCCAGACTGCTTTCGCCTACTAGGTTGTAGCTAGGGCATAGCGCAGATGCGTGAATAGCGAACAGAAGGGGCGTAGCGCCAGAAATGGTGGCTACGCCCCTTTGCCGTTAACGCTTTCCAGATGATGGACGGCTTCCCGGGTGCCCTGCCACCGCCTCCGACCCCTGTGATAGCGTGGAGGCATGACTATTGACGGTGAGAGCATGCGCGGGGTTACCCGCCAGGCAGTGAACCTGCTGCTTATTCGCCGGAACGGGGCACACTAGAATCTGCCGCGACCGTTCCGGCTTTTTGACGCGGCATCTCACCTTTGCATCCTTTCTGATGCACCGCCTTGACCACGGCTGCCGGGGACCGATACCCGGCACGGTACGAGCCCCACAATTGGGGTAGAGCGAGACGGACCAACCAACAGGAAATTCATCATGAAAAACCACCAGAAGCCCAGCCCCATGCCGGTACACAAGTACCGCCCTTTCCACGAGCAGATTGTTGTTGACCTGCCGGACCGCACCTGGCCGGATAAGGTCATTGAGAAGGCTCCGCGCTGGTGCGCAGTGGATCTGCGTGACGGTAACCAGGCGCTGATTGACCCCATGGACACCGACCGTAAGCTTGCGATGTTCAAGCTGCTGGTGAAGATGGGTTACAAGGAAATTGAGGTTGGTTTCCCTTCGGCGTCGCAGACTGACTTTGATTTTGTGCGCACTCTCGTTGAGGACGGCCACATTCCTTCGGATGTGACCATTCAGGTTCTGGTGCAGGCGCGTGAGCACCTGATTGCCCGCACTTTTGAGGCGATTGAGGGCGCACCGCAGGCGATTGTGCACTTCTACAACTCGACCTCCGTGCTACAGCGTCGCGTGGTGTTCAACCAGGATCAGGAGGGCGTGCTGGATATCGCCCTGCAGGGTGCGCGCCTGTGCCGCAAGTACGAAGAGCAGATGATCTCTGACACTAAGGTCATCTACGAGTACTCGCCCGAGTCTTTCACCGGCACCGAGCTTGAGTACGCGGCTCGCGTGGTGAACGCTGTGGCTGAGGAACTGGAGGTCGGTCAGAACGGCCGCGAGCTGATTGTGAACCTGCCCGCTACCGTTGAGATGGCTACCCCGAACGTGTACGCCGACTCGGTCGAGTGGATGCACCGCAACCTGAACCACCGCGAGCACATTGTGCTGTCGCTGCACCCGCATAATGACCGCGGTACCGGCGTGGCTGCTGCTGAGCTGGGTTACTTGGCGGGTGCTGACCGTATTGAGGGTTGCCTCTTCGGTAATGGCGAGCGCACCGGTAACGTTGACCTGGTGACGTTGGGCCTGAACATGTACACCCAGGGTGTGGATCCGCAGATTGATTTCTCTGATATTGACGGTATCCGTAAGACTGTTGAATACTGCAACCAGCTGAAGGTGCACGAGCGTTCGCCGTATGGTGGCGATCTGGTGTTCACCGCGTTCTCTGGTTCTCACCAGGACGCTATTAAGAAGGGCTTTGAGGCTCTGGAGCGTACCGCTGCTGAGGCGGGTAAGACCGTGGATGAGGTTTATTGGGAGGTTCCGTACCTGCCGATTGATCCTCGCGATCTGGGTCGTACCTACGAGGCGATTATTCGTGTGAACTCGCAGTCCGGTAAGGGCGGTATGGCGTACCTGCTGAAGCAGGATCACGGTCTGGATTTGCCGCGTCGTGCTCAGGTTGAGTTCTCGAAGATTGTTCAGGCTCGTACTGACGCTGAGGGCGGCGAGATGACCAGCCAGAAACTGTGGAACATCTTCGCGGATGAGTACTTGCCCGCAACCGACACGGAGAAGCGTTGGGGTAAGTACCGTATTGAGTCGATTAACATTGATTCGGCTGATACCGGTGCGACCACTCTGCGTGTTGGTCTGAACATTGATGGTCACACTTACACCCGTTCGGCTTCGGGTACCGGTCCGGTGGATGCTCTGCAGAACATCCTGTCGGGCGAGGGCGTGGATATTCGCGTGATGGATTACTCGGAGCACACCATGTCGTCTTCGTCGACTGCTAACGCTGCGTGCTACGTTGAGGCTGCTGTTGGTTCTCGCGTGCTGTGGGGTATCGGTGTGGATAACTCGACGACTCGTGCGGCTTTGAAGGCGATGATTTCAGCTGTGAACCGTGCGCTGCGTGATGAGCGTCAGGCGTAGGCGATAGCCGTACATGCTTTGTGCAAGGTTTTCGGGTGACCGCTGGTGGGTGACCGTTAGCCGTGCATGATGTGGGGGCGGGATGCATACTGGGAGTATGTATCCCGCCCTTACGCGTTAATGTGCGCAGGTGTTGTGTGCATCGGCGTGCTGTGGGGCGAATAATCTGCTGGGAGGAACTCTCATGAAAAGCTACGCGATGGTGTTTAGCCCCGTTGATGCGGCGGGCACCGATTCTTCTGTTCGTGCCTGGAATTATGAGCTGCACGGTGGTGATGATACTGCTCTGCCTGCAGGTTGCCCTGAGGTGTGGGAGGCTGGCTGGGTGGGTTCGACCGGTCCCGGTATTGAGCAGGATCAGTGGCCGCGCAGTACTTTTACTGGTTTGCCGATGCAGCATATTTTTACGGTGAGGTTGCCGGGGGAGTACCTGCCGGATGCGCAGAAGTATCCGGGCGTTGTGGCATTCTCTTTCTTTGCCGGTGATGGCCAGTTCGCTGAGGATGAGGCGACTGAGGGTGTTGCTAATGCTGCTAGTGATGACCCGTTTGAGGTGCAGTATGCGCAGGCGCGGGTGCATCCGTATCAGTTGTTGTTGCGCGATATTTTGGATGCCGAGTTTGCGGTGCTGTACCTGAGTGAGGAGGAGTTCTCGTCCCGCACGCCGCCGCCGCAGGATGTGCGCCGGCCCGGTGAGCATCGTGGTGAGGAGGAGAGCTTCAGCGCCTGGGCTTTGGCGGATCAGCAGCAGCCGCTGGCTCGTAAGCCTGCTCTGGTGGGGTGGGTTCCGACGGATGACCCGAATGCAGGTAAGGTCCCCAGTGATGTGTTTGAGAATGTGGACTCGCAGACTGGTTATTTGAGTCCTTTCGATTGGGATGCTGAGGATTCGGCGTGGTTTGAGTGGGCGAAGCCGCTAATTGCGGTGGGTACTCACCTGGGTGGCACTCATTTTTATGCGCAGGCTCTGCCGGAGGGTCTGACGGCTCGTTATATTGAGTTCGATGAGTTTGATGTGCTGAATTTTGGGTGCGGTAGCGCTGTTTTTGATTTTGAGACGGGTGTTTTCGACTGGTCGTGCGGCTAGTATGCTTGCACCGGTGACGCACCTTTGATGCGCCGGAGAGCGCGCATTTGAGGTGTTTGCGCGGCCTCCTTGAGCCATGGGTGAACCGTGGATGAGCTATGGATAAGCCCCGGTTGCACCGCGGTGTACCTCCTGAAACGGCACCCTGAGCGTTTCAGAGTGTGGACGGGGCGGTTTGCGGAAGTTTCACATCACCTTCGGCGAACCACCCCGGGCGGGTGCGCCTCCTGTATCCTTGAATGCGTGGAATGGATTCAAGCAATTATTTTGGGCTTTGTTCAGGGCCTGACCGAATTTCTGCCGATTTCGTCATCGGCGCATCTGAACATTGTTGGCCAGATCCTGCCGGAGAAGGCTGACCCGGGCGCCGCGTTTACCGCAATCACCCAGCTGGGTACTGAGACCGCGGTCTTGATTTTTTTCTGGCGCGATATTGTGCGCATTGTGAAGGCGTGGTTTGGCGCTCTTACCGGTCGTGTACCGCGCAATGACCCGGATGCCCGCATGGGTTGGCTGATTATTATTGGCTCCCTGCCCATCGGCGTTCTGGGCCTGCTGCTGGAAGACTACATTGACACCCAGTTCCGTAGCCTGTGGATTGTGGCGACTATGCTGATTGTCTTCGCTGTGTTCCTGGGTCTTGCGGACCGTTTTGGCCGCGAGCAGCGTGAGCTGAAGGACCTGACGTTCCGTCACGGCCTGCTGTACGGTTGCGCACAGGCGCTGGCACTGATCCCGGGTGTTTCCCGTTCGGGCGGTACGATTACTGCGGGTCTGTTCATGGGGTACACCCGTGAGGCTGCGGCACGTTACTCGTTCCTGCTGGCCATGCCTGCCGTGTTCATGTCTGGCCTGTACAAGACCTTCAAGGTGGTCACCGGCGAGGAAGCTACCGGCTACTACGGTATCCCCTCGACTATCGTGGCTACTCTGGTTGCGTTTGTGGTGGGTTACCTGATGATTGGCTGGTTCCTGAAGTACGTGTCGTCGAAGTCCTACGGCATTTTCATCTGGTACCGTATTGCGCTCGGTATCCTGATTTTCGTTGGTCTGGGCACTGGCGTTCTGAACGCTACTTCTTCGGCGTTCTAAGGCTTTAGCCCTCAGCGTGATATGACATACCCGTCCGTGAGTTTCTCACGGGCGGGTATTCTTATTGGAGTAGATTTTTTGGCACCCGCATGCCTTGAGGTTGGGCGGCGGGTGTGGCGCGTCCACCGGTTGTGGGCGTTTTTACGGAAAGGAAACCCATGCGAGCTTGGGATGCCCCCGCCTCTGTGACTCTGCCCGGTCAGGCTGCGTTGCCGCGTATTTTTGATACCGCGGCTGGTGAGATTGTTCAGGTTCAGGAGGATAAGGCGGCGAGCCTGTACGTTTGCGGTATCACCCCGTACGACGCGACGCATATGGGTCACGCCTCCACCTATGTTGCTTTTGACTTGCTGCACCGCGCCTGGCTGGATGCGGGCGTGCCGGTCACCTACGTGCAGAACGTGACCGATGTGGACGACCCGCTGCTGGAGCGTGCGACCGCGACGAATGTTGATTGGCGTGAGCTGGCTGAGGATCAGACGGAGCTGTTCCGCACCGATATGAAGGCGCTGAACGTGATTCCGCCGGCGCACTATGTGGGTGTGGTGGAGTCCATTGAGTGGCTGTTCCCGCTGATTGAGGACCTGTTCCGCCGCGGCCTGGCGTACCGCGTGCCCGGCTACACCGACGAGCAGGGTGTGGTGCATCCTGACGGTGACGTGTACCTGGATCTGAAGGCTGTGCGTGAGCTGCCCGCAAACGCTGAGGGCTACTCGTGGGCACCGGGCGAGGTCTGCCACTTGACCCGTGATGAGATGCTGGAGATTTTCGCTGAGCGCGGCGGCGACCCGAACCGTGCCGGTAAGCGTGATGCACTGGATCCGCTGCTGTGGCGTGTTGAGCGTGAGGGCGAGCCGAGCTGGGATGCCGGCGAGCTGGGCGCGGGCCGCCCCGGCTGGCACATCGAGTGCACGATGATTGCCCGCCGTTTTGTGGATGGTTCGCTGACCGTTCAGGCTGGCGGTAACGACTTAACGTTCCCGCACCATGATTTGGGTGCGGGCCATTCGTGGGCTGTGTCTGCACGCCCGCACGCTAAGCATTACGCGCACACCGGCATGGTCGGTTTGGACGGCCACAAGATGAGCAAGTCCCGCGGCAACCTGGTGCTGGTTTCGCGTCTGCGTGCGGCTGGTGAGGATGCGAACGCGGTGCGTCTGGCGATTATGGGTCAGCATTACCGTTCGGATTGGTTCTGGACTGATGAGCTGCTGGAGCACGCGAAGGCTCGCCTGGATACGTACCGTCATGCGGTGTCGGTGGCTGAGGGCCGTGAGGGTTCCGAAGGTGTCACCGATGAGGCGGCTGTTGAGCTGCTGGCCGCTGTGCGTGAGGCGCTCGGTGAGGACCTGAACGCTCCGGCGGCGTTGGCGGCTGTGGATGCGTGGGCTGTGAAGGCTCTGGCGGACACTACCGTCGGCGGTGGCGCGCTGGTGCGTGACATCCTGGCGGCACGCCTGGGCGTGGTCCTCTAAGATGGCTGCGTCTGTCATTGAGGAGCTGTATGCTCTTCGCCCGTACGACCGTGAGGCGGTCGATGCGCTCGCCGCAGAGATGTTAGCTGAGGTTCGCACGTACGAGGCGCAGAAGGAAGCGTAGGGCTTCTGAGAGCAATATAAGCCCAACAAGGGGGTGGGTGATCCTGGAATACTCCAGGGTCACCCACCCCCTTGCGTTTAACCGGTTGTAGAACCCAATAACTGGTGTTACTCTTCAGCAACTAGTCCTGAGCGGCTAGTCTTCGGTGTCTACAAATTCCTCACGGAAAATCTGTTCACCGGCAAGAACCTCATCAAGGAGCTTCTCCTGAGCAGGTTCCAGATGCACCAGGTGCGTAAGAGTGTAGAGCAGACGCTCATACTCTTCGCTCCAGGCAAGCGGCCATTCTCGCTGAACAATGTCGTTGAGCGAGGAACTCCACTTTGTTTCCGGATCCTTGAGGCGGTACTTAGCCCACATACCTAGTACCCGATTACCACCGACGGTGTAATCAAAGACGCGCTTTTCCACGTTCTCGCAGCGAGCCTCACCGAAGGAGACGGTGCCCATTACGGGGTTGTTCTCTTCCTCAGAGAGGCTATTGACCGGGTCGGGGGAGAAGCTGGGCTTCTTCTCCGGCATCGTCCTACCCATGTCTACCGTCGGGGTAGGCAGGGTGTAGTCTGCACCTTCGGGAAGCTGGTGCAGGTATTTCATACCCGGTAGCGGCTCACCGCGCTCACCGTAGGTGTGTAGCCACACAACCTGCTTACCGAGCTGAACGGCACGTTCCCAGAGCTCCGGGTCCGCAGTGAGGGGCACGCGAATACCCGCATGCTGGAGCGGCTTGTCAAAGGTGCGCACGTAGCCGGGGTGTCCGGTGAGTGCCGCTAGGTAGTAGACGAGGTCGCCGGGGGCATTAGCTCCGAAGCGTTCGCTCAGAATCTGAGCAGCAGCTTCAGTAAGGTTTGGCGCGCCAGCCTCGGTCAACGTGGGGTGGACACGGCCTCCTTGGCTGCCCTTGAACCCATGCATATCTGGGATTAAGTAGTGAAAGTACAGTCCCGGCCCCATACCCACGTATTCATTGTGAAGCTCAGCGATAAATATCTGCTTAGCAGTACGATAACCCCACAACGCTGGTCTAGGAGTATCAGCAAGCCGAGAATCAGCAAAGACATACTGCCGGTCAAAAGCTCGGTATCCCACCGGTACAATATTCGGTGCGTCCGGAATGACTTCGCGAGCAATCTGATCGTTCAGGCTTTCACGGCTCCCCTGGAACGTATCGGTACCCGGAAGTGGCTTCTTAGCCTTTGTAGTCTTTGCATCACGTGTTTCTTTGAACCGCTCAGCACGTACTTCCAGATCGTTACCTTCGATGAGTTCCGCCCAACGTTCCTGTAGCACACTTTCAGAGGGTGCGTAAACCCAAGTTCTATTGGGCTTTACACCAGGAGAACAACTAGCGTAGAAATCCGGTAGCTCAGGGTAACTATCCCAATCATCATCCGCCTCAGGAGCGAACTTATCGCCCCAGCCGGAGCGTACCGGTTCAAACTCTGAGCTCCCCAAATCGAGAGTGGCAAGAGCCTGCATTTTCTCCGCAAAGGTACCGTGCAGGGCAACGTAGCGAATATCCGCGGGGGTTTCCTCATCGGTATCTTCTTCACGCAGGAACATCGCGATAGATACAGGGGTCTCGATAGCGAAAATAGCATTCTTCGCTGGAGGTTGCATACCTTCAGGGGTCACATTAATAATCCATCCACGGCTGGACGAACGACGAATATACTCACGCATCCCCGCGAATCCCGGACCCTTCAGATATCCAGATGCGGTAATAAAACAGACAACACCTGCACGTTTGGAGCTATCTGACTGGCTCTCAAAAGCACGGAAAGAATCTTCGAAGACCTTCCAGAAAGCCCAACGCCAAAAGTAGACGTACAGGTTCTTCAGCACATACTCATATCCACCCATACCAGGAGCATGGAAGTCTTCCATAATGGAGGAGGAGTCGTCTTTGGAACGAGGTCCTGAATTGACCCAACCGCCCATTTTCTCCGCTTTAACTTTATACGGCGGATTACCAATGCATACCTGAATAGGCACCTCACGCTTTACCCTAGTTGCCTTATTCGACAACTGAGAAAGCAGACGCAGAGTATTACCGTTCACCGGCTTCTGCTTAGCGTAGGGGTCGCTCAGAGTATCCGCCACATAGAGATTCAGACCGTCCTCCGGAACGTCAGCACCCAGCTCCTTAAGGGTCTGGTTCAGGCGAAGCTCAGCCACGGAGAAAGGACCCGACTGCAGCTCAAAGCCGTACAGGTTCTTCGCCAGACGATTCAGAGCACGAGTGCGCGCAGCAGGAGAGAGGCTTTCCGCACTTGCCACTTTATGCATAACCGACAGCGGATAGGTGCCGGTACCCATCGCCGGGTCAATCACGGACACACCCTCACTCGCCAGACCGTGCTCCTTGCCCAGGTAGGTGCGCAGAGCGTCATCCACCAGGCGCACCATCTGATTCACCACTTCAACCGGGGTGTAGTAACTACCAGTCTTCTTACGCTGCGCCGGGTTATAGACCTTCAGGAAGTGCTCGTAGAGGTGCAGATACACATCCGACTTGCCGCCAGAAATATCAGCCCAGGAAGCGGCACCCATGACACGCACAATCACGGCGAGAGCGTTATACAGGGAGCTCTTCTCATCCAGGTGCTCGGTCAGCAGACCCAGCGCATTACCCAGCAGACCGTGTTGGGAACGCAAACGACTCGCCATAGTCGAGAACGTCTCAAGGCTCAGGTCAAGGTTCTCAGAGAGAGCAACCACCAGCGAAAACACCACGGTCTGCGCAAAGCTATCGGCAAACTCTTCATTACTGGTACTCGGGGCGAGAGTATCACGCCAATCCTTACGCAGACCCACCAGCGGGGGAGGAAACACGGAGTCTTCCTCGCCCTTCTTCTTAGCTTTCGCCTGCTCCGCTTTATAGGTCTTTTCCTGTACGGCAAGTCCCAAAAGCATCTCTTCACGCAACAAAGCCGCAAGGGGGGCGAGAGTTTCTACCAACTGGTCGGCACTCGTAATCGGGGCGGGAACCCACCGCAAAAAGTTCAGGAAAAACGTCGCGAGAGCATCCGGTGCGCTCAGCGTGCCATGGCCGCTGAAAGAACCATGCATATGCACCGCATCATACCCGGTGCTCGTCAGTACCGGTTCGCCATAACGGTACAGGCGCCACTCGGTGCCGTTGGTGTACAAAAGGTTCGGAAGGTTCCGCAGACGCTGCCACTGCTTATACTCGTGGCTCTTCTTAGTGAAAGAAGCGGGGTCAATGTTCTTACCCGGAGCCTTGAGCTCCACATAGCCAGTCAAAACACCATCGACCATGATGGCGTAATCAGGACGAACTAGACCCTCAGAAACTAGACCCCCCCCCCGCTGTTTTCAGCGAGGTTTCACGGACGGTCACAACCTTCATCGAATGCAAGGCGCCAAAGTCCTGCAACAGGGTAGCGACCGGGTTCGTCAGCTGAGCCTCCGGTTCACCGTCCCCAACGCGCAGATTCTCCCGCACCTGCCTGCCGAACTCGGCAATTAGTGAGTTGAAATCAGTCACAATACTCTTTCCTTTGCCCCATAATTCGTGGGCACTAAGGTGTTTCTGCCCGCCAAGGATTCTGGCGAACTCTCATCAAGTCTAACCAAAAATGAGTACCGCTCATTGCTCAGTGGTCATCGCTCCATCCATGCTGCCCGGTTATCACGCCCGCGGGGTAATGCGCCACAGCCGATTTGCAGACTCCGCTAAAATAGAAAAGGACTTTTTCCGTCCCGCGGTTCGCAGCACAGCGCGAACAGCACAGACTGACCCAAACCCGAGGAGAAACACCCCGTGAGCAGCGGCACCCCCACCCCCACCGGCGCAATCAACCGCCGCGGCCCCTTCCGCCCCGGCGAGCGCGTCCAAATCACTGACGAACGCGGCCGCATCACCACCATCACCCTCGCCGAAGGCGGCGAATACCACTCCCACAAGGGCTTCCTCAAGCACGACGACCTCATCGGCGCACCCGAAGGCACCGTCATCGCCAACACTCACGGCATCCTCTACCAGGCGCTGCGCCCCCTCTACAAGGACTTCGTACTCTCCATGCCGCGCGGCGCAGCCGTCGTCTACCCCAAGGACGCCGCGCAGATTATCGTCAAGGCAGACATCTTCCCCGGCGCACGCGTCGTCGAGGCTGGCGTCGGTTCCGGCGCACTGTCCATCGCGCTGCTGCGTGCAGTCGGCGACTACGGTTGCGTGCACTCCTTCGAACGTCGTGAAGAATTCGCAGACGTCGCGCGCGGCAACATCGAGACCATGTTCGGCGGCCCCCACCCGGCGTGGAAGCTGAGCATCGGCGACCTGCAGGACACCCTGCCGCAGGTTGAAGAGCCCGGCAGCGTCGACCGCGTCGTGCTCGACATGCTCGCACCCTGGGAGTGCCTGGACGCCGTAGCGGAGGCGCTCGCACCCGGCGGCGTGCTCATCTGCTACGTTGCGACCGTGACCCAGATGTCCCGCCTGGTTGAGGGCATGCGCCTGGACGGCCGCTTCACCGAACCCGAATGTGACGAAACCATTGTTCGCGGCTGGCACGTGGAGGGCCTGGCGGTCCGCCCCGACCACCGCATGGTGGCACACACCGCGTTCCTGGTCGTGGCTCGTCGCCTCGCTGACGGTGCGGTGCGCCTGGCACCGAAGCGTCGCGCATCCAAGACTGACTTCTCTGAAGAGGATATGAACGCGTGGATTCCCATGAACGTGGGTGAGCGTGAGGTGACCGATAAGAAGATTCGCCGCGCAGCACGCGATGCGAAGAACCTTGCCGCTCACGCCGCACGCGCGAACGAGATTGCGCTCGAACAGAACGGCATCGAGTCTGCTGAATAATTGATGAACCACCTTTGACCTGCGGGGGCACGGGCGTTGCCTGGAGCCCCCGCAGTGCACCCACCAGGCTACTCGCCCTGCGCAGTACTCGCATCGAGTAGCCGCCGACAAGGACGAACAGCTAAAGGAGCTACCGTGTCCACCCACGAATCTGCAGATCAGGCAGGAACCCCCCAGTACGGCACCGCCCACAGTGCAGCCAGCGCGGCACCGCACTACTCGGCTGCTTTCGGGTCGACCTCCCTGCCCGGCAGTCAGCCCGTCAGCGCGCAGGAGTATGACGCCGTGCTGCGTCGACTCTCTGCGGCGGAGGCAACCCGCGACAATATGAGCCGACAGATTCGTGGTGCGGGGGAGAAGAACCGCAAGCTCGTTGAGGCAATTACCAGCATGCGCTACCAGGTGGAGCGTCTGCGCGCCTCCCTGTCGCAGAACGTCATGCCGCCGCTGAATTCGGCGATTGTGCTGGCGGTGCATGAGGGTCAGACCATGACCTACGAGCAGGTCGCGGACGATAAAACCCCCGCCGAGATTGACACCTACCTGGACGTTCAGGTGGGCGGCCGTATGATGCGTATTCCCGTATCCCCGCTCATTGACCTGTCCACGCTGACCCCCGGCATGACCGTGCTGCTCAACGACAAGACGGAGGCGGTCGTTGCCCTGGACACCGAGCCCTTTGGCGACGTGGTGACCGTGCGCGAGGTGCTGGATGAGCAGCGCGTGCTGGTTGATACGTCCTCGGGTGCTCAGCAGGTGGCGCGTGTGGCTGGTTCCCTCGACATTGAGCAGCTGCGCACAGGGGATGCGGTCACCCTCGACACGCGCACCCGTATGCTGACCTCGCAGGTTCCCGCCTCCCGCTCGCAGGAGCTGGTTCTGGAAGAGATTCCGGACGTCACCTACGAGCAGATTGGTGGCCTGGGCGCTCAGATTGAGCAGATTCGCGACGCGGTGGAGCTGCCGTACCTGCACCCGGAGATTTTTGAGCGCTATCACCTGGCACCGCCCAAGGGTATTTTGCTGTACGGTCCTCCCGGTAACGGTAAGACCATGATTGCTAAGGCTGTGGCGAACTCCCTAGCGGCTCGTGCGGCCGCGCTGAACCCGGGTTCGGCTACTCGCGGCTACTTCCTGAACATTAAGGGCCCCGAGCTGCTCGATAAGTTCGTCGGTGAGACCGAGCGTCAGATCCGCGATATTTTCGTTGCCGCCCGCGAGAAGGCGGAGGCGGGTCACCCGGTCGTCGTGTTCTTTGACGAGATGGAGTCCCTATTCCGTATGCGCGGTTCGGGTCGTTCCTCCGATATTGAGACGACCATCGTGCCGCAGCTGCTTGCCGAAATTGACGGTGTGGAGTCGCTGCAGAACGTCATCGTTATTGGTGCAACCAACCGTGAAGACCTGATTGATGCCGCGGTGATGCGCCCGGGCCGACTCGACCTGAAGATCCGCATTAACCGCCCGGACGCCGCCGGTGCGGCAGAGATTTTCGGTCTGTACCTGACCGAGGACCTACCCCTGGACGCTGCGGAGGTGGCAGCCGCCGGTTCGACCCGCGCCGCCCTGACCGCGATGATTGCGGCGGCGGCAGGTCAGCTGTACGCGCGCACCCCCTCCACGGCGTACGCTGTGGCGACCGTGGATTCTTCCATGGTCGTTGGTTCTGGTGCGAGCGCGAACCTGTCCACGCACACGCTGTACCGCGGCGATTTCGCGTCGGGTGCGGTGATTCGCAATATTGTGGACCGCGCGAAGAAGGCGGCGATTAAGGAGCAGTTGCAGGCGCTGACCGCCGGTGCTAACGCATCGAGTGTGGGTATTGGTACCCGCCACCTGCTGGAGGCGGTACGCGCCGAGTTTGAGGATCAGGTGGACTTGCCGCCGCTGCCCGATATTGAGGATGCGCTCACCGTCGCCGGTGTGCGTGGCCGCCTGGTGTCGGTGGAGCCGCCGCGCTAAACCGCGCACGCCCACACCATAAACCGCGACCATAAACTGCGCTACAAGCATGAGCCGGGCGGCGCTCACCGAACGCTTATCCCGCATTAACCTCAGTATTACCGCAGGTCCAGAGCCTTTAGATGGTATAGAACTTTTCAGGAGAACCCCATGACCTCCACCCCCAGCTACGGCGTGCACCGCATTATGGGTGCCGAAACCGAGTACGGCGTCATCGCCCCCTCCGCGCCGGGCACCAACCCGACCGTGCTGTCCGCACTGGTGGTCAACACCTACGCCAAGTTGGCGTTCCGCCGCGGCGCCGCCTTCCGCGAACAGCTGCAGCGCCGCGCCCTGGCGGATGAGCTGACCGCCGAGCAGGCACGCCAGGCAGAGAACTACTCGACCGAAACCCCTGAGGGCCAGTGGCTGGGGGAGTCCGAGTCGCCCCTGCGTGACGCCTTCGGGCAGGTTCAGGACGCCTCCACCGCCCACTCGAGCCAGATGACGCACACCCGTACCGAGCTGACCAGCGAAGATATTGCTCTGGAGATTATGCGTGAGGCGGGCGTTCAGGCACCGGGTGAGCCCGCCGAGCCGCGTAGCGCCCTGGATGCGCTCGCCGGTGTGCACGGCCGCGGTGGTTTCCCGGAGCGTCTGGATTGGGACCGCGTGACCATGAACGCGATTCTGCCCAATGGTGCGCGCCTGTATGTGGATCACGCGCATCCGGAGTATTCCTCGCCGGAGGTTCTGACCCCCGCCGACGCGGTGCTCTATGACGCTGCCGGTGACGCGCTGGCCTATGAGTCGCTGGTGGAGCTGGGCAACCACGCGCAGGATTTGCCGCAGGTGAAGCTGTACAAGAACAACACCGACTCGAAGGGCCAGTCGTACGGCGCCCACGAAAACTACCTGATTAGCCGTGATGTTCCGTTTGAGCAGGTTGCGGATGCGCTCCTGCCGTTTTTTGCGACCCGCGCGATTTTTACGGGTGCGGGCCGTGTGGGTATTGGTACGCACGGTGAGGTTCCGGGTTTTCAGATTAGTTCGCGCGCTGATTTCTTTGAGCGCACGATTGGTCTGGAGACCACGATTCGCCGCCCGATTGTGAATACGCGCGATGAGCCGCACGCGGATGAGTCGAAGTACCGCCGCCTGCACGTGATTCCGGCGGATGCAAACATGTCGCACTATTCGAACCTGTTGAAGTTTGGTACGGCGGCTCTGGTGATGAACCTGATTGAGTCGCACAGTGAGCAGGCTCCGGTGCTGCCGGGCGTGCGCCTGTCTGATCCGGTGGCGGCGATGCACGCGGTCAGCCACGACCTGTCGCTGTCGGTTCAGCTGCCGCTGGCGCCGTCTTCGGCGACCCTGCCGAACCCGGTGTCCACGAGCGGTTCTGCGAGTGCGCTGCAGATTCAGCGCGCCTACTATGAGGCCTCCCGCGCGCACGAGGAGTCAAACCCGGCGGGTGTGGATGCTGCGACCGCGCAGATTCTTGATCTGTGGGGTGAGGTTCTGGACGCCCTGGAAACCAACCCGCTCTCGCTGGCGGATCGTCTGGATTGGGTGGCGAAGTATGCGCTGGTGCGCGGCTATGTCGCTCAGGGCGTAGATTATTCGAATCCGAAGTTGAAGGCGTTGGATTTGCAGTACGCTGATATTGACCCCTCGAAGAGCCTGTATCACCGTCTGGTGGCGCGTGGCCGTATGCGCACGCTGTTCTCTGCGGAGCAGGTCGAGCGTGCGACGACTGAGCCGCCGCGTGAGACGCGCGCGTTTTTGCGTGGCACGTTGATGGCACGTTGGCCGGAGGAGATTCTCGGTATTAACTGGGATACGGTGTCGTGCCGCGGCAGGTATTCGAAGGATCTGACTCGTTTTACGATGATGGAGCCGACCCGGTACGGTGCCGCCGAGGTGGAGCCGCTGCTGGATGAGGTGAACCATTCGGATGAGCTGCTGACCCGCCTGCGCTAGTAGCACCACCCCTAAACCCACATAAACTCATATTCTTCCCCGGGGCGAATACCCCCATTCGGAAGAGTAAAAACCACATAACCCACAGATAGGGTGCAGTGCACAGCTCACGGCAGTCGGTGCGTACCACCCCCGGTATTGCCTCAGCACCGCCTCCAGCAGTACCTCTAAGCACCCCATCTGACCCCATAACTTGACGTTAAGACCGGCACCGGTCTGAACAACCCCTTTGAGGAGAGAACCATGAGCCGCGAACGCATCAGCGCACAGCAGACCGAAACCACCGCAGCCGAGCAGGAGCAGGAACTGACTCTCGCCGCCTCGCACGTGGTGTCTGACGTGAGCGAGGTCGACGACCTGCTTGACGAAATTGACGGCCTGCTCGCTGAGAACGCTGAAGACTTCGTCACCGGCTTCGTCCAGAAGGGCGGCGAGTAACCGGCACGCCCCGCGCCGGGTCAGCATCATGGAACACCGTATTTTCGGCATTGAAAGCGAATTCGGGCTCAGCTACGTCCCACACGGGCTCGGTCGGCTGAGCATCGAAGAGTCCGCCGCCGCCCTTTTCAAGCCCGTCCTGGATCAGTGGCGCTCAACGAACGTCTTCCTACCTAACGGCGGTAGGCTCTACCTTGATGTGGGTTCGCACCCCGAGTACGCCTCCGCCGAATGCGGCAGCATTGACGAACTGCTCGCGCAGGAACGCGCCGGTGAGCTGCTTTTCGCTGATCTGGCGCGTACCGCCCGTAAGCGCCTGCTCGCAGGCTCGGAGGGCCGCCCTCTCGACGGTGAACTGTACCTGTTCAAGAACAATGTGGATTCGGCAGGCAACTCCTACGGCAGCCACGAGAACTACCTGATCAGCCGCAAACTGCAGTTCAACGACCTGATTGCCCAGCTCGTGCCGTTCCTGGTGACCCGCCAGATTCTGGTCGGTGCCGGTAAGACCCACCCGAACGGCGGCCCGGTGCCCGGCTCGACCGACCCGGCGTCCAGCACGGGTGTGCCCTCGTATTCGTTCTCGCAGCGTGCCGACCACATTTGGGAGGCGGCGTCCACCTCGACCTCGCGCGCTCGCCCGCTCATTAACACCCGCGATGAGCCGCACGCGGACGCGTCGAAGTTCCGCCGCATGCACGTCATTAATGGTGATTCGAACATGGCGGAACCGACGACCCTGCTGAAGATTGCCAGCACCGACCTGGTGTTGCGCATGCTGGAGGACCGCTTCCCGGTCACGAGCCTGGATATTGTGTCTGTTCCGGCGGCTCTGCGCGCTATCAGCCACGATCTGACCGGCACCGCGACCTTCGAAACCACGGACGGTAAGCATTACACGGCGTTGAGCGTTCAGCGTCACTACCTGGATGCGGCACGCCAGTACGTGCAGCAGTACGGCGCGCACCACCGTCACGTGGAATATGCCCTGGACCTGTGGCAGCGCACCCTGGATGCTATTGAGTCTGGTGATTACAGTAGCATTGATACTGAGATTGACTGGGCGATTAAGAAGAAGCTTCTGGACGCGTATATTGCCCGCGCCCGCGCGGCTGGTCAGCCTGCCGATTATGCGAGCGCCCGCATCCGTCAGCTGGATTTGGCGTACCACGACATCGACCCGGAGCGTAGTGTCTTCCATGCGCTGGTTCGTCGCGGTGCGGTCAAGCGCATCCTGCCTGAGGGTACTGCGGAGGCGGCGAAGACTCAGCCGCCGAATACTCGCGCCCTGCAGCGTTCGCGTTTCATTAACGCGGCGGTTGCGGCGGGGGAGCAGTTCACCGTGGATTGGGTGCATTTGAAGCTCAACGCCTACCCGCAGCACACGCTGGTGTGCAAGGACCCGTTTGCTACCGGCAGCGAGGAGCTGGAGGAGGTGCTGAGCCTGCTGGCGTCTAAGGCGCGTCAGCATCAGGAGGCGGCATTCCCGCCGCCCTGCTAATCAACAGCTCTGCTAGGCAGCTCCGCTAGAAATGCTCTGACGAGGGGAAACCCGCCGGCGGTCGGGGTTGTAGACCTTCGGGAACACCCCGGCCGCAACACAGCTTGAACACAGCTACGTGCCGTAGCATAAAACAGCTAAACCTATACCTGTAAACTGTTCTGTGGCACACGGGCACTCACACGCCCCACTCTCACAGAAAACCCCAGAGGATAACACTATGATGAAACGCTCTAAGCTCACTATTTTCGGTGCCAGCGCGGCAGTTCTCGCGCTCGCACTGTCTGCATGCGGCGAACAGGCAACCAACAACGGCGACCTGTCCAAGGTGCAGTACACCCTGAAGAACGCGACCGCTGAGCCCGAAGCAACTTTCGCAACCCCCTTCGCCGCGTCTAGCCCTTCTGCGTACGTGATTGAGGAAGGTAACGGCGACTCCATCAACGATGGTGACTACGTGCTCGTTGAGGCTGCCGTATTCAAAGGCACCGACGGCAAGATCAACGGTTCCACGTACTCCAGCGAGCCGATTCTGTTGCCGGTCAATGAGCAGCTAAAAAAGGCAGCACCGCAGGTGTATGACACGCTGAAGAACATTAAGGTTGGCGGTTCTTTCTCGTACACCACCAACGTTCTGCAGCAGCGCAGCACCGCGGGCGTGACCACTACGACCGCGTCGCCCGGTGCTGCAACCAACGTTGAGGTATACACCGTGAAGACGAAGCTACCCAAGTACGCAACAGGTAAGGCCGTTGAGGCTGACCCGTCGCTGCCGTCCTTCACCCTGGATGAGTCCACCGGCAAGGCAGAGCTGAAGATGCCCGATAACAAGCAGGAACACACCGAGCTGGTCTCCAAGACCCTCATTGAGGGCGAGGGCCCCGAGGTGAAGGAAACCGACACCGTGTACGTGCGCTACATTGGCGCACAGTACTCCGATGGTAAGGTCTTCGACGGCAACTATGACAAGACTCCCACCGGATTGTCCCTGCAGGGCGTTATCAAGGGCTGGACTCAGGGTCTGAAGGGTAAGAAGGTCGGCTCCCGCGTTGAGCTGGTCATCCCGGCGGACCTGGCGTACGGTAACGACACCGGCGGTTCTAAGCCTTCGGGCACCCTGGTGTTCGTGGTTGATATTCTGGGTGCGGAGGAGAACCCGCAGACCCTGCAGCGTGCTCAGGCAGCTTCTAGCGCGGCCGCTGCGGAGGCGAGCGCATCGGCAACCGCAACCCCGGCAGCTACCGCTTCGGCTACCGCGCAGTAGCCCACATTTTTATACCGCGCTCGCCGCTTATATGACTATGACGTAGGCGGCGGGCGCACCCACTATTTCGATTCATTTCGAACCAATCAAAGGAGACACCCATGTCTTTCGGTCAGCGTAACCTCGACCGCGAAAAGCCCGAAATCGATTTCCCCGAGGGCGACGCCCCCACCGAGCTGGTCATCACCGACCTGATCGAGGGTGCAGGCGCTGAGGTTGTTCCCGGCTCCCGCGTGCTCACCCACTACGTTGGTGTGGCATTCTCCACCGGTGAAGAGTTCGACGCATCCTGGAACCGTGGCGAGCCGCTGCCGTTCCAGGTGGGCGTTGGCCAGGTTATCCGCGGTTGGGATGAGGGTCTGCTCGGCATGAAGGTCGGCGGCCGTCGTCGCCTGGAGATCCCCGCCGACATGGCGTACGGTGACCGCGGCGCAGGCTCGGTCATTAAGCCCGGCGAGTCCCTGATTTTCGTGGTGGACCTGCTGGACGTCCGCTAAGGACTAGCAAGGTTCTCACGCTTCTTGCGTAAGAGACGCGTAGCCCGGTGCTTTCTCCCGATTGCGGGAGGGGGTGCCGGGCTTTTGTGTGCCGGACTATAGGTGCGCCCGCGTATTCCTCCCACAGCCGCCCCATGCACTGAGCCACCCCACACGCTAAGTAAGTGCCGCGGAACACACACGGTATGATGGAATCATGTCCACCGCAGCTCAGCTTTACATGACTCTTCACCGCCTCGCCACCGCCGCCGAGGCACCCGATACCGCAACCCGAACCCAGGGCATCAGCCGCAACGAGCTACTGACCCTGCTCGGTATTAGCACGCGCGCTAACGGCTCCCTCAGCGAGGCCCAGGAACGCGCCTTTGAACGAGCCAAGCAGACCCTGCGTGATGCCGGCGCGCGCATCACCCACGTGACCACGGATCTGGGGGAGCGCTACCGCCTCGAAACCAGCGACGCCGCTAAGCTACCCGCCTGGAACCCCACCGCCGAGGAGTTCCGCCTCATCAACACGATCCTGCGCGGCTGGGAAGGCACCGAACTGCAGGATGACGCCTACCGCATCCTGCGTAAGATTGCGCTCACGAGCGAGAACCTCACCGATGAGGCGCTCGCCGCCGCGAAGATTCAGGACCCGAAGACCGGCAAGCGTCAGCGCGCGAGGAACCTGCACACCTACCGTGAGCCCCTTCAGCGCATTTACTTTAGCGATAACCCGCACCTGAATGAGCTGTTTACCGCCTATGCGGAGCGTAAGACGGTCACGTTCACCTATCAGACGGCTGCCGGTGCGACCCGCCTGCAGGAGAAGGTCAGTGTTGCCGGTATTGGTTACCGTTACGGCACCTGGTACTTCGTCGGGTACTACACCGAGAGCGCGGCGCGTAAGGAGTACACGTTCCGCGCTAGCCGTATTCAGAAGCTCACGATGCTCTCACGTATTGATTCGACCCCCATCAATGCGACCTTCAACGCTAAGAACTGGCTTGAGGGCATTGAGGGCTACGAAGAGAGCCTGATTGTTGCCGAGGTCAGCGCCGATTCTACGCTTTCGGAGCCTTTCACTGTGCCCTCGTACGGCACGATTGATAGCGCTGTGGCGGCGACCAGCTACAGCTGCGTGATCGAGCCGCCCGCTGAATCCAACTCTGCCGATTCGGGTTCCGAGGCTGCTTCTTCTACCCGCCAGCGTGACAGCTATGCCGCCCAGCAGCAGCTCTTGCGCACCCTCACCGACCTGCACAGCGGAGCGGTTGAAGACCCCGGCACCTGGAGCAAAATCGGCCAGCGTAACCGTAATAACGTCCTTGATGCCCTCGTCGACCTGATCCTGGGTCTGCACCGTGCCGACCGCTGGGCGAGCGCCCACGATGAGGCGCCCATGCCGTTGAACCAGCTCAACGCCCTCTACAGCGTGGACACCGAGAAGAACCGCGAACTCGGCAAGACCATCATCCCCGAGATTTTCGCGCTGGTAGACAGCGTGCCTTTCGACTCTGACCCCAAGGACCCGGACGCGCTCAAGCCCACCTACATTAACCTGCTGCCGGACTTTGGCGGCGCCACCCCGCACACGCTGCTGGACTACGCGCGCCTCACCGACACCGAGCTCGCCATTCTCGTCTTTACTCTCTCTGCCGCAGATATTCTGCACCCGGCTGATGCGCGCCTGGGCAGTATCCGTGCGGCGCTCGCCGCCGCGTACCCGAATGCGCCCGTCTATGCGCAGCACCTGTGCTTCGCCCCGGAGGAGCCTCTGCTGCAGGAGGCGACCGCCGCTCTGAGCAGCGGTAACGCCGTGACCATTGGTTACGGTACCTCTGAGCGTGCCGCGGACCGTCTGGTGGACCCGTATGCGTTGGTGTTGCACCGCGACCACATGTATCTGCATGCGTGGTGCCGTACCGCTGAGGAACGCTACTATGCCGCGCGCGGTGAGCAGGTCCCCGAGTATGTACCCGCGCAGGTTCCCGAGGCTTTTGCGAACGAAACCACCGGCGAGGCGGCAGACAGCAAGACAGAGAGCAGCGAGGCGGGGGAGAAGACCCCCACGTTCTGGCGTAACTTCCGCCTCACCCGCATCAACCACATTCAGGAGGCGGGCGCGGGTCGTACCCACCCGGTTACCGGTGACACTGTCCCGCTGTGGCACGCACAGCAGCACAGCACTCAGACCAACCCCTTTGCTGAGTTGCGGATTCACCCGACTGAGCACATTCCCAGCGGTGAACCGCTCGATACTCTCACCGCAACGTACATGCGTCGAAGCACCCATCACGTGAAGAAGGCTTCACGCACCCAGTACGTGCGTATTCACTACTACAACAACGCCCACGGTGCTGGCGATAAGAACATCCTCGACACCGTCATCGCGCATCGAGGTGCCCTCGAACTCATCGGTCCGGCGCACCTGCGCGCGGCGCTGCTTGACCAGTTGCAAACCCTTAGGGCGAGCAGCCGCAGTGGTGCGCCCGCAGGTGTGCCCACTGTGCCCGCAGAAAAATAGAACTTCACCCACTAGCAAAAACACCCTAAAAACCCATCCAAGGGGCCAAAACATTAACCTAAAACTTGTATAATGGTGCTCATGTCTTGGTGGTTCTGGATTTTGCTATGGGGCGCGCTCATCATCTGCTCGCTCCTCTATTTGGCATGGTTCACCTACAAAGCACTCACTCGCGGTTTCACACTCCTTGACGAAACCGTAACCTGGGTCGAGTCAATCGAGGGACAATTCGACGCCGCGCAAGCGAACGCAAGCCGAAAACTCCCGCGAGACACCACCCTCGGGGTATTCACACCCATCACCGAGGCATACAATAACTACGAACAAGGTAAGCAGACACGCAGGTCTGAGCGGATCAAGCGACGGGTCTCCCGACGAGATCGACTCGGCCAACCTCAAAACATCGGAGACCTGCTCTAACCAGAAAGGCACACCATGGGCCAGATTTTCAGCCACCCCGCGACCATCATCGTCGTTATCCTCCTTATCGTCCTGCTCTTCGGCGCACCCAAGCTGCCCGGCATGGCACGCAGCCTCGGCCAGTCCATGCGCATCTTCAAGACCGAAGTTGAGGGTCTGAAGAACGACTCCAAGAAGGACCCCCGCGAGAAGGACGGCGAAGAGGTCGTCACCGCTGAGGTCGTAGACAACGGCAAGGACGGCAAGACCGAAACCAAGTAACGGTCCCGCCCCCAACGCACCAAACCCGTGCCAGCCCACCGGCCGGCACGGGTTTTGCGGCACCACCCCATAAACACCCCACCAGACCCCCTCAGCCGAATCACACACGGCACCGACACCCAGAGGACACCACGTGGCAACACCCGACCAGGACGTGCGCAACCGCAAAGTCAATCCTGAAGCACGCATGGAACTCAAGGAACACCTGCGCGAATTCCGCGACCGCTTCATCAAAGCGGCTATCGCAACCGTCATCGCAGCCATCATCGGTACGGTCTTCCTCTACCAGCCTTTCATCGAAATGATCTCTGTGCCCCTGCAGCAAATCAACGCAGAAACCGGCCGCAGAGCAAACCTGAACTTCGGTAGCGTCGCATCTCCTTTCGACCAGCTGCTTAAGGTCGGTATGTACATCGGCTTGGTGATCGCCTCTCCCGTCTGGCTTTACCAGGCGCTGCGATTCCTGCTGCCGGCACTGCACACCAAGGAGAAGAAGTATCTCTTCGGCTTCCTCACCGCATCTATTTTCGCGTTTGGTTGCGGTGTCGCCATTTCGTACTTCACCCTTCCCGGCGTGGTCTACGCGCTGCTGAAGTTCACCCCCGTCAACGACAGTAACTTCATTGACGCGGGCGTGTACATCTCCTTCATCCTGAAGTTCGTTGTTACGTTCTCCTGCGCGTTCATCATCCCGGTGATTCTGGTCGGCATTAACATGCTGGGCCTGATTCGCGGCACCACCATTTTGAAGTCTTGGCGTTGGGTTGTCGTGCTCGTTGCAGTGATTGCAGCGCTGACCGCACCCGGTAGCGACATCATGATGATGTTCGTGCTCATGGCGCCGTTGCTGATTTTCTTCTTCGCAGCAATCGGCATCTGCATGATTAACGACAAGCGCCGCGACCGCAAGCTTGCCAAGCTGGCGCAGGGTTCGGACGAGGAAAGCCTGAATACCGCAACCAGTAGCGAAGACCTGGCGAAGATGGGTTACTTCGACGAAGAGAAGACGTCCTAAATTGAATAGCTCGCTGTGAGCGAGGCAGCCGAAAAGGGGCGGGGTACAGAGAACCTGTATCCCGCCCCTTTCGCATGCCCGCACGTATGCCCGCACAGCGAACAGAAACCGGGCATCAGCAGAGCAGAAACCGCGCCGCTTTTGCACGCTACCGATGCGCTCGCTGTTCGCCCATACCGGATTAGTGCCCGTCCAGGATGCTTTCTGAAGGCTCGTAGCGGGCGAACCGTTACACTGGACATACTATGAGCAAGCACCACGCAGAGCACACATCCGACGCACACACCTCCAACGCTTCTAACGAGCAGATCCCGGCAGATAACGAGCAGACTCAGGCGGAGCGCACCGACTACGCTGCCGCATACGCCGCATCCCGAGAACGCGCCGCGTACGCGAAGACCGCCCTCGGGGCTTTTGAGGCGTCCCTTGATTTTCCGCTGGATGATTTTCAGCGTCAGGCGTGTGCCGCCGTGGAGGCGGACCGCTCCGTCCTCGTTGCCGCGCCCACCGGTGCCGGTAAGACCATCGTGGGTGAGTTTGGTATCTACCTGGCGCTACGCCGCGGCATGAAGGCGTTCTACACGACCCCCATTAAGGCGCTGAGCAACCAGAAGTACCATGACTTTGTGCGCGCGTACGGTGAGGATTACGTGGGTCTGCTGACCGGCGATACGAGCATTAACACGGAAGCACCCGTGGTCGTGATGACCACCGAGGTGCTGCGTAACATGCTCTACGCTAACTCGACCACGCTGACCGGTCTGGGTTATGTGGTGATGGATGAGGTGCACTACCTTGCGGATCGTTTCCGCGGCGCGGTGTGGGAAGAGGCGATTATTCACCTTCCCGAGCATGTGAACGTTATTTCTCTGTCGGCGACGGTGTCGAACGTTGAGGAGTTCGGCGCGTGGCTGGATACGGTGCGCGGCGGCACGGACATCATTGTTTCTGAGCACCGCCCGGTACCCCTGTGGCAGCACATGATGGTCGGTCACCGTGTGGTGGACCTGTTCGTACCCGAGGACAACTCCGCAAACGGTAAGAGCCAGGAGCCGGAGGAGAAGCTCTCCCGCAAGCAGGCGAAGAAGGCGCAGAAAGCTAAGCAGCGCGGCGCAACCGTGGAGGCGGGCGCTAACCCTCTACTTGCCGGTCTGCGTCTGAACCCGCAACTGAAGGCGCTACGCCCCGGCTTCCGTTCCGCACCGGGCCGTGGACGCTACGGCGGCAAGCGTGAGCGTTTCCGTCACCGCCGTGAGGGTTGGCTGAATGAGACGTTCAGCAGCGGCGAGCGCGGCCGCTCGGACCGTCGTGACCGTTTCAGCAATGATCGTTTCAGCAACGACCGGGACTTTGACGCGCGCGGTGAGCAGAAGCCCCTGCGCCCGCAACGTATCACCCGCCCGGAGATGGTGCGCGCCCTCGACAAGCAGGGCCTGCTACCGGCCATCTGCTTTATCTTCTCCCGTGCCGGTTGCGACGGCGCGGTCAGCCAGTGCGTATCCGCCGATATTACGCTGACCCCCCCCGAACAGCAGCAGACCATCCGCGCCTACATTGCTGAAGCGACAGCCCACCTGGACACCCGCGACCTGAACACCCTCGGCTACTACGAATGGCGCGACGGCCTGATCCGCGGTATCGCCGCGCACCACGCCGGCCTGCTACCCCTCTTCAAGGAGGTTGTAGAAACCCTCTTCGCGCAGGGCCTGATTAAGCTGGTCTTCGCCACCGAAACCCTCGCACTGGGCATCAACATGCCCGCACGCACCGTCATCCTAGAGAAACTCACCAAGTACAACGGTGAATCCCACGTAGACATCACCCCCGGCGAGTACACCCAGCTGACCGGACGCGCAGGCCGCCGCGGCATCGACATCGAAGGCCACGCCGTCGTCATGTGGCGCCCCGGCATGTCCCCAGAACACGTAGCAACCCTCGCCTCAACCCGCACCTACCCGCTCAACTCCTCATTCCGCCCCACCTACAACATGGCGGCAAACCTCATCGCCTCCTACGGCGCCGAACGCACCCGCAAAATCCTGGAATCCTCCTTCGCACAGTTCCAGGCAGACAAGTCGGTCGTGGGCGTCGCCTCCCGCGTACGCAAAAACGAAAACGCCCTCGAAGGCTACCGCGAAGCCATGGCCTGCCACCTCGGCGACTTCACCGAATACGTCCAGCTCAGCCGCCAAATCGCCGAACTGGAAAAGAAAGCCTCCAAGAGCAACGAACGCCACGCACGCGCGCAGGCACACCACACCATCCAGCAGCTACTACCCGGCGACATCATCTACATTCCGCACGGCCGCTCCCGCGGCTACGCAGTCGTCATCACCCGCTCCGACTCGCACGCCGACCCGCGCATCGGCATCGTCACCGAGGACGCGCACCAGCGCACCGCCTCAACCCGCGACTTCGAAGGCGCCGTCGAACCGGTCTCACGCATCAAAATCCCCAAGCACCTGAGCCTCAAAACCGCCAAGGAACGCCGCGACACCGCAAGCCGCATGCGCCAGGCACTCTACGACGGCCGCGCCCCGCGCGCGCTCGCACAGCAGAACATCCCTGCTCGTCAAAACAGCATTGACGCACAGCTGGAGGCTCTGCAGGCTCAGCTGCGTAACCACCCGTGCCACGGCTGCTCCGACCGTGCAAACCACATGCGTTGGGCTGAACGCTGGCAGAAGCTCAACTCAGAAACCGAAGGGTTGCGCCGTCAGATTGCCCGCCGCACCAACACGATCGCGCAGGTCTTCAACCGCATTGCGCGCCTGCTGGAGAGCTACGGCTACGTCGAACGCACCGAGGACGGCGAACTATCGCTGACCACCGGCGGTCAGGCGCTACGCCGCATCTACGGCGAGCGCGACCTACTGACCGCCCTGTGCCTGGACGCGCACTTCCTCGACGGACTGGAGCCCGCCGCCATCGCGGCAACCGTCGCCGCACTAACCTACCAGGGCAAGCGCGACGCGGTGGAATACCTGGCCCACTACCCGCACCCGTCCCTGCGCGCCCCCATTGCGACGATTACTCAGCGCCTCGCCGACCTGAACGCAGCCGAAGAACAATTCAAGGTCAACCCGACCCCCGCATGCGACTTCGGCCTGGTCGAACCCATGTACGCCTGGGCGAACGGCGCGCACCTCGCAAAGGCAATCGAGAACACCGGCCTTGCCGCCGGCGACTTCGTACGCTGGGCAAAGCAGGTACTGGACGCCCTAGACCAGATTGCGCACATCCGCTCGCTGGACCCGGTGATCCGCGCTCGCTGTGAAGAGGCGATTGAGGCGGTCCGCCGCGGCGTAGTCGCACTGGACGTCTAACCCGCGCCTTAGTGCGACACCGTGCATGGTGCTACACCGTGCTACATCGTATATAGTGTAACGCCATGCCCGGCCGGTTCGGACTACCACCCCCGCCACCGCGCACCGTTCCGCCTTATTCCGCCTTATTCCGCCTCATCTGAGGCATGTCATCTAAGGACGAACGAACTACCGCAGGCAGCGGGGGTGCTTCTATACTCAAATGAGACGCTCAGCTGCGCGGACACAAGCGAAGTGCCCGCCTACGTGTGCGCCCCAGCGCGCCTCAAAGGTGAAAGGATTCTAATGTCTACCCGTATTTTTGTAGATGGCAGCGTGTACAGCCCCGTCGACCCGTACGCAACCGCAATGCTGATCGAAGACGGTACCGTCCGCTGGGTTGGTTCCGATTCCGGCGCACGATCAATTGCCGACGAATCAGCCACCATCACCGAACTCGAAGGCGCCCTGCTCACCCCCGCCTTTGCGCGCGCACTAGCACCGGTAGCAGGCAAAGAAGCACCCGAAATCCTCGACTACCTGCAGGCATACCGCGCCGCCGGCTACCACACGCACACCCTACTCGCCGGCATGGAAGACGTACCCGACCTCGTCTCCGCACTCAGCTACTACAGCGCCGAACACGGCACACCCGACATCCGCCTCATCCTCAACGCCACCAGCGTAGAAACCGACGAACTCATCAGCGCCATCAAGGCACTACGCCCCCTCACCGAAGGCGAACGCGCCGTCAAGGGCCTGCAGCTGGTCGGCATCTTTGTCGCACCCGCCGAGGCGCCCGCAGCAGCACAGGTAGCCGAAGACGCCGCACTCCTGCTCTCCATCGATGCATCCACCGGCTTCACCACCGCAGCTGACGCCGCGCTCGCCGTACGCGAAAACCGCCCCTGGCTGCCCATCCGCCTCGACGCAGCCATCAGCACCCCCCAAGACCCCATCACCGACGAATACCTCACCAAACTGGCAGAAGCACGCATCAACCTCGGCCTGAGCGTCTGCGAACCCGAAGAAGACGAAGAAGCCAACGACACCGTCCAAGCACTCCTCGCACACGCCGGGGGAGAAGCACGCGAGTCAGTAGCCTCCGTAGCACGCCGCGCAAATGCAACCGGCACCTCCATCGCCCTGGGTTCCGACACCCAACTCTACGCACCCGGCGCCTGGTCCCTCATCCGCGAACTCATCAACGACGAACACGGCATCTCCGCACGCAGCGCCTTCGCCGCCCTCACCCGCGGCGTATACCGCCTAGCACACGAAGAAAACCCCTTCACCGGCCAGCTAACCCCCGACACCCCCGCATACGTGGCACAGTGGCGCGTCGAAGCCCTCATGGTCCAGGCACCCGACTCCCGCGTAGCATCCTGGAGCACTGACCCCCGCGCTCGCATTCCGTTGCTTCCGGTGTTGGATGAGGATTTGCCTCTGCCCGTTCTGGAATCTATTTACACTGCAAGTAACTAATTTTTTAGCTTGTCAACACCTTTTTAGGCTGTTTAGGGGCGGTAGAAGCCCCCGATGGTTCAGTTGCCTACACGTTTACCCGGTATACTGGATACCTACACTGCCTGTTTTATATACACCTGTGAGGGAGTAATATGCGCGTTCTAACTGTCATCCCGACGTATAACGAGAAGGAGAACCTGCCCATCGTGGTAGAGCGTCTTCGCAAGGCAGCTCCCGAGGTGGACATTCTCGTGGTGGATGATAACAGCCCCGATGGCACCGGCCAGATTGCTGACGAGCTGTCGGCTAAGGATTCCCAGATTCACGTTCTGCACCGCACCGTTAAGGACGGTCTGGGTGGCGCATACCTCGCTGGCTTCGATTGGGGCCTTGAGGCAGGCTACGACGTTCTGATTGAGATGGACGCTGACTGCTCGCACCAGCCTGAGCAGCTTCCTTCTCTGGTTCGTGCTGTGGAGGCGGGCGCTGACCTGGCTATTGGTTCGCGTTACGTTCCCGGCGGCAAGACCAAGAACTGGCCGGCTCACCGTCAGATTCTCTCTCGCGGCGCTAACCTGTACACCCGCCTGATTCTGGGCACCTCCATCAAGGACATTACCGCTGGTTTCCGTGCGTACCGCCGTGACGCCCTGCAGCGCCTGAACCTTGAGGGCATTGACTCGAAGGGTTACGTGTTCCAGGTTGATCTGGCGTGGCGTTCTGAGCAGGCTGGCCTGAACATTGTTGAGGTTCCGATTACCTTCGTTGAGCGTGAGATTGGCGCTTCGAAGATGGACGGCAACATTATCTTTGACTCCATGTCTAAGGTGACTCGCTGGGGTATGGCTAACCGCGTTCAGAAGCTGAAGAAGGCTCTGGGCAAGTAAGACTTCTTGCTAAGGTGCTTCTCGCACCTGATCTAAACGAAAGACCGGGGCGGATACATAGCGTATCCGCCCCGGTCTTTCGTGCTTTCTGTAGCGCCCTTTTCTGGCTCATGTACCGACCCTGGCTCACGTACCGAGAAAAGCCAGCACCAAACGAAGAAAGCCCGCTAAGAGCACAAGCGGCGCTTAGCGGGCCTTCTACAGCGTTTCTACGGCGCCTCTACGGTGCTTTTAGAGCGCGTAGTGCTTGCGGTAGTATTCCAGGCGGTCTTCCAGAGTCTTTTCCAGCTCTTCGATGCTGCGGCGTTCCATGAGCATATCCCAGTGGGTACGTGCGGGCTTCTCTTCTTCGGCGTCTGCGGTGGAGTCGCCGTTGACGAGGTATGCTTCCTTACCGGACTTTGCGGTCCATACCGAGGGGATTTCTGCTTCTGCCGCGAAGGTCACGAAAACGCGGTCACCGTCTGCGGTACGGTATTCGACGCGCTGGCGGGGCGCGGGCTGTACGTTCGATTCGGTTTCCATCGACTGGGAACCCAGGCGCATACCGCGCAGGCTACGATCGCTCATTTTTCCTCCAGTGTCGTCGGGTGCGCTCTTTGGCGCTTTAGGCATAACGTTGGGCGGGGGAGAGCTATTCCCTCGAACGTTTACAAAACATCCATTATATCGGTAATAGTCTCCGCCCGCCCAGCGTGGTGGTGTTTATTCGGCGTGATTTTTGGTGATTCACGCCTTTTATGCGTTAGATTTCGCGTTTAGCCGTTGATGCCGTAGCTTCCGGGTGCCTGCGGTGCGCTCTTGGGTGCCTGGGCAGCGGGCTTCTTCGGTGCGTCCGTAAGGTCGGATGCGGGCAGGGTGCCGAATGCGTTGCCCAGGCCGCGCAGTGCATCGCCGAGTTCGGTCGGGATGAACCAGAGCTTGTTGGCGTCGCCTTCGGCGAGCTTGGGCAGGGTCTGCAGGTACTGGTAGGTGAGCAGCTGCTGGCTGGGGTTGGATTCGTGGATTGCTGCGAAGACCTTCTGCACGGCTTCCGCTTCACCGTTTGCGCGCAGGATTGCGGACTGTGCGTCACCTTCTGCACGAAGGATCTGTGCCTGCTTTTCACCCTCTGCACGCAGGATGGCTGCGCGGGATTCGCCTTCTGCGGTCAGAATGTCGGACTGCTTCTGGCCTTCTGCGGTGAGGATTGCGGCGCGGCGGTCACGCTCTGCACGCATCTGCTTCTCCATGGAGTCCTGGATGGATGCCGGGGGCTGGATTTCCTTGATGTCCACGCGGGAGACGCGCAGGCCCCAGCGGCCGGTGGTGGAGTCGAGTACGCCTCGCAGTTCCGCGTTGATCTGGTCGCGGGAGGTGAGGGTCTGCTCCAGGTTCAGGCCACCGACGACGTTACGCAGGGTTGCGCTGGTCAGTTCGTCCACGGCGCGAATGTAGTTGGTGATTTCGTAGGTTGCGGCCTTAGGGTCGGTGACCTGGAAGTACACGACGGTGTCGATGCCGACCACGAGGTTATCTTCGGTAATCACGGACTGTGAGGGGAAGGAAACGACCTGTTCACGCAGGTCGATGAGGGGCAGCACGCGGTCAACTACGGGGATGACGATGTGCAGGCCGGGGTTGAGGACGGCGTGGAACTTACCCAGTCGTTCGACGATGCCGGCTCGTCCCTGCGGGATGACGCGCACGGTCTTTGCGAGCATCGTCAGCACGAAGAGGATGAGTAGGACCGTCAGAATAAGACTGATAGGCATTGTTTCTCCTTATCGGTGAGTTATATGGTGTGTGTTTTTGGGTATCTGAACCTGCTTCTAGGGCCGATATTCAGATGGGTCTTAGCGTGGTGGAATTAGCCGTGGGGGAGAGGCTCTACGATTGCGGTAGCGCCCTCAATGGCTCGCACCCTCGCGTGTGATCCTGCGGCGAGCGTTCCGGAGGCGGTGCGCGCCGTCCAGGTGTCGCCAGCCAGTACCACCAAACCGGTTTCACTAGTCACATCTTGAGTGACTCGCACCTCAGTACCAATGAGTGCTTCGGCATTAGTGACAGCTCCGGTGGCTGATTTATTGAGTTTCTTCAGCAGTGGCGGGCGCAGACCAAGAACCAGAATCACGCAGATTACCACGAAAATAACGGTTCGAATCAGCATGTTATCCACGAAGGGCGATATTGCTGCGGTGACGCCTGCGCTGATCGCCAGCATGAGAAAGAACAGGTCGAGGCTGAGCATTTCTATGACGGCGAAAACGAGAGCGAGTGCAACCCAGAGTGTCCAGGGTGTCTCAAAGAGCCAATCCACGAGTTTTCTCCTTTGGTGTACATCAACCGACGTGGTTGACGTTGGATCTGCACACGAGGCGACGACACCTTCGTGATGCGGGGTATATCCATTATTTCAGGTGGATTGAGTACAGGTGACGGTTCTGGTGACCGAGTGAGGTTAATACATGAACTGTTAAGACTTTATTTAGATATGGGGAATCTTGGGTTCATTCTAGACCTCCCTAAAAAGCCGATAATATACATTATGTAAAGTAGACCTATTTTTCACTACCCCACCGGTGCTTTCTACGCTCTAGCTGGCACGGGTCAAACTGCGCTCCTCGTGGTGCGACTGGTGCGACTGCACTGTTCCATCCGTGGCTCTGCGCTCCGCGCGCCTCGCACCGTTCTCTACGCTCAGCCACGCGCTCACATGCCCCGAGCCTTCGGGCTCCTCAACGCCTCCCATTAAACGACAAACACCCGAGACGAGCTCACACCGTTCGGTGCGCTCCATCTCGGGTGCCTATCATCAGCTACTGGGTTTCTTTATTCTGCGTGCTTGGAGCTGAACTCTACCCATGCGTTGAGCACGCGCTCTGCTGCACCGGATGCAATAGATTCGCGTGCATCAGCCAAAGCCTGAGTGAAGCGGGTCTCAAAGCTCTCGCCGTTGGTCGGGCGGTACGCCACCAGGCCAGCCGCAGCATTGATGAGCACGGCGTCGTGAATGGCGCGTAGCGGGCTCTTCGGGGACTCGCCCTCCCCCGCCAAAATTGCACGGAAAACGCCCGCATTGTACTCGGCGTCGCCGCCACGCAACTGCTCCAGCGGTGCGTTCTGCAGACCGTACTCGGTCGGGTCAAAACGGTACTCGGTCAGTTCGCCGTCTACAGCCTCCCACAGGCGGCTCGTGGTGGCAATAGTCAGCTCATCCAGGCCGTCATCACCGCGGAAAATCAGGGCGTGATCGCCGCGCTCAGCGAAGACGTGAGCCATCTTCTCAGCCATGACCGGATTAGCAACGCCGATAGCCGAGGACTTCACGCGAGCCGGGTTCGTCATGGGACCCAGGTAGTTGAACGCGGTCGGAATGCCCAGCAGGCGGCGGGTCGGGCCCACGTGGCGCATTGCCGGGTGGAAGGTCATCGCAAACAGGAACGTGATGCCGGTCTCGCGAGCGCATTCGGCGACTGCGGGAATGGGCATGTCGAGGCGGATTCCGAGGGCTTCGAGGACGTCTGCGGAGCCGGATTTGGAGGTGGAGGCGCGGTTGCCGTGCTTGACGACGGTGGCGCCGGTGCCTGCGATGACGAGGGCTGCCATGGTGGAGATGTTGACGGTGTTTTGTTGGTCACCGCCGGTGCCGACGATGTCTACGGCGTGGGGGTCGATGTCGACGGTTTCGGCTTTGGCAATCATTCCGGCTGCGAGTGCGCCGAGTTCTTCGGGGGTTTCGCCTTTGGAGTGGAGGGCGGTGAGGAAGGACGCGAGGATCGGCTGTTCGGTTTGGCCGGTCATGATTTGGTCCATTGCCCAGGCGACTTCGGTGTCGGTGAGGTTTTGGTGTTTGACGAGCTGGTTGAGGATGTATTTCCAGGTGATTTCGTGCGTAGTCATGTGTTAAGTGTAAAACCCCCGCCGCGTATCTGCATGGTTGGGTGCAGTATGCGAGACGGGGGTTTATTAGGCGTGTTGCGCTTTAGTGGCGCGTGGTGGCGGTTTAGTGGAAGGAGTCACCGCATGCGCAGGAGCCAGCTGCGTTGGGGTTGTCGATGGAGAAGCCCTGCTTTTCGATGGTGTCTTCGAAGTCGATGGTGGAGCCATCGAGGTAAGGCGCGCTCATCTTGTCGACGATGACTTCTACGCCGTCGAAGTTGCGGACTGCGTCGCCGTCGAGGACGCGCTCGTCGAAGTAGAGCTGGTAGATGAGGCCGGAGCAGCCGCCGGGCTGGACGGCGATGCGCAGGCGCAGGTCGGTGCGACCTTCCTGCTCGAGGAGGGTGCGGACCTTGGTCTGTGCTACTTCGGTGAGGTTGACGCCGTGGGTCGGCAGTTCGATGATGGTTTCACTCATTGGTGTTGTCCTTTTGTTTTGTTGGTTGCCCGTGTGCGCCGCGTGTGGGTGCATATGGGTGTTTTAGCCTTCACGATACGCCCCTGAGTGTTTGATGCACAACCTAGGGTGTGCATAGTTCGCCGGGGGCGTGAGTGTTGGTGTGGGGGCTTGACATGTAATTCTGCTTCTAGGATACCGAAAAAGTGGGGGTTGGGGTTTGTGACCCTTCTCCCCCACTTTTCGCCTCCTTTTTCTGCCCTGTGTTTTGTGGGCTGGTTTGGAGAGCGCGCTCTGCGCCGCTATTTCTAGTGAACGCGGTTAGCGAGCGCCGAGTGCGCTGAGCAGTAGCGCCTCCGCGAGGATTGCGTTCTTGAAGTCCGGGATGTAGAGGGACTCGTTGGCGCTGTGTGCGCGGGTGTCGGGGTCTTCTACGCCGGTGACGAGGATCTGTGCCTGGGGGAAGAGGTCCTTCAGGTCGGAGATGAACGGGATGGAGCCGCCCATGCCGGTCTGTACGGGTTCGAGGCCCCAGGCGGCGCGCATTGCGTCGAGGGCGGTTTGTGCGCCGTCTGCGTCGACTTCGGTGGCGAAGGGCATACCGGAGTCGACGGCGGTGTAGTTCGCCTGTGCGCCGTGGGGTGCGTGTGCCTTGATGTGTTCGGCGAGTGCGCGGTGTGCGTTTTCGGGGTTGTCGCCGGGTGCGAGGCGGGTGCTGATGCGTGCGCGGGATACGACGGCGAGGGTGTTGGAGGAGGTGGCGATGGAGGGGATGTCCATGCCGATGACGGAGATTGCCGGCTGGGTCCACAGGCGGGAGGCAACGCTACCGGTGCCTGCCAGGGGTACGGTGTCGAGGATGCCGGAGTCGTTGCGGAAGTCTGCTTCGGCGTATTCGAGTTCGGGTTCGGGTGCGCGGTGCAGGCCTTCGACGGCTACGGCGCCGGTGGCGTCGTGCAGGGTGGCGATGAGCTGTGCCATGAGGGTGTGAGCGTCGAGCATGGGGCCGCCGAACATGCCGGAGTGGATGGCGTGGCTGCCGACGCGTACTTCGATGTCGCCGGATGCGACGCCGCGCAGGCTGGTGGTCAGTGCGGGTACGCCGGCGCGCCAGTTGGCGGAGTCTGCGACGACAATGTAGTCGGCGGACAGTTCTTCACGGTAGGTGTTGAGGAAGGAGACGAAGGAGGGCGAGCCTGCCTCTTCTTCACCCTCGATGAAGAGCTTCACGCCGAGCTTGAAGTCTTTGCCGAGAGTCTCGTTGAGGGCTGCGAGCGCGGCGAGGTGCACGAGGATGCCTGCCTTGTCGTCTGCTGCGCCGCGGCCGTAGAGGCGGTCGCCCTTGCGGGTTGCGATGAAGGGGTCGGTGTCCCACAGGTCGAGGTTGCCGGCGGGCTGTACGTCGTGGTGGGCGTAGAGCAGGATGGTCGGGTAGCCTTCTGCGGCGGGGCGGGAGGCGATGACGGCGGGCATGCCCTGCTTTTCGGTGCCGTCTGCGGTGGTGTAGGTGGCGCGTTCGATGCGTACGTTGTTGAAGCCTGCCTTGGTTGCGAGCGCGGCGACTGCCTCGGCGCTGCGGTCTACCTGGGTGAGGTCGTGCGATTCCCAGGCGATGGAGGGGATGGCGACGAGCTCGGTGAGGGTCTGCAGGGTTGCTTCGAAGTTTTTGGTGACGGCGGCGCTGAGGGCGCTGTGGTGGGTGAATTCAGTAGTCATGTTTCTACCTTACCCCCACCTTGACCCTGCCTTGGCCTCAACCGCCGGGTGGTTGGGTTCGTTTCAGTTGCTGGTGTGGGCTTGTGGGGGCGGGTTTGGTGTGTGCCGTTCGGGTATGATGGGAGGGTGTTTGGTCGTAAGAAAGAGAAGGCTGAAGCGGAAGCTGTTCAGCCGCAGGTTGTAGAGGAGCCTCAGGCTCCGGTTAATCCGAAGTTCACCCCGAAGAAGGGCCGTCCTACTCCTTCGCGTAAGGAGCAGCAGGCGGCTCGTCGTCAGCCTCTGGTTGTTAATGACCGTAAGGAGGCGAAGGCGCGTGAACGTGAGGCGATGGCGAAGGCTCGTGAGCGTCAGAATGATGCGTTGATGGGTGGCGATCAGCGTTACCTGCCCGCCGTGGACCGTGGTGCGCAGCGCCGTTATATCCGTGACTACATTGATGCGCGCCGTAACCTTGGCGATTTCATGCTGGCTATTCTGCTGGTTCTGCTCATTGGTGGCTGGATTGCTCAGGGTGTTTCTGGTACATCTTCTGCGGCGGCGCCGATTTATTACGGTTCCGTGTACGCAATGTATGCGCTGATGATTCTGTGGGTTGTTGACTACTTCATTTTGTGGCGCAGCCTGAAGAAGAAGCTGATTGCGAAGTTCGGCGAGGTTCAGCGTGGTTCTGGCATGTATGCGTTTAACCGTGTGATGATGATTCGTCGTATGCGCCGCCCGGTTCCGATGGTGAAGTACGGCGAGTACCCGCACTAAGTCGTGAGTGCCTTGTAGGTGCTTGGGGAGAGGTCCTGAAGGTTCAGGCCTCTCCCCTATTTTTATGTTCTTACGCGAAAAGCCACATGTGTTTCGAAAAGCTACTTCTTTAGTGGCTTTTCGAAACACATGTGGCTTCTGGATATATGTATTGCGGTTAGAGACCGGTACGGTTAGGCGTCGATTTGGGAGTAGAGAATCTGCCATGTGCCGTCGCGGTGTTCGAGGGCGAATTTGTAGATTTCTTCTTCCTTGTCACTGCTCCAGGTTTCTTGGCGGCCGTCGGGTTCCACCTCGGTGTGTTTGTCCCATTCGTGGCTGGTTTTCAGGTAGTAGGTTCGGCCGTCGTCACTCCAGGGTATGCCTTCGGGTTCGAAGTGTTCGATGCCATCGATGACCCATCCGCCGCGCTGGTAGAGCGCTTCTATTTCGCGATAGATTTTGAGTTCTCCATCGTTTGAGGTGGAGAGGAATTCGCGTGCTTTGCTGTAGTCGCCGGTTTGAACGCCGTAGTTGACCCACTGGTTCCAGGCGTCCATGGTTTTGAGGATGCCCTCCGGAGTCTTTGCGCGGTATCCGTTTTCGGGGGCGGTGGGTTTGGGGACGTTCTGGGCGGGGCCTTTGGCGTCTGCTTTGCGGTATTCGCCGTTACTTGCGTTGTTGCCGGCGCTACTGCCTGAGCTGCTGCTGGTGGCAGCATTGGATGCGCCGGAGGCTGTGGAGCCGTCTCCTGCAGTTGTGATGTCGTGCGGCACGCAGGCGGCAAGTAGGGTGCTGAGGCTGATGAGGGTGCCTCCGGTCAGCATTGAGCGGCGGTTCAGCATGTTGGGTTTCATGGTTGGTCCTCCACATCGTTGTAGTGCATGGTCTCCCGCTTATCTCCATTATGCGCGAGCGCGCACTGGGAGCCTGTCATTGCTCCTGACCTTCGGGCGTGTGGCGGTCTATCTTGTGGAAAGATTACGAGGGCTTCACTTTGGTTGTTGCTTCAATCAGCCACCGCCTCATTATTTGCCTGCACGCCACATGCAGCAAGCAGGGCGGATGCACCAAAGAAAGTAACGCCACTCAACAATGCGCGGCGACTCAACACATCAGAATCCTGCAGGAACTTTTTCATGATTACTTATCCACACTTTCGTAGCCCATAATTTCCCATTTCTGACCGTTATGCTTCAGCTCAAATTTGAAAGTATCGTCAGTTTTGTCATCATTGGTCCAGCTAACCCAGCTCCCATCAGACTCAACAAAAATCTCACGATCCCATTCGCGATAGGCTTTCCAGAAGTAGGTTTCTCCGTCTTCTGACCAGGGATTTCCATCGGCTAGAAAATGGTCAATTCCACCAATGATCCATCCGCCGCTTTGATAAAGCTTTTCTGCATCTTCATACTCTTCTAGTTCACGTTTGAAATTTGGCGAAATAAACTTGCGAGCCATCGAGTAATCGCCAGTTTGAGTACCGTAATTACCCCACAAAATCCAGGCATCCATCGTCTTACGGAGACCTTCTAAAGACTTCTCGTTGTAGCCCTCTTCGGGCGCGGTGGGCTTGGGCACATTCTGTGCATTGCCATACTTATCCGCAGGGCGGTACTCCCCATCGGGTGCCTTTGATCCGCCCGAGTAGCCGCGGACAGTAGACGGGGTGGCGGAGGGAGAATTAGCGGTAGCTACCGCAGATGCCGAAGCAGTCTCGCTCGGCATAGCGGAGGCTGCATCGGTTGCGGTCGAAGAAGCGCTCGCCTCATTATTTGCCTGCTGACCACACGCCGCAAGCAGGGCACCCAGGCCCACAAGCGCGCCGCTGCCCAGTAGGGTACGGCGATGAATTTGGGTGCAGTAAAGGAAGGTACGAGGCTCCATAAGGGCGCGCTCCTATCGTCGGTGATGGGGTGTATGCACTTGTCAGGCTGGTAAAAAATGGTCGTTACTTGACCACCGGAAGAACCCAGCCTCGCAGCGTACCCAGCAGGTGCAACAATGCACCACGAGACGCTACATATAAAACACTACCGCATATTTACAGTCATTTGCTTTGCAATGAGTGTAATAGCAACAAATCATCACTATTCGAACAATTCAATGCTTTATACGTCAAATAACTATGTATGTCCAGAAGCCACATGTGTTTCGAGAAGCTACTTCTTTAGTGGCTTTTCGGCGGAATAGAGGGCACACAAAAGGGGGCACCGCCTCCACCCCCAACGGGTAGAGAACGGTGCCCCCTTTCAGCACGCCAAGTCAGCGCGCAGAGTCAGCACGCCGGGGAGCATAAAGCCCCCTGCCTGTACACCTTTTAGCGGCGAGCGCGGCGCAGCTTCACCAGGCCACGGTTAATGTGTGCCGCCCAGAGCGGACCCTCATACAGGAACGCGGTGTAGCCCTGCACCAGGTCAGCGCCAGCATCCAGGCGCTCCTGCACATCCTCAGCGGTGGTCACGCCACCAACGGAGATGATGGCGAGGTCGTCGCCGATTTCACGCTTGAGCAGGCGCAGCACCTCAAGGGAGCGGGGCTTCAGCGGCGCACCGGAGAGGCCGCCGGCACCGATTTCCTTGACCTTGGTCATGTCGCTGGTCAGGCCCAGGCCGTCGCGGGCGATGGTGGTGTTGGTGGCGATAATGCCGTCCAGCTTCAGTTCTTTCGCCAGGGCTGCCACCTCGATAACGTCCTCGTCGACCAGGTCCGGCGCGATCTTCACGGTCAGCGGTACGTGGCGGTTGGGGCATACGCGGTCTGCCTCTTCACGCACGGCGGCAAGCAGCGGGCGCAGCGACTCGATAGCCTGCAGGGTGCGCAGACCCGGAGTGTTCGGGGAGGAGACGTTGACGACCAGGTAGTCTGCCTGCGGTGCCAGGGTGCGGGTAGAGATCAGGTAGTCCTCGATAGCGTTTTCGAGCTCAACAACCTTGGTCTTGCCGATGTTCACGCCAATGACGGGGCGTACGGCGCCGCGGTATTCGGTTTCGAGGTCTGCGCGGGCGGCGGCAACGCGCGGGCCTGCCGCTGCGGCACCGTCGTTGTTGAAGCCCATGCGGTTGATGACTGCCTTATCTTCCACGAGGCGGAAGAGGCGCGGCTGCGGGTTGCCGGGCTGCGCCTGACCGGTGATGGTACCGATCTCGACGTGGCCGAAGCCGATACCAGCCAGCGCGGCAATGCCCTTACCGCCCTTGTCGAAGCCTGCAGCCAGGCCGAACGGCGAGGGGAAAGTAATGCCCATGACGGTGGTTGCCAGTTCGGGTGCGGGCTGGAAGTACTTGCGCAGCGCGCGGGTGATGCCGACGTTGCGCAGGGTCTGAACGCCCCAGAAGCCGACGTGGTGTGCCTTCTCGGGGTCCATGCCCTTGAAGAAGATGTTGAAGAAGGTCGGGTAGATGCGCATTTGTTCTCCCTAGTGTTGGAGGGTGTGGGTGGTTTATGGGGCTACGAGCCGGGCGTGCAGGGTCTGTATGCCAGGGGCTACTTGTCGTTGGCGACAGCGTCAACAGCGCCACCGTAGCGGCGGTCGCGGCGCGCGTACTCTTCGACAGCTTCCCAGAGGGTGCGGCGGTCAACGTCGGGCCAGAGCACGTTCATGAAAATCATCTCGGCGTAGGCGCTCTGCCAGAGCAAAAAGTTCGAGATGCGCTGCTCGCCGGAGGAACGCAGGAACAGGTCAACGTCGGGCAGATCGGGCTCGTCCAGGTACTTCTGGATGGTCTTTTCGGTAATGTTGCCGGGCTTGAGCTTGCCCGCCACAGCGTCCGCCGCGATAGCTGCCGCCGCGTCGGCAATTTCTGCGCGGCCGCCGTAGTTCACGCACATGGTGAGGGTGCAGACGGTGTTGTCAATGGTTTCGCGCTCGCAGTGTTCAAGCTCTTCGATGACATTCTTCCACAGCTTGGGTCGACGGCCAGCCCAGCGGATGCGCACACCCCAGGTCTTGAGGGTTTCCAGCTGGCGCTGCAGCACCTCGGTAGAGAAACGCATAATGAACGCAACTTCGCTGGGTGAGCGCTTCCAGTTTTCGGTGGAGAACGCGTAGGCGGTCACGTACGGGATGCCCATTTCGATAGCGCCCGCAACAACGTCCAGCAGTGCCGCTTCACCGGCGCGGTGGCCCTCAGTGCGGGGCAGGCCGCGTTCGTTTGCCCAGCGGCCGTTACCGTCCATGACGACGGCGACGTGCTGCGGAATGAACTTCTTCGGGATCGGCGGCGGGGTTGCCCCGGTAGGGTGTGCGGGCGGGGGTACGGGCTGGGTGCGTGCCATGTGTGCCTTTCTTCCCTGGCGGGTTCTCCCCCGGGGTCGTTTGCCTGGATGTGCGCCAGATATAAACCTGGCGTGCTGTTAGCTATTTTACCGTGATACAGCGCGCATGGGCGGGTGCTTCGGGGGTTATTTTGCGCCCTGGTTGACGCATGATTGAAGCACCGGCGTGCATCTAACTATGCGGGCGGTTCTTTACTGCGCCGGTTTTACGGTGCAGGGATCTCTGCTTCAAGGGCGCTCGCCGTTTTGAGGGGGTGTTCGAGCAGGTTCTGGGTGGTTTTCAGGTAGAGTCCCAGAATTTTGGAGGCAACCGGCACCGATGCTGCATCAATAGTCACCCAGGCGCGCGGATCCGCCGATGCGGTAGCGAGCGCATAGCCGAGCTCTTCGGCACGCAGACCGGTCAGGGGTGTGTCGGTGGCGGGTGCGCATTGGGGGCAGAGGATGGTGTGGTGCCCGTAGGTGTGGGCGGTGTGGAAGGCAATGTACCTGCCGCTTCCACCTGTAGTGCCGGGAGTGCTAGTGTCTGCGCCGTTATCGCCCCGGTGGTCTGCATTCACGAGCGGGTTACCGCATCGGGTGCAATTCTCGCCGATGAGCGGCCAGCCGGCGGCGTTCATGCTGCGCGCCAGGTAGCGGGTTAGAATCCTCTGCGGCACATGCTGCCCGCGCGCAAGCGCGGCAAGCGCCCCGTGGGTCAGGGTGTAAATATCGGAGGTGCTGTCGGTGTCTTTGGTGAGAGTTTCCGCCAGTTCGGCAATGGTGGAGGCGCACGTGTACGCATCGTAGTTCGCCATGATCGGTGCCGTGTAGGCGTGCAGGGTTGCCGCCTGGGTGATGGTGTGCAGGTTGGTTCTGCCACGGCTGAAGGACAGGTCGGTGTGCATGAACGGTTCGAGTCGCCCACCGAACTTGGAGGTGGGTTTGCGTACGGCCTTAGCGACGGCGTGGGTGATTCCGCCGTCGCGGGTGAGCATGATGATGATGCGGTCGGTTTCGCCGAGTTTTTGGGTGCGGAGGATGAGGGCGGCATCGCGCCAGGTGCGGGGTTCGCTCACGGGTGTCTCCGTTCTCGGTACATGCTCGGTGGGTATCGGGTGGGCAGGTTTTCGGCGGGCGCTCTATAGGCGTTGCCCTCAGTAGACGCTTGGTAAGCGTTGAGGGCAAGAGCTGCGCGGGGGTGCGGCTACGGTGTTGCGGGTACGGTTCGACCCCTGCCTCGTTACCCCGCGTAGGGGGTACCGGTCAGGGGTCGGTCCGTAACGTATGGGCGAGGCGCTATTTAGTCCTCGTACTCGATATCGTCGTCGTCTTCATCTTCTTCGTCATCGAGCAGTTCGTCGAGGTCATCCTCGTCTTCATCACCGTAAACACTCAGGGGGGTGACCTCGTTGTAGGCTTCGAAGAGGGAATCTTCGTAGGCCTCGAAGGCGTTGGCGATTTCTACGTACGCCTCATCGACGGCGGGGTCGTGCTCGCCGGTTCGGTTTACGACGGCGGTCAGGTGCGCCTCCAGCGCGTCAAGGAGGCGGGTGAGTTCGGTGCGAGGATCAATGCTCATGCCATTATTCTACTACCTACGCGCCTATGGTGTGCGCCGGGCGGTCATACGGCGGTTTAAACGCGCAACTATGAACGGGCGCGGCGCATCAAGCACCTCATAGAAAACATCTCACAGACACAGCGAACCCGCCGTCCCCCGAATTCCCCACTCCTCAAGGGAGCAGGTGCCGGGTGCGGCGGGTTCTTCTGTCGGTTAGCTCAGCTTGACGTTGCGCCTACTGAATGTTTGCTTCTTACGGGTCATAAACCCGAGAGAATGAGAAGCCGGGTTTTTAGAAGCCCAGGGAAGCTGCGGATGCGCGGATTGCCTCAGCGGATGCCTTCAGCTGTGCCAGCTCAGCCTCGTTCATGGGGACCTCGAGCACGCGCTGGATGCCCTCGCGGTTCACGATGGTGGGCAGGGACAGTGCAACGTCCTTGAAGCCGTACAGCTCGCCTGCAATGGTGGTGGAGACGGGCAGCACTGCGTTCTGGCCGCCGAGGAATGCCTCAGCGATACGTGCACCGGAGATACCGATTGCGTAGTTGGTGGAACCCTTGCCCTCGATGACCTTGTACGCTGCGCGCATAGCTTCGGTTGCCAGTTCTTCACGGACCTCTTCGGTGAAGACGAGCTTGCCGTCCTGCTCCCACTCGGTCAGGGGAACCATGCCGATGTTTGCTGCGGACCAGACGGGGAACTCGGAGTCGCCGTGCTCGCCGACAACGTTTGCGTGAACGCTCTTGATGGAGACGCCAGCCTTGTTAGCGATCAGCCAACGCAGGCGGGAGGAGTCCAGAACGGTACCGGAGGACAGCACGCGGTTTGCGGGCAGGCCGGTGATCTTCTGGGCAACGATGGTGAGAACGTCACAGGGGTTGGTGACGAGCATGATGATTGCGTTGGGTGCTACGGACAGGATGTTCGGCAGCAGCTTCTCGAGGATTGCGACGTTTGCGCCTGCCAGCTCGAGGCGGGGCTGGCCGGGCTTCTGGCGAGCACCAGCGGTGATGATGACCATGTCGCAGTCGCGCAACAGTTCGATGTCGTCGCCACCGGTTACGGTTGCTTCGTGTGCGAACATTGCGCCGTGTGCGATGTCCAGTGCTTCAGCGTGTGCGCGCTTGCCGTCGATGTCGTACAGGACGATTTCGTCTGCGGAGCCGCGGACCATAGCTGCGTATGCGGTTGCGCTACCGACGCCGCCTGCACCGATGACGCCGAGCTTGGTGGGGTTGTTGACACCGTTCATTGCTGTATGCCCTCTTTCGTGAGAGTTATCCGTGTGGTGCGAGAGGATTCTCGCGGGGTTTATGAGGAAGCGGGTGTGTGCCTCGGGGGTGAATTTCCTGAGCGTGGGCGTTCTTCCCGGTGGGCTCGCTCCGTTACTTTCTATTATGCCGCAGATTTTGCGTTTTGTGTTGGGTTATTTTGCTTTTTTCGATGGGTGCTGGTGACTTTATGGGCTATGAGGGGTGTTTTTCACTCATAAAACCAAATAATGACGTTCTGACCTTTTGAGCAAGCTCACATGTCGCTCTCACATGTCGCTAAAGTAGCCCTCAACATCCACGGCACCACCGGAGGCCTCAAAATCAGCACGAACCACCTGCGCCAACTCGTCATCAACCAGAAAATCCAAAGCCACAGAAGCCAAACCGAACGCCGCATCCAGGGCAGCATCAACCGCCGCCGGAGTGTCCGCACAGTGCGCGAACTCCACCGTGTGCATGCCGGTACCCTCGGGCGCAATCTGAATCAGCGGGTGAATACCGGGCACGCGCAGGCTCACATTACCGAAATCAGTAGAAGCCGCCAGGGTGTCACTGACCGTTCCGGGCGGGTACGGGTGGCGACCCACCGAACGCTGAGCCGAAACCCAACGCTTCAACAGCGGACGGTTCGTGCGCACCGGCATGGTCATCGGCGAAGAATCCCACGTCACCTCCGCGCTCACGCCAGCCATGAGCGCCGCCCCGCGCAACACCTCCTCAACTCGTCGCGACAGCGCACGCAGAGTCGGCGCGTGCTTAGAACGGATATTAATGTGCAGGCTCGCCGTAGCAGGAATCAGGTTCGGGGCGTCCCCGCCGTGGTCAATAATCGCGTGAATACGGTCAGAACCGGGAATCTGCTGACGCAACAAACCCAAACCCTGATACGCCAGATTCGCCGCATCCAGGGCGTTACGACCCATAAACGGATGCGAGGACGCGTGCGCACTCACGCCCGTGAAGTTCACGCGACATTCACGGCGACCCAACCACGCCTGATCAGCCACATCCATAAAGTAGGGGTGCACCATAATGGCGGCATCCACCCGCTCGAATGCGCCGGCGCGCGCCATCAGCTCCTTACCGGCTTCAGACTCTTCGGCGGGCGTACCGTAATAGAGGACCCTGCCGCTGAACGCCTCGGGGCCGGTGGCGAGCGCATCCGCCAGGGCAAGGAAAGCACCCAGCCCCGATACCGCAATGACGTTGTGGCCGCAGCCGTGACCGATGCCCGGCAGCGCGTCGTATTCGGAGAGAATCGCGATGGTGCGGTGCTTGGCGGGGTCGTAGTCGGCGCTGGTGAGCTCCACCTTGAACGCGGTATCCAGGCCGAAGGCGGGGTACTCGATACTGAGGTTCGGGTGGGCTTCGCGGACCGCGTCAACGAGCGTGCGGGAGGCGAAATACTCCTCGTAGGCGGTCTCAGGATGCGCGTGAATCGCCTTGAGAATTGCGCTCAGGGAGTCCGCGCGGGTGGATACGGATTCGGCGAGGTCGCGGCGAATATGTGCCAGCCCGCTGTCTTCGTCGAGGCGGTGGCCGTAACCCATTCCGTGACCGTGGTGCTTTCCGTGTCCCTTTCCATGACCGGGACGTTCGCCGTGGCTACGTTCCTGCTCGGGATGTGCGTGCTTGTGCTTGCGGCGGTGCTCAGCGGCACGCTTACGCTGCTCGGTTTCGAGGGCAAGGATCTCGGAGTACTCGCTACCGCGCACGCAATCAGCATCGGGTGCGTCGTAGTGGCGGGTTGTTGCGGCGGGTCGGTTCGGTGCCGTTCGACCGGAATTATCGGAAGTGGGCTGGGTGTGGGCGGCGGTGCCCTGTGCGTTCGCGTCAGTCATGCTTCTACGCTACCGTCTGCGCTCGCCGGGCGCTAGATGTTCGGGCGTGATGGAGTCGGAAACACCCAAAAAGAAATTTGTGTCACATAAAAGAAATTTTGTATATATCCTAGGAATCTTTGATTCATAGGAGTAGCGTTAAGCACATGGGAGCGGCAATCCAGCCGCACCCGTCACCATCCGGCGCTAGCGATGCGAATGCCGGCAGGACAGTTCACAACCGGTCCAAACCATGTCGTTTGGGCCTCTGCCATTACCGTGACAGACCCATGGATGCGAACCGTACCGGCAAGCACACACCGCTGTGAGCGCCACAACCACGCTAAGGAGCTCCATCCCATGAAGGCAGCACGCTTCTACGACCGTAACGACATCCGCATTGAAGACATCCCCGCACCCGAAGCCGCTGCGGGCGAGGTTCTGGTCAAGGTCGCATGGTGCGGTATTTGCGGTACCGACCTGCACGAATACCTTGACGGCCCCATCTTCTGCCCCCAGCACGGTCATCCCCACCCCATTTCTGGTGAGGACTCCCCCGTCACCCTCGGTCACGAATTCTCCGGTGTTGTTGAGGCACTGGGCGAAGGCGTAGACGACCTTGAGGTTGGCGACCACGTTGTCGTCGAGCCCTACATCATTCGTGATGACGTTTACACCGGCCCCGACTCCAAGGACTACCACCTGTCCAAGGACATGAACTTCATCGGTCTGGCAGGTCGCGGTGGCGGTCTGTCCGAGAAGGTTGCTGTCAAGCGCCGCTGGGTTCACAAGATTCCTAACAACATTCCCCTGGACGAGGCTGCACTGATTGAGCCCCTGAGCGTTGGCTACCACGCTGTTGAGCGTGCAGGCGAGTTCGAAGAGGGCGCATTCGCACTGGTTACCGGTGCTGGCCCCATCGGTCTGCTGACCTCCGCAGTTCTGAAGGCTAAGGGCGCTAAGGTTATTATCTCCGAGCTGTCCCCGCTGCGTCGCCAGAAGGCTCTGGACTCCGGTGTTGCTGACTACGCTTTCTCCCCCGCTGAGGTTGACGTTCTGGCTGAGATTCACAAGCTGACTGACGGCCGTGGCGCTGACATCGCGTTCGAGTGCACCTCCGTTCAGCCCGCACTGGACCTGATTCTGGACGCTCTCAAGCCCACCGGTAAGGTCGTCATCGTCTCCATTTGGGGTAAGCCCGCTTCTCTGGATGTTCAGAAGGTTGTGCTCAAGGAGCTCGATATCCGCGGCACCATCGCATACGTGAACTCCCACCCCGAGACCATCAAGCTGGTTGAGTCCGGCAAGATTGACCTCAAGCCCTTCATCACCGGCAAGATCGCTGTGGAAGACCTGATTGACAAGGGCTTCGACACCCTGATCCACCACAACGAGACCGCTGTGAAGATTCTGGTCACCACCGACCCGGAGCGTCTGGCTGAGTAATCTCTTCGAACGATACTGATTCGTTCAGTTTCAGCTGATGCAGCTGTTCTTCTAGCTTCCTTAGCGTAGCTAGTGTGGGGTGAGGTTCCTTCAAGGAGCCTCACCCCACTGTTTTTTGCGTGCTTTTTACCGGACATACAACCGAGCATACAAAAATCCCCGGTTCCGAAGAACCGGGGATTATCTGTGCGCGAGGGGGGACTTGAACCCCCACCCTCTAATACGAGGACTAGCACCTCAAGCTAGCGCGTCTGCCTATTCCGCCACCCGCGCAGGTGACTTTCGAACGTTTTCCTTTCGGTGCCGTTCGAAGCAACACGTAATACTATACGGGTTTTCTGAACACTCCGCAAATCGAAAGAGCATGTTCTGCGTCACACATTCGAGGTTGACTGGTTCCCCACACCCCCGGCGATCTTCTCGCACCTTGAGTAATATGACCGGCACGCCCACTCAACTGCCATATTTTCGGTCATAACGACTAGAATAAAGAGCATGAATAATGAGAACCTCTCCCGCGAAGAAGCCGCAGAACGTTCGGCTCTCATCAGTGTCGACACCTACGACGTGCATGTCGACCTGACTAACGCCAAGGACCCCGAATTCGAGTCCTACCCCACCGTCACCACCGTCCGATTCTCCTGCAACACCCCCGGTGCAGAAACCTTCATCGACTACATCCACCACAGCGTCGACTCCGTTAAGCTCAACGGCACCGAACTGACCCTGGCTGATGTCGTCAACGGCGCACGCATCACCCTGCCCAACCTGCAGGCAGAAAACGTGCTCACCATCCACGGTCGCTCCTACTACTCCCGCTCCGGCGAAGGTATGCACCGCTACTTCGACCCCTCCGACGGTCGCGTCTACCTGTACACCCAGTACGAGCCCTCCGACTGCCGCCGAGTCTTCCCGAACTTCGAGCAGCCCGACCTGAAGGCAGTCTTCAACTTCCGCATCACCGCACCCAAGGACTGGGTCGTCAGCTCCAACGGCGTACTCGAATCCCAGGTCGTAGACCCCACCGACGACTCCATCACCAAGCGAGTCTTCTCCCCCACCGCAAAGATCTCCACCTACATCACCGCAATCGTTGCCGGCGAATACTTCACTGCAACCACCACCTACAAGCCCAAGAGCAAGGTCAACAGCGGTGACATCCCCCTGGTCGTATACTGCCGCCAGTCCCTCAAGCCGCACTTCGACTACGACCACATCTTCAAGGTCACCGAAAACGGCCTGGACTTCTTCCAGGACCTCTTCGACTACCCCTACCCGTACCCCAAGTACGAGCAGGCATTCGTACCCGAATACAACATCGGCGCAATGGAGAACCCCGGCCTGGTCACCTTCACCGAAGACTACATCTTTGTCTCCGGCGCAACCGAGGACGACCTCGAAGGCCGCACCAACACCATCTGCCACGAAATGGCACACATGTGGTTCGGCGACCTCGTCACCATGAAGTGGTGGGACGACCTGTGGCTCAAGGAATCCTTCGCAGACTTCATGGGCACCCTCGGCGCTAAGGAAGCCAACAACTTCAACGACGCATGGGTCACCTTCGCGAACAACCGCAAGGCATGGGCATACATGCAGGACCAGCTGCCCACCACCCACCCCATCGTCGCTGACATCCCCCACCTGGAAGCAGCATCGCAGAACTTCGACGGCATCACCTACGCAAAGGGCGCATCCGTGCTCAAGCAGCTGGTCGCCTACGTCGGCTTCGACACCTTCATCGAGGCAGCACGCGTGTACTTCAAGCGCTTCGAGTGGGGCAACACCTCTCTGAACGACTTCCTGCAGGTACTCAACGAGGTGTCCGGCCGCGACATGCAGGCATGGGCTAACGCATGGCTGCAGACCTCCGGCGTGTCCGCACTGGGCACCAAGCGCGTCTACGGTGAAGACGGCCAGCTCACCGACCTGATCCTCACCCAGGAACTGCCCGCACAGCAGCCCGCAGGTCTGGGCCGCCCCCACGTGGCAAAGCTGGAAACCTTCGCGCTGACCGACGGCAAGCTCACCTCCACCGGCCTGCTCTCCCTCGAGTACCCGGCAGAGCCCGTCTCCGAGCACCGCGTGGATCTCACCGAGGAGCAGAAGAAGCTCGTTGGTGAAGCTGACCTGCTCATGCTTAACGCAGAGGACCACACCTACGCCAAGGTTGCCCTGACCGACGAAGACGGCCTGCAGGCAGCTATCGAAGGTGTCTCCACCCTCGAATCCGCACTCTCCCGCGGTCTCATCTGGGGATCCCTCTGGGAGAACGTACGCGATGCACGCCTGCCCGTCACCACCTACGTCGACGCAGTCGTACGCAACGTCTCCAAGGAACCGAGCGCATCCCTGCTGGGCACCATGGTCAACAACGCACAGGTCGCTATCGCAACCTTCTCCGCACCCACCGGCCGCGAGCGCCTCTACGACGCTCTCTACGACGCATTCGCAGCCGCACTGGCGCAGGCTAAGCCCGGCTCCGACGAGCAGCTGATTCTGCTGCGCGCCCTGATTTCGGTCTCCACCAACGCGACCAAGGGTGAAGAGCTCTGCCGCGATATTGCCCGCGGTGCTTTCGAAGACACCACCGGCGATATTGCTGACGCAACCGGCATTCCTTACGACCAGAACCTGGGTTGGAGTGCACTGGGTGCGCTCGCAAGCCGCGACCTGGTGACCGTTGAGGATCTGGACCGTGCGGCGAAGTACAGCCCCTCCTCGATCTCTTCGAATGGTTACGCGTACGCGATTGCTGCCCTGCCCTCTGCTGAGCGTAAGGCTACCGCGTACAAGACCATCATGGAAGACGAGTCGCTGTCGAACGACGCTCTGGCTTCGACCATTAACGGTTTTGCTCGCGGCCCGGTTGAGCTGCGTGAGTCCTACTACGACTCCTACTTTGAGGCTCTGCTGCCCATTTGGGCGTCCCGTTCGATTGGTATGGCGACCCGCATTGTGCGTGGCCTGTACCCGAAGGCTCCGTACAACACCGGCTCCACCGAGGGTCTGGGCGTTGAGGGTAACCCCTCCGTTGCATTGGCTCAGCGTTGGCTGGAGGCGAACCCCGAGGCTCCTTCGGCTCTGCGTCGTCTGGTTCTGGAGGCTCAGGATCACGGCCACCGTTCGATTGTGGCTCAGAAGTTCAACGCCTCCCTGCAGGACTAAGCTGCATGGTTTGAGGGCTTGTGGCGGGGTGTGAGCCGGTATCTAGACTAGGTTCCACTCTCCCCCGCTAGGTTCTCTAGCCTCTTTGAGAGACTGCCGTTCGGCACGCTCCCGGTAACGTACCGGGACGTGCCGGGCGGTGGTCTTTTTCTGGCTCATCTATAGAATTCATAGCGGCGGTATGCCGTCCAAATATTTCCCTCATACAGTGGTTCACATACTGACAAGGGCACTTATTACCGGGGCAATTTCGCCAGGGCGCAAAACTATATGCACCCGGTGCTAAAAGACAGATAAATGTCACCCGTTTTTGTGAGCTGTCCACGCTGAAAGCATGAGAGAATAGACTAGGTATCCGCTCGCTTAGACACATCAGAAGGAGTTTTCAGTGGTCGATTACGCACTCGGTGACCGCGGTAGCGTTGACATTGTCACCGATGATTACTACGAAGCAGAAACCCTCCAAATCTTTGAGGAACTGCACATCGACCGTGAACGTATCTGGTACGGTGAAGCGCGCCTCGTTCCCGAACCGGATAACCCCTACGAGCCCAATAGCATTGCCGTCTACATTGACGAATTCAAGGTAGGCCGCATGAGCCCGGCAGACTCCGCCGCGTACTGGGATTCCATTACCCGCGTGGTCGCCTCCGGTTACGAACCCATTGCGCACCTGCAGCTTTCCGCCGTTGCCGTGCGTGCTGAAGGCGGCGGCATGCACGTGAAGAGCACCGGTGTGCTCTCCCTGTCCGCACCCGGCTCTCTCTTCCCCCTCAACGACGCACCGACCCGCGCGACCCTGCTACCCCAGGGCCCGTCGATGAAGGTGCTTGATGAGAAGGAACACTCCGAATACCTGCACAGCATCCTGCCGCCCAGCGGTGAAGGTCGCGTGATTCTGACCCTGGAAGCGAACCAGCTCAAGACCTCCGACGGCCGTTTCGTTGACAGTGTTGAGGTGCGCCACGACCGCAAGCTCGTGGGCCGCCTGAGCACCCAGATGTCTGAGCAGCTGACGCCCGTCATCCGTTACGCTTTTGAGAACGACCGCCTCACCAGCGCGTGGGGCACTATCCGCGGTAACACCCTCGAGCTGTCCCTGACCGTTCAGGCTGCACGCCCCGCCGATATTCCGCAGGAATGGTACGAGACCCTGCCCAACAACGTTCCGGCTCTGCTACCCGTTGGTGAAGAGTACGATGTGCCCGCCGCATTCGTGCCCACCGAAGGTGAGCGTCACTACCTGGAGTCCTCCGCACAGCAGGCACCGAAGAGGCGTCGCGGTTTCATGAGCTCCCTGACCGGCGGATCCTCCGCCTCCGAGCCGACCCGCAGCGAACCCGCCGCAGAGAAGCCTATCATCGAGTACAGCATTGAGGAAGAGGAATACTACGAGCCGAACGAACGCGACCGCCTGGTGAACCTGGTCAAGGGTGCAGGCCTCGCCGTTCTGGTCGCCGGCCTGATTTCGATGCTGTGGACCCCGATGCTCGGCATCCTCATCGCTATTCTGGGTGGCGCCGTCGCGGCAGTCGCCTTCTACTTTGGTCGTCAGACCTACTACGAAGCCTACGACGACGAGTACGAGGAAGAATACGAAGAAGAGGGAACTGCTGAAGAAGCAGAAGAAACCACTATGAAGGCATAAGCTCCTCTGCGACAGAGCGTAAAGATACGAAAGGGCGGCTACCCCACCATCACGGTGAGGTAGCCGCCCTTTTGCGTACCCGGTTTCTCCCGGAACGGTTAACCAGGAACGGTTAAACACAGCGGGGGTGAAAGCCTCATCAGCTTTCACCCCCGCAAGGAGTCAGATCTTAGTCCTGGCCGTAAGTCGCCATGAACTGATCCATGCTGTCATGCTGCAAAGCATAGGACAGGTTAGCATTCGCAGCCTGGTTCACGATAACAATCGACTGACCGTCGTAGGACCAACCCGGACCAGCATTCGGCAGGGTGGTCATACGCATCGTGGTGTCACCGCTAGTCAGCACCGGAGCCGCAATTTGGGCAATCTGCGCTGCATCCAGACCGGAGTCCACGCGCATATATCCTGCGATAGATTCAACAGCAGACTGGAAAGAACCCACATTATTCAATGCGCCCTTAGCTTTCATCGTGTTATACATACCACGCAGGAACGCACGCTGGTTACGAACACGCTGGTAGTCGCCGTCAGCGAACGGGTAGCGAGCACGCACGAACGCAAGAGCCGCACCACCATCCATATGCTGCATACCCTGCTTGAAAGACCACGCATTGATATCGAAGTCGAAAGGTACCTGAACATCCACACCGCCGACCGAGTTCACCAGAGCTTTGAAGCCCTCAAACTCAATCTCAGCCACGTGATCAATCTTGATACCCAGCAGGTTCTCAACGGTTGCCACCTGCAGAGAAATACCGCCGTAGTTCAGTGCGGCATTAATCTTTGCCGCGCCGTAGCCGGGGATGTTCACCCAGGTATCACGCATAATCGAGACCAGGTACACGCCCTTACCATCAGCAGGGATGTGAGCAAGCATGATGCTATCTGCACGGGAGCCGCTCACCTGAGCTGCTTCAGAACCGGAACGAGTATCGCTACCGAGCAGCAGGATGTTCTTACCCGGACCCTTCACGACATTGTAGCTGTAACCGTCATCCAGGATGCCGTCGCCGTCCTTATCGTGATCGCTCGCGTTAGCTGCAAGAGCCGCAGCAGCATCGGAGCTGTTCTCACCATTAGCACCGTTCTTGCCGGTATCCGAGTTGGTGACGGTCGGAGCCTTCAGATCCGTCACGTTGAGCTTCTTAGCCTCGCCAAGCTGCTCCTTAATTTTGCTGAGGTCTTCATCCACCTTAGTGATGGAGTCAAACTTCTCGGTCTTGCTATCCCAGGTGTGGCCAGCACGCCAAATAAAGAAACCAATACCGAGGGTAATAACCAGCAGAAGAATCAGCAGGATCAGCAGAATACGCTTGACCCATTTCTTCTTCTGCGACGGTTCAGAGTGAGCGTCGCTCATTAAGTTGTCCTTTGTTTGAGGTGGTGATACGCGAGGCGCGCAGCGCATCCAGCGAAGTCTCTAGAATGCAGAGAGCCGGAGAATACCCGCCGATACGGGGCGGCGCTGGAGGGCACAGAAAATGCACAACTCGCAAAATACTTTCCCATTGTAACGCTGTCAGCGGGTCTGCGCACCGGCGAACGAAAGGTTTTACACTACAACTTTCCTCACGTTCACGCGATTTATTTTGCTATGTGCCGCAGAACGCACAATGCCCCGCCTCCCTGAAAACCAAGGAGAACGGGGCATTGATTTCGCTAAAAAGCAAAACTGGGACAGAAGATTTACTTCTTGCCGAAGTTGCCGAAGCGTGCGTTGAAGCGCTCGACGCGACCTGCGGAGTCCATGATGCGCTGCTTACCGGTGTAGAACGGGTGCGACTCGGACGAGATTTCAACCTCGACGATCGGGTACTCGTTGCCGTCTTCCCACTTCTCGGTCTTGTCCGAGGTCATGGTGGAACGGGTCAGGAAGACCTTGCCGGATGCGAGGTCGCGGAACAGAACCAGGTTGTAGTCCGGGTGGATTTCTGCCTTCATTGATTACCTTCTTCTGCTACTGGATTTTGCCAGTAGCCCTTATATAGATGGAGTAGGTTTTTCGATGTGCAGCTATCGAGAAAATCTCAGAGCGCATCACCATTGTGCCCGCATTGGGCGCGCACAACCCATTAAGGGTACCACCTTCACGGATTAAATCCCAGTACGTTCCCTCACAGACACCAACCCACACACCGCAAACACACCCGAAGAAGGTACTCACGCGGGTTAATAACCAGATTAGGAATCGGGTTATGAACGCGGGCGAGTCTCCCAGAACGCCACGGCGCTCGCCGCCGCAACGTTCAAAGAATCCACACCGTGCGACATCGGAATCATCACCGTATCGTCACACGCCGCCAAGGTGCGGGGCGACAGACCGTGCCCCTCCGTGCCCAGAATCAGCGCAAGCTTCTCATCCCGGCGAGCAGACAGCTCCTCCAGGGTCAGCGAGTCCTCCTCCAGCGCCAACGCCGCGCTCTTAAAGCCCAGCCCGTGCAGGGTCTGCAAGTCAGCAGGCCACGACTCCAAGCGAGCCCACGGCACCTGAAAAACAGTACCCATCGACACGCGAATCGAGCGGCGATACAGCGGATCAGCACACCGCGGAGTCACCAGCACAGCATCCACGTTCAGCGCGGCAGCCGAACGGAAAATAGCTCCCACATTCGTGTGGTCCACAATATCTTCCAAAATCGCCACGCGAGAGGCACCCTGCAGCAACTGCTCCAGAGGCTGCGGCGCCGGACGAGCCATCGCCGCCAACGCACCACGATGCAGATGAAAACCGGTCACCCGCTCCAGCTGCTCTTCACTACCCACATACGCGGGAGTGTCAGGATGGGCACGCAAAACATCCGCCAAATCATCAGCCCACTTCTCACTCATCAGGAAAGAAACAGGCTGATGACCGGCAACGAGCGCACGACGAATCACCTTCGAGGACTCCGCAATGTAAATACCCCACTGCGGTTCCATGGCGCTACGAAGCTTCACGTCAGTCAGCTGCGTATAGTAGCGCAAATCCTGCTCGGGTGCCTGCGCCAGAGCCGTGACCGACTCGATGGCGTAGACACGCTCGGCACGCTCAGCAATCTGTTCGGCGCTCAGCTGCTTCGGGGCACGGCTCATGCGCGCTTGAACGCGGAGTAACGACCCGCGGAGGTGACGGTCAGAGCCAGGTCCATGTCGTAGGTTGCTGCGAGGTTCGCCTCGGTAATGGTGGACAGGATCGGGCCGGCAGCGACCACGCCGCCGTCACGGATCAGCAGGGCGTGGGTGAAGCCCGCCGGGATTTCCTCGAGATGGTGGGTGATAAGCACGGTAGCCGGTGCGTAGGGGTCAGCGGCAAGTGCGGTCAGACGCTCGACCAGGTCCTCACGGCCGGAGATGTCCATACCTGCGCCGGGCTCGTCCAGCAGCAGCATTTCCGGGTCGGTCATGAGAGCGCGGGCAATCAGTGCACGCTTGCGCTCGCCGTCGGAGAGGGAACCGAAGGTGCGGTCAGCGAGGGTATCGACACCCCAGTCAGCCAGCAGCTCGGTTGCACGCTCGTCGTCCATGACGTCGTATTCTTCCTTCCAGCGGCCGGACACGGCGTACGCTGCGGTCACGACGACGTCAGAGACCTTCTCGTTGGCGGGAATCTGGGTAGCCGAAGCACCGGAGGACAGACCAATGCGCGGGCGCAGGTCGAACACGTCAACAGCGCCGAGGGTCTCGTCAAGGATTTCAACCTCGCCGCTGGTCGGGTGCAGGCGGGCTGCCGCAATCGAAAGCAGAGTGGACTTACCGGCGCCGTTGGGGCCCAGAACGACCCAGCGTTCACCTTCGTTCACAGTCCACGAAACGTTGTTAAGGATGGGGCGGCCGCCGCGAATCACGGAGACATTCTGAAGGTTGAGTACGGTGCTCATGGTTCTTCTTCCAGTGAGTTAGATGGATGGGATGCGCCTCTCACCCCGCAACCCGTGCCGGGTTATCGGAGCGGTTGGCGCACATAGTGCGCGGGCACCCCACATTGGGTTCCTCGCGCAAAATCTAGGAGCTATAGGGGGCTCAGGGGCTATAGGTGCCGCCGCGTCGAAGGCGGCGCGCCTCATCAAATGTACCTTGTCAGATGTACCTTGTCAGGGGTGCGGGCGCATCCGCAACGGCACCTATAGCGGCAGAGTTATTAGTCGATGAAGCCGCGTGCGCCGCCGACCAGCTCAACGTGGCCGGTCTCAACGTCTGCGGTGACCATCTTCGCGATTTCCTGCGCGAACTCGTTGACGGTGTAGAGCTTGCCAGCGGTTTCGCGGCGCTGCTCAATAGCGCCGGGGTGCAGGCGGTTCAGCAGGGTTGCGGTGACGGTGCCTTCAATCATGTCAGCGGATACGACGACCAGGGAGATACCCTTCTCGGAAAGCGCGGGAATCTCGGCGATCAGTGCGTCTTCGCCTGCGCGCTTGGACTCTGCGACGGGCTTGTACTCGTCCATGGTCTCAACCTCGCGGATGAAGTGCGCCTGGTGGCTGGTCACGAACACGATGCGTGCGCCTTCGGGCATCTTCTCTGCAGCCAGGCGTGCCAGGTTCAGCTGTGCGTCACGGTTCAGGCGCATTGCGTAGTCTTCGCCCATGCCGGTTTCCATGCCGCCCGAAGCGTTCAGGATCAGGTAGTCCAGGGAGCCGAAGGTCTCCACGGCGGTGTTGACGAGGTTCTGCAGGTCCTCGCTGTTGGTCACGTCAGCCTGCACTGCGATTGCCTTGCCGCCAGCCTCTTCAATAGCCTTGACGATCTTGTTCGCGCGCGGTGCCTTAGAGCGGTAGTTCACCACGATGTTCGCGCCCTCAGCGGCGAGAATCTGCGCGGTGTCTGCGCCAACGCCGCGGGAGGAGCCGGTAATGATGATGGTCTTGCCGGTCAGCTGTGCCATAGTTTTATGTCCTTAAGTCTAGAAAGGGTGCGCCCACGCTCGGGCGCTTCATGCAGTCCGTACGGGGTGGGGTTAGTGACCCATGCCCAGGCCGCCATCAACGGGGATGACAGCGCCAGAAATGTAGCTAGCCTCATCGGATGCGAGCCAGCGAATCACGCGAGCGACCTCTTCAGCCTCAGCGAAACGACCAGCCGGGATGGATGCCAGGTAGTTCTTCTTGGTCTCTTCGGGCAGAACCTCGGTCATTGCGGTGTTAATGAAGCCCGGTGCCACCACGTTAGCGGTGATGTTACGGCCACCCAGCTCACGGGTGATGGAGCGTGCCATGCCGACCAGTGCAGCCTTAGATGCGGAGTAGTTGACCTGACCGGGGGAACCGTACAGACCCACCACGGAGGAAACCAGGATGATGCGGCCGCGCTTGAGCTTCAGCATGCCCTTGATGGCGCGCTGAACTACGCGGAAAGAACCGGTGAGGTTGGTGTCGACCACGTCGGTGAAGTCGGATTCCTTCATGCGCATCAGCAGCATGTCGCGGGTGATACCTGCGTTGGCGACCAGCACCTCCACGGGGCCGAATTCTGCCTCAATTTCCTTGAATGCTTCGTTAATGCTGTCGGCATCGCGTACATCTGCCTTGACGGCGAAAAATTCTTCGGGGGCTTCACCGCTACGGTAGGTGATGCAGACGTTGTGTCCTGCTGCCTGGAATTCCTTGGCAATTTCGTAGCCGATGCCTCGGTTGCCGCCGGTGACCAGCACGGTCTTGGGAGTGTTCTCGCTCATGAGCTTCCTTGATGAGTCGACCCCTCGCAATCAGAGCCGATGCAGCGGCTCCACGGTTGGGGTGTGGACGGATGGACAGTCGAACCTTATTTTACCGCGTTTTAGGGTGATGGTGCCGCAGGCTACACTCCACTCTTGAACACTGAACACCTACTCCCCTTCTTTTGCATACCTCATCGGGCGCGTACACTAGCTGAAGCGGAACAGCCCGCGCCCCCTTTCTACGGGCTCGCGCGGGCACGAAATAACACCGCACGTAGAGGCGCAATAGTAAGGATAAGAAGACATGGATCTGCTCGGTTCACTCTCTCAGGATGCACAGCCCGAGTACGCCAAGTGCTCCCGCAAGGGCTGCCAGCAGGCGGCAGAATTTCAGCTGCTCTGGAACAACCCGAAGGTGCACACCCCCGAGCGCCGCAAGATCTGGTTGGCGTGCTCCGAGCACGTGGGCTGGCTGGAGAATTACCTGCGCGAGCGTGAGTTCTGGAAGCAGACTCTTCCGTTTGAAGGGTAGTGCTATGTGAGAGGTGGCTCCGCTTGAGAGGTGGCTCCGGTTGAGAGACAACCCCGGTTATCGAAAGTAATTTCGATATATGCTATATTTGTTCTAATGAGTTCGGGTGAATATAAGGAGGCACCTCCCCATGATGGGCTATTCGCACACTGTCAGCGCCGCAGCTGGCTGGCTAGTGCTCGTCGAGACGGGAGTGGTGCAGGTTCCCGATACCCCCACCCTCATCGTGACCACCCTGGCGTGCGCCGGTGCGGGCATGCTGCCGGATATTGACCACCACAACGGCAGTATCGCCAACTCCATTCCGCCCATTTCACGCTGGGTAGCACGCATTGTCGGGGCAATCAGCGGCGGACACCGCAAGGGAACGCACTCTATTTTGGGACTGGTGGCCTTCTGGGCGATTGCCTACTTCAGCACCAACCTGAGCTACAACGGAATCCCCTGGGCTTCACTACTTCTTGCCGCATTCTCGGGCGGTCTAGCCTTACGTGTGCTTGGCGCACCGGGTGGATGGATCGGTGCCGTCGCCCTCGGGTACGCCGCCTACACGACCGATTCGCTGGCACTACTCCCCTGGGCTATTTCGGTCGGCGCCACCATTCACCTGATTGGCGACCTACTAACAACCCGCGGACTGCTACCCCTCTACCCCATTGTTATCAAGCCCCTGGTGGCATCTCCCCTATGGAAAAAGAGCGGCTACATGGCGCTCCCGATCCTGGGTGATGCGGGCAGTGTACGCGAGAAGGCACTCGTTCTAGCACTGACCGGGTACGTCGCCTGGTACGCGGCAGCCATGATGGGCTTTACCGAATACCCCCTGCAAATGTTTGGACTGGGTATTCACGCCGCATAACTAAATTCTCAACGCATAACTGAATCCTCCATGAGGACAGCATCACTGAAGACAGCAAAGCGCCCCGTCACTTCCCTACGGAAGCGGCGGGGCGCTTTTCTAATCCTTATCCCGACCTATCGGGGTGAGAGATTAAGCGTCCTGGATGGGCCAGAAGACGTCAACCTCAACGTTCTCTTCACCGGAGGTGGGGTACTTCTCGAACTCAGTGTTGTGCATTGGCAGTTCTCCTTCGTGAGCGGGCGGGAATCTCTTCTCCCCCGCGTTAGCTCACCATCCGTAGTGAGCCCTAATGTTTCGCATTTGCGTCCTCGCAATGGCGGGAACAGTTACAAGTCTACGCCCCATACATGTTGGGTTTCTACCATTTTTCCCACAATGTATGTAGAGACACACGAAAAATTCAAAAAGCCCACACAGACCCCCTGAAATATCGCCTAAGAGCTTTTCTTTCCCTCCGAAAAACCCACAAGGCAACATTATTTCCCGTCAAATACGCCACGAGTTTCGTGTGCCAGAACCCACAGTTCCCATGCACGGGAACGCAATAACACCACATATAATCAGAAAACAATACAACCCCACGGGTCAGGTCACATTTTCGGCACTATTCACGCGAAAAAATACCGACAAAATCTTCCGCAACGCATCTTCAGAACATAGAAATACGCCCCAGACAATACGCCCCGGACAATAGAACAACGCGCACAATAAAACAACGCGCGATACACACAAGACACGCAAAGAGGCCCCGGCGCCACACGGCACCGGAGCCTCTTCCATGCTTTTATGTCGGTGAATAGTGCTTTACGCCAGCCTTTACGCCAGCGAAATCAGATCCTGGTAATCCTTCGACCACAAATCCTCCACCGCATCCGGCAGAAGCAGCACACGCTCAGGATTCAGCGCCTCCACGGCGCCCTCATCGTGAGAAACCATCACAATAGCGCCCTGGTACGCCTTCAACGCATTCAGAATCTCCTCACGCGAGGCGGGGTCCAGGTTGTTGGTCGGCTCATCGAGCAGTAGCACGTTCGCACTCGACGCCACCAGGGTCGCCAGGGACAGACGGGTCTTCTCGCCACCGGAAAGCACACCGGCAGGCTTATCCACGTCATCACCGGAGAACAGGAACGAACCCAGAATCGTACGCACGCGGGTGTCATCCAGATCCGGCGCAGCAGACTTCATGTTCTCAAAGACAGTGCGGTCACCATCAAGAATTTCGTGTTCCTGCGCAAAATAGCCCAGCTTCGCGCCGTGACCGTACACGACCTCACCCGTGTCAGGCTCAGTGGAACCAGCCAGCATGCGCAGCAGAGTGGTCTTACCGGCACCGTTCAGGCCCAGCACCACCACACGCGAACCTCGGTCAATCGCCAAATCAACGTCCGTGAAAATCTCCAGAGAGCCGTAGGACTTCGACAGACCTTGAGCAGAGAGCGGAGTCTTACCGCACGGCGCCGGATCCGGGAAGCGAATCGCCGCAACCTTATCGCTCTGACGCTCCTCCTCCAGGCCGCGCAGAAGCTTCTCAGCACGCTTAATCATCTGCTGAGCAGCAACAGCCTTCGTCGCCTTCGCGCGCATCTTATTCGCCTGCTCCATCAGAGCATTCGCCTTCTTCTGCGCATTCGCACGCTCACGCTTGCGACGGTGCTCATCCTGCTCACGCTGAAGCAAGTAGTTCTTCCAGCCCATGTTGTACTGGTCAATCACGCAGCGGTTCGCGTCCAGGTAGAAGACGCGGTTGACGACCAGTTCCATCAGCTCAACATCGTGGCTAATGACCATCAGGCCGCCCGAGAAGTTCTTCAAGAAATCGCGCAGCCACAGAACAGAGTCGGCATCCAGGTGGTTGGTCGGCTCATCCAGCAGCATGGTGTCCGCATTGGAGAAGAGAATACGCGCCAGCTCCACACGGCGACGCTGACCACCCGACAGAGTGGACAGCGGCTGGGCGAGCACACGCTCCGGCAGGTCCAGGTTGGAGGTGATGACCGCCGCCTCCGACTCCGCCGCGTAGCCGCCGCCGGCGATGAACTCAGCCTCCAGGCGGTCGTAGCGGCGCATACCCTTAGCGCGCACCGCCAGGTCCTCACTCGCCATGTCTTCCTGCGCCTGACGCATCTTGCGCGCCACACCGTCCAGGCCACGCGCCGAGAGGATGCGGTCACGAGCCAGCTGGCTCATGTCATCCACCTTCGGGTCCTGCGGAAGGTAGCCGATAGTGCCGCTACGGGTCACCGTACCGTCAGCGGGCAGGGTCAGACCGGCAAGCACCTTAGTCATAGTGGTCTTACCGGCACCGTTGCGGCCCACCAGACCGATCTTGTCGCCCTTATCGATGCGGAAGGTGACCTCTTCCATGAGCAGGCGCGCGCCTGCACGCAATTCGAGGTTCTGTACAGCAATCATGGGTGCCTTTCCGGATGGCGGTCTGGTGTGTGGTCTTGGGGTGCTCGGTAGGCGGGGCCCGCCGGGGTGTTTATGGTGAGCGCGCGGAGCACCTCATCAATTTTAGTGCAGGTGTGCCGAGTGCGCATGTGGGAAACCTTTTGTTTTTGTGGCGTGAGGTGTACTATACATACCGAACACTATTTGTAGAACATTGTTCAAAAATTGGGTTGTGACAAGCAGTCAACCACCGCTACCCTCAACTCCGTAGAAAAATCTGCGGAGAAATACGTATCAAAGGAGTACCACCTCAATGACCGATTCCGCGCGCGAATCAGCCCAGGCAGCCCAGGCAACCCAGGCACCGCGCCGTAACGTAGCGGCAAAGACCTCGCTTGCCACCGACCTCTCCCTCATCGCAGTGTTCGCGGGCTTCATCGCCGCGCTCGCCATCATGCCCGCCATGAGCCTGGGCGGCATCGCGGTTCCCTTCACCTTCCAGACCCTCGGCATTTACATCACCGCTCAGGTGCTCGGCGGCAAGCGCGCCACCGCCTCCGTGGCGCTATACCTGCTAGTTGGTTTCGCGGGCCTGCCCATCTTCGCTAAGGGCGGCGCCGGTTTGGGTACGCTCGCCTCCCCGAGCGCCGGCTACCTGCTCGGCTTCCTGCCGTTCGCAGCCATTGCCGGTACCCTCGCCTACCTGTTCACCCGCAACACCCGTTCGGTGGGTGCGACCTTCCTCATGGCTCTGCTCGCGAACTTCTGCGGTTTTGTGGTTCTGACCGCCTGCGGTATCGCCGGTATGATGGTGAACGCCCACATGAGTTTTGACGCTGCCTTCGCCGCCGCCATGGTGTTCGTCCCCTGGGATCTGGCGAAGTCCACGATCGCGGTTCTGGTTGGCCTGTCGGTACGCCGCGCCTTCCCGTCCTTGGCTTCTGCCCAGCGTTAAAGGCACACGATGTGCCCCACGAGAGGAAATCTATGTTTTTTCGCCGCTCCACGCGTCAGAACGCACCGCAGGATGCGCACGCAACGCCCGAGCAGACGATGAGCACCTCTTCTAGCATGCCCGCCCTTGAGCTTGAATCGGTGAGTGTTTTCACCGAGCTACCCGAAGGCGGGCATCGCCGTATCCTCAAGGATGTGAGCCTGCGGTTCACGGCGAAGCGCACCGCGGTTCTGGGTCTGAACGGTAGCGGCAAGTCCACCCTACTGGGGCTTTTCAATGGGCTCACCCACCCGGATGAAGGTATTGTGCGCGTGAACGGCGTCGACACCCTGGAGGCGCCGAGCCGCGGCTCGAAGGGTGCGGGTGCTCGCGGTAATTCGCAGGGCGCTTTTGAGGGTGTGGGCATGCTCTTCGCCCAGCCGGAGGCGCAGCTGATTATGCCCACCGTTGCCGAGGATATTGACCTGAGCCTGCGCCGTGCCGCAGCCGTTGAAGGTAGTTCCCTCAGCGGTGATCAGCGCCGCGAACGGATTCGTGAACTGCTCCGTGAGCGCGGCCTCGAACGTCTGGAGGACCAGAGCGTTTTCACCCTCTCAGGAGGCGAAAAGCAGCTGGTCGCTCTCACCAGCGTTCTGGCGGCGCGCCCGCAGATTCTTCTGCTCGATGAGCCGACCACCCTGCTGGATTTGCGCAATCGCGCACGGTTGCTGAAGCATTTGGAGTCGCTGGATCAGATGCTGGTGCTCAGCACGCACGATCTGGATTTGGCGGCGTCCTGCGATGAAGCCGTGATCATTCATGACGGCCGTTTGCTCGCTCAGGGGGATGCGGCGCAGCTGGTTCAGCAGTACCGCACGTGGTGTGCCGAGGGGTTCCCCAACGAGGACGCTACCGAAGGTCTGGATTCGTCAGGAGGCGCGCATGGGCGCTAACACGCCGCGCGTGAACCCTCGCCCCGCCTCCCAGGGCTCGGATTTCAACCCCGGTACCCTGCTGGTGGGTTTCTACCAGCCGTTGAACACGCCGGTGCATCGGGCGCCGCTGTGGCTCAAGGGCACGCTCTTCTTTGGGCTGTTCCTGCTGTTGGCGGTGACCGGCTGGCAGGTGGCGCTGGTGGCTTTGGCTGCGTCCACGCTCTGCGCGTTGTGGGCTGGTGTGCCTGCCTCCCAACTGTGGCTGGTGGTTCGCACACTGTCTCTGCTGCTACTGATCATGGTCGCCTATTACGTGTTTACAGGGCAGTACGCCTCCGGCGCGGATGCTATCGCGACGATGCTGACGGCTTTCTACGCTTCCCGCACCCTGCTGGTGAGCACTCCCCTGCCGGTTCTGATTGACGGTTTTGTGAGGCTCTGTTCGCCGCTGCGTTTCGTGGGTCTTTCTCCCGAGCGTCTGGGTCTGCTGATCGCGCTGATGATTCGGTCGATTCCGGCGCTCATGGACCGTTGGGGTGCGTTGCGCAGGGCGGCGGTGGCGCGTAATCTACCCAAGCGCATGTATTGGCGGCTGCTGATTCCGTGGGTGGTGCAGGCGGTTGATTACGCGACGGCGACCGCTCGTGCTTTGCGGGCACGACACGTGGACGAGCTGAAATAGCGCAGATACGCGAGAGGGGCGGGGTGAACCGTAAAGTTCACCCCGCCCCTTCGCTGTGCCTCGCCTAGCTTAGGCTGGTTTAGGGCGTTTCAATGAGGAGCGCCGCCGGCAGCTGCTCCCACCACAGGTACCAGTCGTGCTGGCCGTAGAGCGCCTCCACAAGCTTGTCGAAGCCGCGGTAGACACGCACCGGCATCGCCGAGGAAACCATCGTATGCTCAACCGCCAGGATCTCTGCGTCGCGGCGGGTTGTGACCGGTACAGGCGTGTAGAACTCGATAAAGTCCGAGGCGATAACAGCCGGGTAGGCGTCGTCGCGTTCAAACCAGTAGCGGGCAATGGACAGCATCGCCTCGGGGCTGGGGCTGGAGTCCCACCCGCCGAAAGGCAGGTAGGCGAACACCCCGGAAGCATCCCACAGCGGCAGGTCCATGATGAGCAGTTCCGCGGCGCTGTCAATGTCGGTGGCTTTGACCTTCTCATTGATAATGCCTGCGGTCAGTTCGAAGGGGTACTCCGCTTTCAGCGGCATAGCGATATCGTCTTCACCGAGTTCGCCGTTTTCCATGAGGAGGCGGTAGGTCTGCAGGTAGGTGCTCTCGTTCAGGTGCCGGAACGCCTCGTGCGCGGCAATTTCTACACCGACCTGGTCCAGGTAACGGTGATGGTCGGTGATGAGGTCGTGTGCGTACCGCTTGATGGTGTCGGCGGTGATGTTCTGCACGGGCGTTGAAGTACGCAGGGAGACGTTATTCTCAATAGTTCCGAGCAGGGTCGGGTCGAGGGCAACCACGATGGGGGTTGTTCCCCGGTTCTTGCCCTCGTAAAGGTGTTCGAGGTATCGCCGGTTAAGTTCGGCTCGTGGGGCGCCGTGGCGGATTCGCTCGTGTGGGTAGGGATACAAGGCGACGAAGCGCTCATAGAGCTCTGCCATGGTGTTCTCCGATGTTTGGTTGCCCCCAGTTTATCGCGTATTTTCGCGCAAAAATACGGGTTTTTGAAGGTTTTAGCAGGGCACGGAGGGCGCGCGATTTTTTCGTTTGATGAGTGTGTATCGGTGTGTGCTAAACACGCTTAAACTGCCTTAGTGTTGGGCGGTTTGTGCGCCGATTTTCGCTAGAAAAAGTTAGAAATTTTTCGCCACCATATGAGATTTTGGGCGAGTTACACCGGGCGGTACCAAAGGGTTCGGCGGACACTTTCGCGGAGGGGCGGGCGCCTCCTGAATGTCTGTTACCAACCGCAGATACGCGGCAGAAAGGGCACCAAACCCACAATTTCAGAAGGAAAAACACCCTCTTTTCTTCTTCGGCGCGTCATATTTGACGTATTAGGGGTTTTTCGGGCGAGTTCCGTCACCGCCGCGTAGCTGCTGGAGTAAAGTGTTGGTACCAGCTACCACCCGTGCCGCGTTGGTACGGAATACGCCGCTGGGACCATCAACTCGCAGGAGTTCAAACCAACGGAGGTTCTCATGTCGAATAACTACTACAAAGAGATGGTTCGCCTGGCTGACAGCATCGCTGATAAGGCGCATGAGGGGCAGACTGATCGTAACGGCTGGCCCTATATCTCCCATCCCCGCCGTGTGGCTCTTGGGGTGCGTAAGCTTGCTAGTGAGTTGGCTGCCGCAACTCACCCTGATATCTCTTTGGAGGAGCTGAAGGCTGAAGCGCAGATTGTGGCGCTGCTGCATGACACGGTGGAGGATACCGGCGTTTCTCTCGCTTTCTTGGCGCGTCATTTCTCGGCGCGTATTGTGGATGCGATTGAGGCTTTGACCCGCCGCCCGGGTGAGTCGCGTGAGTCGTATCTGAGCCGGGTGCGTGTGAATGATTTGGCTCGTCTGGTGAAGCTTGCCGATATTGCGGATAATACTGACCCGCAGCGTTTGGCTCTTCTGGAGGAACCGACTCGAACCTGCCTCATGATTAAGTATGAGCACTCGCTGAAGCTGCTGCACCTGAACGACTAGGTAGACGACGAATAGCCTCGTCTTAGCGATGTAAGGAACCCCCGCCTCCGCCGCGTACACGGTATACGGAAGGCGGGGGTTCTTTTCGCCCTAGTTTGTTTGCCCTAGTTTTTGCCCAGCCCCCAGTCACCCAGTCACTCGGTCGCACAGTCCCCCGGCAGATTCGCCCCTCCCAAAAGACACAAAGACCAGCACACAAAAAAATACCCGCCCGGTGCCGAAGGCATACACCTTCCGCACCGGGCGGGTACCTTATCTGCGAGTCAGGAGCTTAGATGTTGAAGCCCAGCGCGCGCATCATATCGCGGCCGTCCTCAGTAATACGCTCCGGGCCCCACGGCGGCATCCAAACCCAGTTCACACGCCAAGAATCAACCAGGTTATCCAGGTTAGCCTGAACCTGCTCCTCAATAACCTCCTGCAGCGGGCACGCCGCAGTAGTCAGAGTCAGGTCCAGAATGAGGGTTCCATCCTCATCCCAGCGCAGACCGTAGAGCAGACCGAGGTCAACAATATTGACGCCAAGCTCCGGGTCAATAACCTCCTTGAGGGCTTCCTCAATCTCTTCCTGAGGAACACGACCCTGCACAGTCTCAGTCATAGTTCTATCTTTCTGTCAGAATCCGGTAAGGAGAAGAAGCTTACTTCTTACCCACGTAAGCTACGTAGCCCTCTTCTTCCAGGCGGTCAGCCAGCTCGGGGCCGCCCTGGTCAACCATCTTGCCGTCCACGAACACGTGCACGAACTGCGGCTTGATGTAGCGCAGGATGCGGGTGTAGTGGGTAATCAGCATGACGCCCATATCGTTCGCCTCATGCGCACGGTTCACGCCCTCAGACACGATCTTCAGTGCGTCAACGTCCAGACCGGAGTCGGTCTCATCCAGGATGCCGAACTTGGGCTTGAGCAGCTCCAGCTGAAGAATCTCGTGGCGCTTCTTCTCACCACCGGAGAAGCCCTCGTTCACGTTACGTGCGATGAAGTCGGGGTCAATCTCCAGGTTCTTCATGGCTTCCTTAACGTCCTTGGTCCAGGTACGCAGGGAGGGAGCCTTGCCGTCCACAGCGGTCTTAGCGGAACGCAGGAAGTTGGACATGGTCACGCCAGGGATCTCCACCGGGTACTGCATAGCCAGGAACAGGCCTGCGCGTGCACGCTCGTCCACGCTCATCTCGGTGATGTCCTCACCGTCGAGCAGAATCTGACCGGAGTCAACCTGGTACTTGGGGTGGCCAGCAATGGTGGAAGCCAGAGTGGACTTACCGGAACCGTTCGGGCCCATGATTGCGTGAATCTCGCCCGAGTTGATGGTCAGGTTAACGCCCTTCAGGATGGGCTTGGTGGTTTCGTCGTCGAGGATAACCGAGACGTGAAGGTCCTTGATTTCAAGAGTAGACATTGATTTCTCCTGGTAAAGCTTAGTTGTTGCTGAGGGCGAGCTCTGCCTCAAGGGCCTCGGTGAGCTGCTCTTCAAGTTCGGGAACACGAATCTGCTGAATGATCTCGTTCAGGAAGCCGCGCACGACCAGACGGCGTGCCTCAGCCTCCGGAATACCGCGAGCCTGCAGGTACCACAGGTGCTGCTCATCGAGCTGGCCGGTGGTGGATGCGTGGCCGGCGCCCTCAATCAGGCCGGTCTCAATCTCCAGGTTCGGCACGGAGTCGGCACGGGGGCCAACTTCCAGCAGCAGGTTACGGTTCAGCTCGTAGGTGTCGGTGCCTTCTGCATCCTTACCAATCAGAACGTCACCAACCCATACGGAGTGCGCACCCTTACCCTGCAGTGCGCCCTTGTAGGTCACGCGGGACTTGCAGTTGGGTACGGAGTGGTCCACGAACAGGCGGGACTCAATGTGCTGGCCGGCGTCTACGAAGTACAGGCCGTACATTTCAGTCTCAGCGCCGGGAGCGGTGAACTTGGTGGAGGGGGTCACGCGCACCAGGTCGCCGCCGAGGGACACCACAACGTGCTTGAAGCGTGCGTTGCGGCCCAGCTTAGCGTAGTGTGCGGAGGCGTGGATTGCGTCGTCAGCCCACTGCTGCACGGAAACAACGTTCAGCTCAGCCTCGTCGTTCACCACGAACTCAACATTCTGTGCCAGGACGGTGGAGCCGGTGTGGCGCAGAACCACGACAGCCTTCGAGAAAGGCTTAGCCTCAATCACGATGTGCTGTGCGGCAGGCTCGTTGCCGGTGCCGGTGATGTCGATTTCCACGTGCTCAGCCAGTTCAGCTTCGGCGGGGATGGTCACCACGGTTGCTTCGGTGAAGCTGGACCACGCGTTCGCTGCCACACGGTCCTCGGGGATACCTGCGGAGCCGATGCGTGCATCCTCGCGGGAGACGGTCTCAACCTGAACCTGCTCGGGTGCAGTAATCTGCGGTGCCGGTGCGGTGCCGGTCAGCTTCTCCAGGTGCAGGCCGCCCAGACGCTTCAGCGGGGTGAAGCGCCAGTCCTCTTCACGACCGGTCAGGGGTGCGAAGTCCTCCACGTTGTAGGAGGTCTTACGCTCTGCACGGGATGCTTCGAGTACCTTCTGGATGTTGTTCGGGTTGGAGCCCTGGTGGTGTGCCTCGGTGGCACGGTACAGGGTGTCATCGTGGGCGAACTCGGTGGCGAGCTTCTCGCCCTCCTGGTCCATACCGGGGATGATCGGGGAGTGGTAACCCAGGGTTTCTTCGTTGGTCGGCATTAGCCCACAGATCCTTCCATCTGAAGTTCGATCAGGCGGTTCAGTTCGAGTGCGTACTCCATCGGCAGCTCACGTGCGATGGGCTCAACGAAGCCGCGGACAATCATTGCCATTGCTTCTTCTTCGCTCAGGCCGCGCTGCATCAGGTAGAACAGCTGGTCCTCGGAGACGCGGGAAACGGTCGCCTCGTGACCCATGGTCACATCGTCCTCGCGGACATCCACGTAGGGGTAGGTGTCGGAGCGGGAGATGGTGTCCACCAGCAGTGCGTCACAGACCACGGAGGACTTGGAGTGCTTAGCGCCCTCACGAACCTGAACCAGGCCGCGGTATGCGCTGCGGCCGCCGTTACGTGCCACAGACTTGGACACAATGGTCGAGGAGGTGTTCGGCGCAATGTGAACCATCTTCGAGCCGGTGTCCTGGTGCTGACCCTCACCCGCGAATGCGATGGACAGGGTCTCACCCTTAGCGTGCTCGCCGACCATGTAAACAGCCGGGTACTTCTGGGTGACCTTGGAGCCGATGTTGCCGTCCACCCATTCCATGGTGGCACCCTCGTGCGCAACCGCACGCTTGGTCACCAGGTTGTAGACGTTGTTCGACCAGTTCTGGATGGTGGTGTAGCGAACGCGTGCGTTCTTCTTCAGCACAATCTCAACCACTGCGGAGTGCAGGGAGTCGGACTTGTAGATGGGGGCGGTGCAACCCTCAATGTAGTGAACGTAGGAGCCTTCGTCCGCGATGATCAGGGTGCGCTCGAACTGACCCATGTTCTCGGTGTTAATGCGGAAGTACGCCTGCAGCGGGATCTCCACGTGAACTCCCGGGGGAACGTACACAAAGGAGCCACCGGACCATACGGCGGTGTTCAGTGCGGAGAACTTGTTGTCACCAATCGGGATGATGGAGCCGAAGTATTCCTTGAACAGTTCGGGGTATTCGCGCAGACCGGTGTCGGTGTCAACGAAGATCACGCCCTGCTTCTCCAGGTCCTCACGGATCTGGTGGTACACGACCTCAGACTCGTACTGTGCAGCCACACCCGCGACGAGAGAGTTACGCTCCGCCTCGGGAATGCCCAGACGCTCGTAGGTGGTGCGGATGTCCTCGGGCAGTTCCTCCCAAGAAGCCGCCTGACCCTCGGTCGAACGCACGAAGTACTTGATGTTGTCGAAGTCGATTTCGGAAAGATCCGCACCCCAGGTGGGCATGGGCTTACGCTCGAAGAACTTCAGCGCCTTCAGACGCATGTCCAGCATCCACTGGGGTTCGTTCTTCTTTGCAGAGATGTCGCGCACGACATCCTCATCCAGGCCGCGCTTTGCTACCTGGCCTGCTTCGTCGGAGTCTGCCCAACCGTACTCGTAGTTGCCAATGCCCTCGAGTTCGGGGTTCATCTCCAGGATCTCTGAAATGACGGTGTCGTTGGCGTTCTGCCCAACTTTCTCAGTCATTACGGCCTTTCTTCGATGGTTATTACATTTCTCGCCGCCACCTGCCGGTTGCAGGCGCGGTAGTTGAGGGGGGCTGATGCCGCGCTCAACCACGATGCGTGATGCGGTGTACGCGGTGTGCTTGCGGTGTACACCGCGTGGTTGCGGGCGGATTTCAGCGTGCGGCTCGCACCCTTGACGGGTTCATCGGGGTGTGCCGCTGGGTACTGCGGTGATTGTTACGCGGAAGATTCCTCCGAAGGTTTCCCTGCGGATTCTTCTGCGTTCTTCTCACTCTCGGCGGTGACGCGGTTCAGGGGCACATGCGTGGTACACACGTGAGCACCCGAAGCCATGGTTGAAAGCCTACGGACATCAACGCCGAGCAGGTCAGAAATAATCCCGGTTTCCTGTTCGCAGAACACTTGGAAGTCTCCAGCGAGGTCGCGCACCGGGCAGTGACCCTGACAGAGCTGAATACTTGCCAGGAAATGCTCGGGAACAGTTCGTCCTGCAGGAGGAGCGGTGACCTGCGCGGTCGCCACAAAACCATCCTTGCTCATTGCCTCTGCGAGCGCCTGCGCTCGGGCTGCCACATCGTCACCGGCGGCTTCTACGACGGGTCGGTAGCGGGCTTCCATTTCTGCGGCGCGGGCGGAGGCGAAAGCTTCGAGAGCTTCCTGGCCGACCGTGTCGCGGAGCATTTGCAGGGCTTCGCGGGCGATGATGAGGTAGTCGTTGCCGAGGCGTTCGTGGCCCTGGGGGGCGATCACGTAGCGGCGGGCGGGTCGTCCGGCTCCGGCGCCGTGCTTTTTGATGGGCGCAACCTCGATCATGTTGTTGGATTCGAGGGCGTCGAGGTGGCGGCGTACCGCTGCGGGGGTGAGGCTGAGGAGCTCACCGAGGGTTGCTGCGGATACGGGGCCGTTGTTGAGGACTTCACGCAGGACGCGGTCTCTGGTGCGTTCTTCTGCCTCGGCTTTGCGCTTGGATGTGCGTGCCGCGGAGGACTTTGTACTGGAAGCACCAGTAGAGCCCGAGGCGGCGGTTCGGGTGCCGTTTCGGGTCTGCGCCTCGTTCGTTGAGACGCGCTGAGGGGTCTTATTCACGGAATACACAAATAAAGTATGTCCTAATTAGTTTTTCTTTGGCTAGTTAGGTACCCCTACTTGCTAACTTTTCTACCTTAAAGTGAACTTTTAAGTCATAACGGGTGTGCCTTAAACGTGAGTTAGGGCATAAGATGAAGGGGGCACACACGCTCATTCATCGAAAAAATCGAAAGTGACTGTCTATGGAGACCACCACCGCGGGCCAGCAGAACCGCCCGGAGCGTGCATCCGCCGTGCCAACGGCACACGCTGAGCACCACACGGAGCCCAGCGCCTCCCCCACCGCACGACGACGCATCATCACCGAAGAACCGGCGCTCAGTATTAAAGACCTCATCAAAGAGTTCAAACCCTCACGCGCCTTCCGCGCCAAATACCCCGAACGGCTCACCGCCAGCGGGCTCTACCGCGCCGTCAACAAAGTCAACCTGCGCGTCTTCCCCGGCGAGGTGGTCGTCCTGCTTGGAGCTAACGGCGCCGGCAAGACCACGACCCTCGCCTGCGCGCAGGGTCTGCTCAAACCCACCCGCGGTACCGTGCGCCTCCTCGGAGAAAACCCGCTGCAGGCGGACCCGGAGCTGCGCGCCAAGGTCGGCATTATGCTCCAGGACGGCGGCCTGCCCAACGCCATGCACCCCATCCCGCTGCTGGAACACATCTCCACCATGTACACCGACCCGTACCCGGTCGAAGAGCTGGCAGAACGCCTGGGCATTGATGCCTTCAACGGCACCACAATTCGCCGCCTCTCGGGTGGTCAGAAGCAGCGCGTCTCCCTTGCCGCCGCCCTCATCGGCCGCCCGGACGTGCTCTTCCTCGACGAGCCCTCCGCAGGCCTGGACCCGCAATCCCGCAACGTCGTCTTCGACATCATTCGTGAACAGCGTGAACTCGGCACCGCCATTGTGCTCACCACGCACCTGATTGACGACGCGCAGAAACTCGCCGACTACGTGTACATCATTGAAAACGGCACCACGGTTCAGGAAGGTACCGTCTCCGAGCTCATCGCCAGCGACGGCACGAACCGCCTGCAGTACAGCCTGAACGCGCCCACCCCCACCCGTGAGCAGCTGCTACCCGCGCATCTGCGTGCCGGTGTGGAGCTCATCGAGAAGGTGCCCTACACCCCGGCACGTGACGGCGCCCCCTCCGTGCCCGGCGAGTATGAGCTGGTTGGCGCGCTACGCCCCGAGCACCTGGCGGCGTTCACCGCGGCACTCGCCGAGCGTTACCTCATGCCGATTTCTCTGACCATGGAACCGAAGACCCTTGAGGATGTCTTCCTCGACATTTCAGGACGTGATATCCGATGAGCAACACCGCACGCACCAACAACCGGGCCGCAGAAAACGCTGCCGAAAACGCTGCCGAAAACCTTGTAAAAGAGAACCGAGCAGAAGAGAACCGCGCGGAAGGGCACCGCATGGAAGAACGCGCCGCGAACACCCGCCCCAAGGTTTCTTCTATTGACGAAGACGAGGAGTACATTCCCCCGCGCGCGAACTACCCGCTCGTGCGCGTCATTGAGCAGGGCCGCTACGAAACCATGGCGATGCTACGCAATGGCGAACAGCTGATGCTCAACATTATTTTTCCCGTCATGGCGCTCATTGCCCTGCGGTTCACCGGCCTGATTGATGAATACGCTAACTCGGTCGGTGTCTCCCGCATGGACGCGGCGGTCCCCGGCGTTCTGGCGCTCTGCGTGATTTCTACGGCGCTGTCCGGTCAGGGCATTGCCACCGGTTTTGATCGCCGCTACGGCGTGCTGCGGTTCCTGGCGACCACTCCCCTGGGCCGTAACGGCCTGATCATGGGCAAGTGCATTGCGGTGCTGGTGGTCGTGGCGATTCAGTTCACGCTGGTGGCGGTGCTCGGGTACGGTCTGGGGTGGCGCCCGGACGCTATCGCCGTCTCGCGCTCCATCATCACGATGATTATGGGCGCCGGCGCATTTACGGCGCTGGGTCTGCTCATTGCCGGTACGGTGCGCGCGGAGGCGACCCTCGCCATCGTGAATATCGCCTGGGTGATTCTTGCCGGTGCCGGCGGCGTCGTGTTCCCGCTGAAGTCCTTCCCCGACTGGTACGCCGCGGTTGTGGCGTGGTCGCCCTCGGCGGCTCTGGGCGATGCGCTGCGCGGCAACTTCATTCAGCATCAATGGCTTGCCGACCCGCACTGGGTATTGATCGTATGGACCGTGGTCATTGGGTTTATTGCCTCACGCAAGTTCAAGTGGTCCGACTAGTAGTGATCTAACTAGTAGCGACCCAGATAGAAGCATCCCAGCTAGAGGCGACCTGATCGCCCCTGATGGTCACAGCCGCAGGTAAAAAGGCACAGGCAAAAGGCACAGGCTAAGCCGCGGGTTAAAAGGTGGGCGCCGGATATGTTCCGACATATCCGGCGCCCATTTATTTAACACAAACTTTTAGCCTCAACCGCACACAAAATGTACGGTCTGAGACTAAAAGATAGCACCCCCTCCAGAACCTTATATCTCGCCACCACAGCAAGATAGTCATCAGTTTCCGCGCGGAGGAGGGGCTTCAATCACCGAGATGCAGACCGACCCAACCACTGTTTCGGTCTGCAACCTTCCTGCTCAACCTTAACATGAGCTTCACCACTTACACAAAAATTGTTACATTACTGAACAATATTCAGCCACGAGCTCAGCAATACCACCCAAAAGTACGCACCCCACACCCGGAAAGACCAGTCAACAGAGGCATAACAGCCCGTATCACCCTGTGTGTATCACCGCGTATCACCCTGTGAATGTCTGCATTCACACACCGGATACTGCCGTCCGGTGAACTATCCTGTTAAAACGAAAGGGTCGAAACAAACCTCCCGGCTCCCCGCACCTACCCGGGCATTTACCGGGGCATCTACCGGGTGCTTACCAGGGCACTTACCCGAGTACCTACGCAGGTACCCATCGGCGCGGGAATATGCACCCCCGAAGGCACGTTACACCCGACGGACAGCGCGCTAGCACAAGCCTGCTGGCGCATCCACTCACGTTGTGAAAGGACACCCCACGTGGCAGAGAACTTCCAGTGGACTGAAACCGACCAGCGCGCCGTAGATACCGCACGTATCCTCGCCGCAGACGCCGTAGAAAAGGTCGGATCCGGTCACCCCGGCACCGCAATGAGCCTGGCGCCGGTCGCCTACCTGCTCTTCCAGAAGGTCATGAACCAGGATCCCTCCGACGACCGCTGGGAAGGCCGTGACCGCTTCATCCTCTCCCCCGGCCACACCTCCCTCACCCTGTACACTCAGCTGTTCCTCGGCGGCTACGGCCTCGAAATGAAGGACCTGGAAGCCCTGCGCACCTGGGGCGCCCTCACCCCCGGCCACCCCGAATACAAGCACACCAAGGGTGTAGAAATCACCACCGGCCCGCTCGGCCAGGGCCTGGCATCCGCCGTCGGCTTCGCCTACGCACAGCGCCGTATGCGCGGCATGTTCGACCCCGAAGCAGCACCGGGCACCTCCCCCTTCGACCACCACGTCTACGTCATCGCCTCCGAGGGTGACGTGCAGGAAGGCGTCACCGCCGAGGCGTGCGCGCTCGCAGGTCACCAGGAGCTCGGCAACCTGATTGTCGTCTGGGACCGTAACCACATCTCCATTGAGGAAGACACCGACGTTGCCTTCACCGAGGACGTAGCAAAGCGCTACGAGTCCTACGGTTGGGATGTTCAGCGCGTGGACTGGACCCGCACCGGCGACTACGTTGAGGACGTCGCGGAACTGTACGCCGCTATTGAGCGTGCGAAGGCTGTCACCGACAAGCCCTCCTTCATTGAGCTGCGCACCATCATCGGCTACCCCGCCCCCACCAAGCAGAACACCGGCGCAGTGCACGGCTCTAAGCTCGGCGCCGATGAGGTTGCCGCAACCAAGGAACTGCTCGGCTTCGACCCCGCCAAGAGCTTCTTCATCGAGGAGAACGTCCTGGCGCACACCCGTCAGCTCGTTGAGCGCGGCGCAGCGGCACACAAGGCATGGGACGAGAAGTTCGAGGCATGGGCTAAGGCAAACCCCGAGCGCGCCGAACTGTACAAGCGCCTCGTTGCAGGCGAACTGCCCGCAGACTACAAGGCTGCTTTCCCCGTGTTCGAGGCTGGCACCTCCGTGGCAACCCGCGCGGCATCCGGCACCGTCATCAACGCTATCGCTGACACCTTCCCCGAACTGTGGGGCGGCTCCGCTGACCTCGCCGGCTCGAACCTGACCACCATCAAGGGTGCAGAGTCCTTCAACCCGGCATCGCGCAGCACCGAAGACTGGACCGCCAACCCCTACGGCCGCGTGCTGCACTTCGGTATTCGCGAGCAGGCTGCCGCAGCAATCGTCAACGGCATCGTGCTCTCCTCCCCGACCCGCGCTTTCTCGGGCACCTTCTTCGTGTTCTCCGACTACCAGCGCCCGGCTGTTCGCCTCTCCGCACTGATGGGCGTTCCCGCACTGTACGTGTGGACCCACGACTCCATCGGCGTGGGCGAAGACGGCCCCACCCACCAGCCGATTGAGCACCTCTCCTCCCTGCGCGCTATCCCCGGCTTCGATGTGGTTCGCCCCGCGGACGCTAACGAAACCGCCGTCGCATGGCGCACCATCCTGGAGAAGTCCGACCGCCCCGCAGGCCTCGTGCTCTCCCGCCAGAACCTGCCCGTTTGGGCTCGTGAAGACGTGCACGCAGACGCTGAGGGTGAGAAGTTCGCTTCCGCTGAGGGCACCGCACGCGGCGGCTACATCATGGCTGATACCGAGGGCACCCCGGACGTCATCCTGATTGCTACCGGTTCCGAGGTTGAGCTGGCTATTCAGGCTCGCGCAACCCTCGCGGAGCAGGGTATCGCCGCTCGCGTGGTTTCCATGCCTTCGCGTGAGTGGTTCGCTGAGCAGGATGCAGAGTACCGCGAGTCGGTTCTGCCCTCCTCGGTTGCGGCCCGCGTCTCCGTCGAGGCTGGCCTGGCAATGAGCTGGTACGACCTGCTCGGCACCGCCGGCCGCGCCGTATCCATCGAGCACTTCGGTGCATCCGCCGATGCGAAGACCCTGTACCGTGAATTCGGTATCACCGCGGAGGCTGTCGTGGCTGCCGCTAAGGAATCCATCGACGCCGCTAAGTAAGCGATAACAACACCGCGGTAAACAACGTTGCGGTAACTGCCGCGCACACTGCGCTCCCCCCTGTGAGGGTGGGGCGCAGGCGCAACGGGTAGGCTCCGGCTGACCACTCAGCCGGAGCCTCCCGCCGCCCAGTAGATTTCACTGATATCTCAAATTTCAATTTCGACAAAGAATCGAAGGTTTTCACATGTCTGAGTCCACTCAGAAGCTTTCCGACGCCGGTGTCTCCATCTGGCTTGATGACCTCTCCCGTGAGCGTCTGACCAGCGGCAACCTCGCCGAACTCATCAAGACCCACAACGTTGTCGGTGTGACCACCAACCCCACCATCTTCGCTGGCGCGCTCTCCAAGGGTGCCGCATACGCTGAGCAGATGCGTGAACTTGCCGCCGCTGGCGCAAGTGTTGAAGAGGCAGTCTTCGCCGCAACCTGCGACGACGTACGCGCAGCCTGCGACGTGTTCGCACCCGTCTACAAGGCATCCAACGGTTTTGACGGCCGCGTCTCCATCGAGGTTGACCCCCGCCTGGCACGCGATGCTGAGGGTACCGCCAAGATGGCGCGTGAACTCTACGAGCGTGTGGGCCGCGAAAACGTCATGATCAAGATCCCCGCAACCCAGGAAGGTCTGCGCCCCATCGCAGAGACCCTGGCTGCTGGCATCAGCGTGAACGTGACCCTGATTTTCTCCCTGACCCGCTACCGCGAGGTCATCAACGCCTACATGCTCGGCCTGGAGCAGGCGCTGGAGAACGGTAAGGACCTGTCCACCATCCACTCGGTCGCGTCCTTCTTCGTCTCCCGCGTAGACACCGAAATCGATGCGCGCCTCGAAGCTGCCGGCGGCGACGCTGTGCAGCTCAAGGGCAAAGCGGGCCTGGCAAACGCACGCCTCGCCTACGAGGTGTTCGAGGAAATGTTCTCCTCCCAGCGTTGGGCACGTCTGGAAGCACACGGCGCAAACGTACAGCGCCCGCTGTGGGCATCCACCGGTGTGAAGGACCCCGCACTGCCGGACACCCTGTACGTCACCGGCCTGGTTGCCCCCAACACCGTGAACACCATGCCCGAGGCAACCCTGAACGCTGTTGCCGACCACGGCGAAATCACCGGCAACACCATCGTGCCGAACTACTCCGAGTCCAACAAGGTTCTGGACGCTATCGGTGCCGCAGGTATCTCCTACACCGAGGTCGTGGAGAAGCTCGAGGTTGAGGGCCTGTCCAAGTTCGACGTCTCCTGGGAAGAGCTGCTGCAGACCGTGCGTGAGGCACTCGAGCAGGCTAAGTAGCCGCACCTCGGTAGCCCCACAACACCTCAGTAGCCGCCGAAAATATAGTGCGGCACTAACCGCTGTCGGTGTGCACCGCCCGATGCGCACCGCGGCACCTCAACCTAATCTGCCGGGGTTCCCGCCAGAGCTTCACCGCTCGGGGAATCCCGGCGGGTTAGGTGCCCCTCATGTCATTCCGTCAAAACCGGTACAATACAGGGTACACACCTTCCAGAATGCGGCATCGCCTCCGCGCGAATAAGGTACGAACCGCGCGCCGCACGAACCAACCAAGGCAATCAAAGGAATATATTGTGACTAATGGTCATGAAGTGAACCCCCTCAGGGATACTCGCGACCGCCGCATTACCCGCATTGCGGGGCCGTCCGCGCTCGTCTTCTTTGGCGTGACCGGCGACCTTGCCCGCAAGAAGCTGCTTCCGGCAGTGTATGACCTCATGAACCGCGGTTTGCTCCCGCCGAGCTTCGGCCTCGTCGGCTTCGGCCGCCGCCCCTGGAGCGATGACGACTTCCGCGCCTACGTGCGCGAATCCGTTGAGGCAAACGCCCGCACCCCCTTCCGCGAGGACGTGTGGAACCAGTTCCAGCAGGGCATGCGATTCGTTGAAGGTGCCTTTGACGACGACGCAGCCTTCGAAAAGCTCAAGAGCACCCTTACCGAACTCGACGAGCGTGGCGCCCACGGCAACCACGCCTTCTACCTGTCCATCCCGCCGAAGGCATTCGAGCAGGTTCTCACCAAGCTCGCCGAGCACGGCCTCGCATCGCGCGATGAGGATACCGTCAACCCCGTCGACGGTTGGCGCCGCGTGGTCATCGAGAAGCCCTTCGGCCACAACCTTGAAAGCGCCCGCGAGCTGAACTCCATCGTGGAGGCGGTCTTCCCGCCCGACGCGGTGTTCCGTATCGACCACTACCTGGGCAAGGAAACCGTGCAGAACATCCTTGCAATGCGTTTCTCCAACCAGATGTTCGAACCGCTCTGGAACTCCAACTACGTTGACCACGTCCAGATCACCATGGCCGAAGACATCGGCATCGGCTCCCGCGCAGGCTACTACGACGGTGTGGGTGCAGCCCGCGACGTCATCCAGAACCACCTGCTGCAGCTGCTCGCCCTCACCGCTATGGAAGAGCCCCTCAGCCTCGACGCCAAGCACCTGCGCGCCGAGAAGGCTAAGGTCCTCGAAGCAGTCCGCATTGACGACCTGCCGAACTCCTTCGCGATTGGCCAGTACGCCGCAGGTTACCAGGGTGGCGAGCACGTCAACGGCTTCTTCGACGAAAACGACATCCCCGCAGACTCCCGCACCGAAACCTTCGCCGCACTGAAGGTATCCATCGCAAACCGCCGCTGGGAAGGCACCCCCTTCTACCTGCGTGCCGGCAAGCGACTGGGCCGCCGAGTCACCGAAATCGCCGTGATCTTCAAGAAGTCCTCCGACCGTCTCTTCGGCGAACGTGAAAACCCGCAGGTCGGCCAGAACGCCATCGTCATCCGTGTGCAGCCCGACGAAGGCATGACCATCCGCTTCTCCGCGAAGGTGCCCGGCACCCAGATGGAAATCCGCGACGTCAACATGGACTTCGGCTACGGCCACTCCTTCACCGAAGAGTCCCCCGAAGCGTACGAACGCCTCATCCTGGACGTTCTGCTCGGTGAGCCGCCGCTGTTCCCCCGCCACGAAGAAGTTGAGCTCTCCTGGAAGATCCTCGACCCCTTCGAAGAGTACTGGGAAGAAAACCGCATTAAGCCTGAACCCTACGAGTCCGGTTCGTGGGGTCCGCGTTCGGCACACGAGATGCTCGAACGCGACAACCGCGCTTGGAGGCGCCCGTGATCTCGCACCTGCATAACACCACCGTTTCCGCCATCAACAAGGAACTGAGCCACCTGGCGGCAGCCAACGGTAGCCTCAGCAGCGGACGAGTACTCACCCTCGTGGTCCTCGCGGAAAAGGGCCACTCCCGCGAGGCCATGCGCGCGGCAATTCGTGCATCCCACGAGCACCCGAGCCGCGTCATCGTGCACATTTCGCATGACCCGCTCGACCCCGACCAGCTGGATGCAGAAATCCACCTCGGCGGTGATACCGGCGCGTCCGAGATGATTGTTCTGCGCGGCTGGGGTAGCGCATCCCGCCCGACTGAGGCGCTGATTTCCGGTCTACTACTGCCGGACTCGCCGATTGTGGTCTGGTGGCCGCACTCGGTTCCGGAGAACCCCGCGCAGCACTCCATCGGTCGTATCGCTCAGCGTCGCATCACCGACTCTGCGCGCGCAGAAGACCCGAAGGAAGCTCTCAAGCACCTCGCCGAGGTGTACCGCGCCGGCGACACCGACCTGGCGTGGACCCGCCTCACCCTGTGGCGCACCCAGCTGGCTGCGCTCCTGGAGCAGGTGCCTTCCTCCCCCGTACGCCGCGTGGTTGTGTGGGGTTCGAGCAAGTCCCCGTCCGTGGTGCTGCTCGGTACCTGGCTCGGTTGGAAGCTCAACGCACCCGTGCACCTGGCGACCATCGGTGCGGCAAACCGCGGCCTGTACCGCGTCAGCATCGAGCGTGAAGACGGTTCCGTGACCATGTTCCGCCCCGGTATTTCCGTGGCGACCGTTTCCACCCCGTACGCGCCCGATCAGCAGATTGCGCTGCCGGTGCGTACCCTCGCCGAGTGCATCTCTGAGGAACTGCGCCGCCTCGACCCGGACGACACCTACGGTGACGTGCTGAAGCAGGCACTGCGCACCGTAACCCTCGTCGATGACACCTGCCAGCCTGAAGACATGCTGGACCTCGAAGAATACCCGGAGGTTTTCGATGCCTAAGATTCAGAACATGGGCGCATCCACCCCCACCCTGGTGGCGCACCCGACCCGCGAGGCCCTCGCAGCGGACGCGGTGACCCGCATCCTCGACATCATTGAGCACGTGCTCTCTGAGCGCACGATTGCCCACATTTCGCTGACCGGCGGCACCATGGGTATCGCCACCTTGAAGGCGTGGGCTGAGAACGAGCGTGTGAAGGATATCGACTGGTCCCGCGTGCACTTCTGGTTCTCCGATGAGCGTTACGTGCCCGAACGTAGCCCCGAACGTAATGACGGTCAGGCTATTGAGGCACTGCTCGCTCCCCTGCTTTCGCACGGCCTGGTTGTGGGCAATGTGCACCGTATGGGCCCGTCCGATATTTTCACCGGTCTTGAGGCTGCCGCCGAGCACTACGCTTTCGAGATGCGCGACTACGCCGGTTCCGCACCGGCTGTGAGCGTGCAGATGCCCGAGGGCGCAACCGAACTGCCGCTGGCTGGCGGTCACGGTGGCGGCGCAGGTCACGAGCACGGCGGCTCCGGCGGCTGTGGTTGCGGTGGCGGCGGTTGCGGTGGCGGCGGTTGCGGTTCTTCCGCACCCGAGCAGTCCATCGAAGAGACTACCCTCGACGAATTTGACGCTGAGGCTGCTGAGCCCGCAGGTGGTTGCGGATGCGGCGGCGGAGGCTGCGGTGGTGGCGGTGGCGGCCAGTGGCCCGCACCGGTCTTTGACATCACCCTGCTGGGCATGGGCCCGGACGGTCACATTGCGTCCCTGTTCCCGGGCCGTAAGCAGGTTCTGCTGGGTACCGGTCTGCCGGAGGACCCGGTTGAGGGCGGTAAGGCTGTGACCGTGATGGTTTCTGATTCGCCGAAGCCACCGGCTGAGCGTGTGTCGGTGACCCTGCCGATTATCAACAATTCGCGTCACGTGTTCTTCCTCATCACCGGTGAGGATAAGCAGGATGCGACCAGCCGCCTGCTGGCTGGCGCGAAGCTGGACGCTGAGGACCTGAATGCTGAGCTGCTGCTGGAAACCCCGGCGGTGGGTGCGCGCGGTAAGAAGCAGACCCTGATTTTTGCAACCGAGGAGTCGCTGGCTCCTGAGAACCGCCCGTAAGGTTCCGGTTCTGGCGCGGTTCTGAACTGCATCAAGATAAAGAGTGGAGCCCCGGATTGTTTCGACTATCCGGGGCTCCACTCTTTACTACGCCCGCCTACTTTTCAGCAGCGGCAGGATTCTGCGACTGCTGTTCCTGGGGCTCCTCCGCTTCATCCTCGAAGCCCACGTACAGTGCCGCCAGCGACGGAACCGTCGCCTCCAGCACCTCCTGCGCCTCCTCGGGGCTCGGGGCGAGCTTCGCGCCGGTCAGCTGCAGGTACTCGCGCACCGTCATGGGCTGCGCCCAATCGAAGTGCTCACGCACGGCAGTAATGTTCGCGCCGGACTGCAGCACGTTAATGCCGCGGGCAAGACCGATATCCGTCACCTTCACGATGGCATCGGTCTCCTCCGGGATGTCGTACGGGTCGCGGTTCTGCAGGTCCACAATGAACGGCAGCACGCCGCGGCTCTCAGCGCGCAGGGTGAACTTGGTGTGCACCTGGCTCACCTCGTGCACCTCGCCCACACCCACGGCGGGTACCACCATGAAGCCCGCCTGCAGGTCGTTCACCGCGTCCAGGGTGCGCGCCTCTCCGAAGCCGGAGTACAGCTGCACCACCGGCACGAGGTAGCACACCTCCGCCTTGAGCGCCTTGCGTGCCTCAATGTCGATGTACTCCCAGGCGCCGCCGGTACCGTCGGTAATGTCGCCAGAATGGTGCGCGTAAATGGCGCCCTGACTGTTCTTCGCGGTCTGCGACCAGTAGCTGATCTTGTCCATGTAGTTGCCTTCGGCGTCAAACATCATCAGCGACAGGTCAATGTCCACGCCCTCATCCCAGAAGCAGAAGAGGCGAATCACGCCGGTGGGCGACAGGTGCACCGTCGAGGTGTTGTAGCGGCCCATACCGTCCAGGGAGGGGCGGGCGCTGCGGGTGTTCAGCGGCATGATCGTATCGCCCACCTGCTCGGGCAGGTAGATGCTGGTCTCGGCAAGGCGACCGGACAGGCCGATCTCGACCAGGCGCTCCAGCAGGTCCAGCACCGCCGGGCTGTACTCGCGCGCCGGAATCATGGTGGCGATACCGGTTTTGGACAGGTTCATGCGCTGCGGGGCGGCAGGCTGAGCCTTCTGAGCGGAAGTCGCGGCACGCTGAGTGTTTCGCGGGCTCTCGGGGACAGAGGTGTGCGGGTTAGACAGGCCGGCGTTACGGTCAAAGAACGAGCCCAGCGGGTTCGGGATGCCCGCGTTCTGCATGAGGTTCTGAACCCTGGCGACGCCCTCCGCGTTGCGGCGCGCATAGTCGGCCATCTCCCGGTCCTCCTGCACCGCCACAGGGTTGGCGGGGCGTTCCTTCGGCGGGTTCGCGAGCGCGTTACGCTGCAGGGTCACCAGGTTGCGGATCTGCACCAGGATGGGCGCGGAAACGCGCGGCGCCACGGCGGCGAACGCGTCAAAGATGACCTGCTGGCCGGGGCTCGGGGCGGTGTCGATGCCGTAGCGGGGCGCTTCGAAAGCATCCAGGGCGCGCACCAGCTGGCGTGCGAACACGCCGGGGCGGGTCGAGAGCAGACGTGCCACGTTCTGCGCATCCCGAGTTGCGTAGGCGCGGTCCACCAGTGATTCGAAGCTGTACACCTCGCCGCGGTACAGGTCGTCAGCCCAGCGGCTCAGCGCGGTCAGTGACGGGTAGTCGCCGGGGTGAACCGCCTTGACGAGGCGCTTGTACATTTCGGCGGCGGGTGCGCTGTCGTAGCGGGCACCGACCGGGTCAGCCTCCAGTACCCGGTTGAGCAGGTGCGCGATGCGGGTGCGTTCGCTACGGCGCAGCTTCAGGCGCGGCGCGATGCTCAGGCTCAGGTCCCCCACCGTGCCGTTGAAACGCAGACGCGAGTAGGCGGCGGCGAGGGCGAGCGCCTCCTTCATGGTGCGCAGGTGCTCAGCGTCTTCGGGGTGCAGGCAGGCGGCGATGAACACGCGGTTTTCGCGGCTGCTATTTTCCGGTCGGGCAGCCGGCAGCGCGTCATGCTGGGAGAGGAAACGGCGCAACGCCACAAGGTCGCGCTGGTCGGTCTGGTTGTACGCCTGCTGCTGACCGAGCAGCTGCTGGTAGAGGGCACCCGCCATGATCAGGGCGTTCTGCACGCCGCTGACCATCTGCAGGGGTCGGCGGTTGCGTTCCATGCTGGTGAAGTTGGAGCGACTCATCGGCTGCTGCCACTCGTAGGGCACGTAGTTCTCGGGCAGGCCGCCAAGGATACGCTCGGTGCCGTCCGGGTTGTAGTACGGGTTGGAGAGGTAGTGCATGATCTGCTCGGTGTAGCGCTGCTCGTCGGTGAGCGTCAGGGCGCGCAAATCAAAGTCGCGGCGGAACACGCGGCCGGGGCGGTACCCGTATTCGTAGGACCAGATGGTTGCGAACAGGGCGAATTCGTTGGCGCTGGCGTTCAGTGCCTGGGCGAGGGACTCAGGGCTGAGGGTCAGACCGCAATCGCTCAGGACGGATACTCGCCCCAGGTCGGTGTCGAATGCGCCGGAGTGGTGCAGCTCGTTAATGCTCGAGTAGTTCGAGCGGTAGTAGGGGCCGTCCAGGTCGGTGAAGACGTACACGCCGTAGCGGCGCATCAGGATGAGGCGCACGAGGGGGCTGAGGCCCTCGGGCGCTTCGCCGTGAAGGTAGGCGGACTCGTTGAGGTAGGGTGATTCCTGCAGGTAGGGGGATGCGTCGTAGGGAGTGGTCACGGGTCGTCCTTTCCGTTGGTCTCACCCGGCTGTCACCGTCGGTGGTGTGTTTATGTTCTTATCGTAGCGGTGTGGGTGCGGGTTGTCGCTGGGTTTGGTCATCGGTGACCTGCGGGGGCAACAGGCGGTTACGTAAGCGGAGCCTGGGCGGTGTTTATCCGTCGCCTGCTTATCCGCCGAGTGCTTGTCCATCAGCCGCTTATCTGTCAGCCGCGTGGGAACGGGGTTAAAAGAAAAATGGCGGGAAGCGAAGAATCCGACAAATATAAGAAAAAGATATTTCAGAAAGTAGGACTCTTCATGATCCGCCATTGCTTATAGAGTACTCCCGCCCCGCGACGGTGGTCAAGCCGTTTCGTCACCGAAGCATGCTCGGGGGTTTTCCACCCGCCGGTGAGGCTCTAGCTAAGGGGCAAGTAGCATCACCGGCAGGTAGGTTTTTTCGGGTTAGGACTCCCCGAGCAGGGCGAGCGCGGCTTCGCGGGCGGCAAGCGCCTCCTCCGTCTTGCGGGCAGGCACAGCAGCCAGGGCACGCAGTGCCTTCGCCAGCACCGTGGAGCCCTTCATCTTCGGCTCCAGGACGGCGGGGATCTCAACCGGCGTGCCGTACAGTTCGGCAAGCTCCACCGCCAAGCGCACATAGTCGCCGCCCTTCGTCAGCCCACCAACCATCGGCAGCAGCAGACGCAGAACCTGCAGTACACGCCAACCCGCCAGCGGACTAATAGCCGACACCTCACGCAGGGTCGCCACCAGGCGGGTCGGAAGAACCATCCCGTCCTCCAGCGCCCACTTCAGGGTCTCCGCGAAGGTTCCTGTATCCAGCAGGCCCGCCTCAAAGAGTGCCGCAATGGCTTCTGCCGCCGCCAGACGGTACTCGGGGTTCTTCGCGCTCGCCACGTAACCGAGCAGAGTGCAGGTCGGGGCGCCCACCTGCACGGTGGACTCCCTCAACGCACGCATGAGTACGGGAACGGGGGTGATGGTCTTCTCCTCAACGCACTGCGAAGCGGCAAACAGGAAGTATGCCGAGAGCAGGTCCGGGTTGTTCTGAAGCAGCCAGGACGCCCACTCGGTGAGCGCCGGGAGGAAGTCACCCAGCCAGCTGTCAACTCTGTCGAGATTCAGCAGATACACGAAGGGAATAAATGCGGTGTTAAGAGCCTCGTAGGCGATGGCCTCCTCGGGGCTCATGCCAGCGGTTGCACGGCTCAGCGCCTCGCGAGCCTCATCCACGGTATCCGCGATGTCGCCCTTGACCTGCCACATGGGCTGGTACTTCACGAATTCCTCAACGTTAAAGTTTTCGAAGCCTGCCTCGCGGAGACGACCCGACCTGCTGGCCTCCTGGTATTCCCAGACTCGATCATTGTCGAGACCGCGGTTGAAGCCGCTCCAGGGCATATCCATGCCAGAAACAGTGCGATAAGTCCAGTCACTGTAGGTCAGCTGGCGGGCGGGTAGTGGTGCGCTCAGCAGGCGCACCGTACGACCATCCGTGTGGTACTCTCCCCCGGCAGCAACGGCACGCATCTGCTCGCGGAAAATCTCGTGGAGGTCACGGTAACCCTTCAACGGCTTGTAGTCAGCATTCCAGAGATGGTGTTTATTCTGAATAGTCAGACGTATCATCTCTTCCTTGCTCAGGAGCGCGTTACTCGGGCAGGCTCGTGCAACCATCTCACTACGGTCGGAATACTGCAGGAGCGGCGTCAGCTCGGGTAGCTCCCACGATTCGTATCCCGCGGCCTCGGCGTTAGCTTCCAACACGGCGCACAGCGCAGGCATGTACGCGACGTTGTTGTAGTAATATTCGCTGGCAATCTTACGCAGGGTACGAAGCTGCTGCTGATCCACCGGTGCAAGCTTGCCGGTCGCCGCAAAGTGGTAAAGACGAGCCAGGTTCTCTCCCCGAGTGCTGGGAGATTCGTCCCCGGTAATTCGACCGGAGTTTGTGTTCGACTCCTCCGTAATGAGGGTGCAGAACTCACCCAAATCCGCGATGGATGCGACGGATTCTCGGCACTCAACGCCGGGCAACAGCACCGGCGGCACCTCTACGGAGGCGCCCGCCGCCTCCGCCTCTTCCTGCTGGGGCAGGCGGTCTTCGGGCAGGCATGCTTCTGCGGCGCCGCGCAGTTCCAGGGGTAGCACCTCGTAGGCTTCGAGGACGCGCTCGGCAACGTAGTTGGCGAGCGCCACCTGCTCGGCGGTTTGCGTCTTCTTGCGCTTGGCTTTGCTCACGCCGGCGTACTGGGTGGCGATGAGCTTGAGCAGGCGCAGGGCGCCGCGCTGAATCTTCTTTTCGGTGCGGTAGAGGTTCGCGCCGAGTGCGTCGATGAGCTGTTCCAGGTCGAGCTGTTCGAGGGGTTGCAGGTCGGGGGTCTTCTGCAGGTTGGCGGGTGCGCAGGCTTTGAGGACGTTCTGCAGCATGGTCTGCGCGAATCCGACGGAGGCGCTGGGCTCTGCGGTGAGGACAGCCATGAGCTGCCCGAAGCGTGCCCGGTTTTCTGCGTCGGTGGGTTGCAGGTCGGCGTAGACGGAGTGGAACGCAGCCGAGTTGAATGCACTGAAATCGCTGGTCAGGCCGCGTAGCAGGGCGTCCAGAATCTCATCGCGAATGTCAAAGTATTCGCCCATGAGGCGGCAGAGTTCCGCGCTTTCACCCATGTGGTTGCCGTAGCCCTTGAAGAGCACCCCCTCGGTGCGGAAGACCGCCCAGAATTCTTGGTCGAGCAGGGTCATATCGCGGGTGAAGAAGGTCTTGAGCTGGGCGTGGTTGCTGGTGCTTCCTTTCTTCACACAGGGCAGGGCCTCGTGCAGGAAAAGGACCAGGTATTCGGGGGCTTCGCAGCTCAGGTTGCGTGCGCGAAGTAGCGTGTAGCAGGTTTCCCAAATCTTCTTCGAGCGAGCCCAGGAGTTGGGTAGCCCCTCAATGAAACGCAGAATCCACTCGTCGGGTCGTTCGGTGGCGCCGAGCAGGAACGCGTCAATCAGCTGCTGATCCGGGCGCCCCTCCCAGAGCAGGGTGCGCATGGCGCGACCGGCGGAGCGGTGGTATTCCCACGGGTCGCCGTCGGGGGTGCGCACGAGCGCCCCGGCAACATAGGCGGCGAGCGGGGTGCGGTTAATGTGGTCGCTACCAATCACGTTCTTGGGGGTGAGGGTTCGGGCGAGGGAGGCGCGTTCCTCCTCGGTGGCGCCGGTGATGACGGCGTGGTACTCCTGCACGTCAGTTGATTCTGCCGCCATGAGGGCCTTGAGGGCGGCACGGCGCTCTTCGAGGGTGCGCTCCCCTGCGTTATGCTCGCTGGCGCTGCGCTCGTTAGGGTTGTGCGGCTGGGCGGTATCAGTCATTGGTACCTGCTTTCAGAGTTGATGGTGAATGGTTGTGAAGAGTTGAACGGGTGCGGGCGGGGCGGTTAGCCCTGCACCTGCTTGAGGATATTCCGGGCGTACCGCGCCTTCTGCGAAGAACCGGTCAGCGTACCCAACCAGGCACGCAGCGGCTCATCCACGAGCTGCGCACGGGTGGCAGGGTCGATAGTCGCCAACGCCTGGCTGAAAGCGCCCAGCAGCTTACCGAGCGAGTTCGCCCCGGTATCCAGGTGCGGTATGAGGCGCGCGAAGAAGCGCACCGCCGCCCGCGCATCCAGCTGGGCGAAGTCGGTGAGGGCGAGCGCCCAACGGTTCAGCATTGCCAGCGGCACAAAGTTCACGAACCCTGCGGTGGCATCCTCAAGGCTGAGCTGATCGTCCAGCACGCGGTGCATAATTTCCACGGCGAGGGAACGAATTTCGACGCGTTGCTCCGAGAAGCCCGCGGCAAACACGAACGCGCAGGCGGGACCCCACGCGCCGGGGTGCGCCGCCAACGCCAAATACAGGCTCCGGTCAAAGGCGCTGTGGTCCAAGCTGTACCAGTTGCTGCTAGCGCAGTAGAAAGCCAGCGGTTCTGCCCGCGAGGGGTAGAGCAGGGCGTACTGTCCTTCTTCGTCGTGGTGGGCGGTGGCGAGTCCGCGGAAAGCGTTCAGCTCGGGGGTGGAAGCACCGTGCGCCACCCCGTTCAGCTGAAGGCCCCAGCTTTTTTCCCGCTGGGCTACCGTGATGGATTCCAGGTAGGGGTTGACGCGCCCGGTGGCGAGGGTGCCGTCGAGGGCGGAGCGGAGCACACGAATCTGGGTAGGAGCAGAGCGCGGGGCGTCCTCCTGAGCGTTCTTCACGTATTGCTCTTCGAGGCTTTCAAGCAGGGTCAGCGCCTCAGCTCGGCGGCTCTGTGCATCCTGTCGCTGCTCGTCGGTAGCGTACGGAGGCAGCACCTCCGGCACGCGCACACGCAGTAGCGCCGCCGTGAAATCCTGACGTAGGATGGGGGCTCCATCAGCCAGGTTCTTGGCGTACCGGCGCACCAGGGTATCCGGATGTACCCACCCGCCGAACAGCTCAGGGGTGGCGAGCGGCGTGTAGCTCTGCCTGCTCTGCAGCACGCCGAGGGCGTCCTTGAATCCGGTGCTGAAGAACGTGGCGTGGCGGGAGTACATGGTGTGCAGGTTCGGCACCGTACCGGGGTCTTCCTTCGGGGTCATCTCCGACGCCTTCGGGCGCTCACGCAGCTTCCCGGCGGCGGCAAGAACCGTCAAGTGCGCGCGCATGTCGAACCATGTCAAACCCCAGTGGTTCAGCTTTTTCAGGCAGATAGGAACCAGCTGTTCGAGCAGGTTCGGGCTTTGCGCGGTGCCGTCGGCGCTGAGCAGGTAGGCGGTGAGCAGTTCCAGTTCCAGCTCGCATCCGGCGTGCGTTTCGGGAAGTTCCGCTTCATTGAGCGTATCGGGGGTAGTGCTGGGCGCGACCTGATGGTGCAGGAGCGCACGGGCGCGTTCTTGCACGTCAGATGCGGTAACGGGGCGCACGGGGGTGTCCCAGTACCGGTGGATTACGGCGCGGGAGGCGGCGAGCGCCTCCGCGGCGGCGGCCTCAATGTCAGCAGCTTCAGTGAGGGCGGCGCTGTCCTCGCCGCTCCCCCGGCTATTCTCCGGGCTGTACCCATCTTCGAGGAGCGGCGAGCCCTTTTCCTGAATCTGTGCCACAACCAGCGGATCGAGCTGGGATCGGTAGTCGCAGTAGAGTTCGCGGGCGCGCTCGGCGAACACGATAGTCTCGGCGCTCGCATCGTCTGCGGCACCCGCCTGAACCCATTCTTCGAGGTGTTTGAGGGCGGCGGCCTGCACCTGCGCGTGGGTGTGGCTGAGCGCCATGACTACAGCGTCTTCGCAGGCGGCAGCGTCGAGGGTGCCCGCCCGGTAAAGCGCCTGGAGCATGGTCAGGATTTTGAGTGCGTTTGCTTTGGTTCCGGCGCATACGGCGGGTGCCGCGTAGGCAAAGGCGGTGGCATCCAGCGCCTGCGGGTTTTTGCTCCAGAGGCGGTGAATATGCTGCACGCCGAGGGCCACGCTCGGGCCGATAGGCGAGGAGAACAGCGTCAGAAATTCGCTCTGACGTACCGCGATTTCTTCGGCGGTGAGTTTGAGTCCGGTGACCAGGCGTGAGAACCAGCCGACCCGGTACGCCGGGAAGTCGCTCATGAGGGAGCTCAGGAGCGCGTCAATGAGGCGGTCGCGGCTGATCAGCCGGGTTTCGGTGGCTTCGATGAGGGCACAGGACCAGCCGGGGTTGTTGTCCTTCTGTCCAGGCTTGTAGGAGTCGCGCTGGGTGAGGGATACGTCCCGGGTACCTTCGACGGCGAGCATGCCCCAGATGAGTTCTTCGCGGAGCTGTTCGTCCTCGCGCAGCAGCGGGAGGATCAGCTCACGGTCGCAGTTGATGAGGGCAGTGTAGTATTCCTCGTTGTGTTCGAGGCACGCCCCACCGTAGAGCTCAGCTAGGCGCATGGCAACGCCTCCGGTGAACCAGCCGAACTCTGCGTAGGCTTTGACGCGGTCCTGCGTGACGGTTCCGGGCGTGTTTTTACCGAGCTGGGAGCCGTATGGGGTGGTGACAATGTCGAAGTACTGCCAGCGGCGGTAAATCTGTTCGAAGGTACCGCCGACCGCCAGGATGTTGGCGAGATTGCGGTTGAAGTGCATGATGTCGCTCCAGGTTTTTTGCTGCCTAGTGAGCGGGTAAATGACTTCGCCGGGGAGTGGCTCGGTGATGACACCTTCGGGGAAGGTGTGTGTTTCGGGGCGTTTGCGCATGGTGGTCTTTCGGTAGGAAGCTGAGGCGAGCTTTTGGGGCGTCGTCTTTTAGTGCGGTGCGTGATGTGTCGGGGTGTTTACCCTAGCCGGCGGCGTGTTCGCGGTAAAGAATACTGACCGCCAGGGCGTGCTTGCAGGGGCCGCGCGTACCGCGGTACTTCAACCACCAGGGGCAGGAGCAGAGGTACCCCTCCACGGCGTACGGGTTGGCGGGTAGCACCACGGTGTACATGTTCGCGCCGCTGCGCACACTGTACTCACCGGTGCCGTGCTCCCCCGCCCCGACTCGCTCAATGGCTCCGGAATCGGCAAGCTTTTTCGCGCCAACCAGGCGCGGATGCATGGCGGTCAGCGCCTCCGGATGCACGGGCAGCGGGCGGTGGAAATACTCGCCAGCGTGCGCGTCAAAACCAACCTGACCGGAGGAAGCCAGCAGGGCGAGGGCGTCGCGGGTTGCCGCCTCGTCCAGGCCTGCGCGGGCAGACATGACGGGCACGTCAATGCGCGGCTCGAAGGAAAGCAGCACACTGAGCATGTCAGCGTTCTGGGCGGTGTTCGGATTAGACAGCGCCTGCAGCACGGATCCCTCACCGGAGAACCCACGTGACTTTTCAGGGCTCAAACCAATGCTCAGGCGTGCACCGGGCAGGTGCGCCACCCACACGCTGGGCACGGGCGCGTTACCGGCGCTCACGGGCTCACTGTACGCGTCCAGGCGCTGAATGTGGCGGATGAGCGGCTCAAGCACGCGCAGACGCTCGGGGCCCGCCACGCATACGGATCCGGCGGTGGCGCGGGTGGCAAGCCGCAGGGAACGCACCGCGCGGGTCGCCCACAGGACCGCCTTGGTGCTGGAGTTACGCGGCAGGGAGTGGATGAAGGTTCGGGCGGCGGCAGCGTCCAGGCTGTGCACCGGGCTCATGCGGGATGAGAGCATCTGCGTTTCTGCAAAGCCTTTGAGCCAGCGGATGGGCAGCGGCACTTTTTCTTCCATGACGGAGCCGTCAAGGGTGGTGGTGAGCAGCCCGTCGTCGCCGACGTTCAGGTGGATGGGCTCCCCTGCCCTGAGGGAGGCGAGCGCGGCGCGCAGGGGCGGGTTGACGTCTACGTTGGTGACGCCTACGGCGCTGTGGCTGGCGTCGAGTGCGCTGGAGTCAACGTCGAGGCGCGCGTACACTCCGCAGCAGGCGCTGAAGGATTCGAAGCGTAGGCCTTCGGCGGTGCTGGTGACGACTGGGTCTGCGGCGCGTAGGGCTCCGGCGAGGGAGCTGGGCGGTACGTAGAAGCGGGTGCGGGCGACCCTGGCGACGACCAGTAATGCGGTGGCGTAGACGTCTGCTCGTTCGAGGAACCCGGAGAAGAAGTACGGGTGGGAGATGGCACCTTCGGGGGTGCTGCCGCCGCTGGTGGCGAGGCTGAGCGCGCGGGAGTCGGCGCCGTCGATGAGGGCTGACGGGGCGGTGTACGTATAGTCGAGGGTGTAGGCGCTCATGGCTTCTTTGCCTTTCGTATGTGGTGTATACGTCCTATCATGCCGTAAAGATTCGCGCCCCGCTACCGCTTTCGTCATTGCCGTTTGGTGCATAAAAAATCCCCGGCATTCTCGGTTGAGAAGTGCCGGGGAGAAGCTCTACTGGCTCACCCTCGGTGGGGTGGGCGTGGGCTCTGATGAGAGGCTCTGGCTAGACGACGATCTGGCCGTTGAAGCGCATTGCCAGGCCGTACAGGACCACTGCGATAACCCAGATGACGATCACGGTGACGGTCAGGCGGATCAGGTTCTTGGACGCCATACCGGAGGAGTTCAGGGAGTTGGTCATACCGCCGCCGAACATGTCGGAGAGGCCGCCGCCCTGACCGCGGTTGAGCAGCACAAGCATCACTGCGATCACGCTGGTGATGGCGATGATGACCATGAGTACGTTCATGATGACGTCCATGGGGACCTTCCTTCGTTGTCTTCTGGTGGGGTGCCTGGGCTGCGGGGTGCAGACAGACGGGTTTAACTATACGCTACAGCCGCCTTTCGGTCACGTTGAGGCGGCTTTTTATGCGGCGCGGTTGCTGCGGCGCTGGTATTCGCTGGGGGTCAGCTGCAGTGCTGCGGGGCGGTCGGTGAGCACACGCTGGGCGGTGAGTTCGTCGCCTTCGGTGTCGTAGGCGCGCACGTATCCGCCGTCGATGAGGTAGTAGGTGAACTGCTGCGCGGCTGCCCAGTAGGCGCCTCCTTCAGCGTAGAAGCCCTGGTCTACCCAGTCGCGCAGGGTGAGGGTGACGGGGATTTCCGGTGAGGAGGTGCGGCTGTAGAGCTGGTCGAGGAATGCTTCTCGGCGGCTCTCGAAGTACTGGTATTCGGGCGAGGGTTCCTGGTATTCTGCGCCGCCTGCGTAGCCGATGTTGCCGCCGTCATTGCCGGGTAGGCGCGGGGCACTCACTTTGCGGTTGCGCAGGTAGCTGTAGAGGATCATGCCGACGAGGGCTGCGACGACCAGGGAAAAACCAAAGCTGAACATGCCGTTAAGTGTACGGGGCGAACCGCGGGGTCGGCGTGTTCTGGGTGGGTTTTGCGGTTAGGGGCGAACGCGCCCGCCTCTTCTCCCCCGCCTCTTACGTCTGGCTCCTACTCCCGGCTCTAACCCCCGGCTCTTGCGCCCGCCGCTATCTCCGGTGGCGGTTTAATGGTTCAGCGCCCGGTCGGGTGGGTACCCGCCGGGCGCTGTAATGCTATGAGACGCTGTGGTGCGTCGGGGTTTTATGCGTCGAAGCGCGCGATTGCTGCGAATTCGTCAGCCTGCAGGGATGCGCCGCCGACAAGCACGCCGTCCACGTCTTCCTTGCCCATGATGGAGGGTGCGGAGGAGGACTTGACAGAGCCACCGTAGAGAACGCGGACCTTCTCTGCAACGTCTGCGGAGTAGAGCTTAGCGATTTCTGCGCGGATTGCTGCGGACATTTCCTGTGCGTCGTCTGCGGTTGCGACCTTGCCGGTGCCGATTGCCCAGACGGGCTCGTATGCGATGACGAGGGTTTCTGCCTGCTCTGCGGTCAGACCTGCGATGGAGCCGCGCAGCTGCTCGAGGGTGTACTCGACGTGGGTGCCTGCTTCGCGAATTTCGAGGGGCTCACCGACGCAGAGGACGGGGGTCAGGCCGTGCTTGTATGCTGCCTGGACCTTTGCTGCGCACAGCTCGTCGCTTTCGTGGTGGTAGGTGCGGCGCTCGGAGTGGCCGACGAGCACGAAGGTTGCGCCGAGCTTGGAGAGGAATGCGCCGGAGATTTCGCCGGTGTATGCGCCGGAGTCGTGGACGGAGAGGTCCTGGCCGCCGTAGAGGATGTCCAGCTTGTCGCCTTCGACGAGGGTCTGCACGGAGCGGATGTCGGTGAAGGGCGGGAAGACGGCTACTTCGGTTGCGGAGAAGTTGAAGTTTGCGTCGTCGAGGGTCCATGCGAGCTTCTGGACGAGGGTGACTGCCTCTGCGTGGTTGAGGTTCATCTTCCAGTTGCCTGCGATGAGGGGCTTACGCGACATAGTTCGCTCCTTAGCTTTCCCGCGCGGTATGCCGTGCGGGGTTGTTGTTCGGAATTTTCCTTTTCTATTTTAGAGGGTTGGCGGCATATTTTCACTGGTTCGGCGCGGTTTTATGCTGTGCCTTGACTATTCTCACCCCGCGTTCATCGGTTTCTTTCGACCCTTGCCGTTTTGCGGGTTCTGTAGCCATTTAAACGGGTGCAGGGGAAGCCTCATGGTGGCTTCCCCTGCGGATGCACTTCCTCGGTTTATTTGAAAGCTACAGCTGCCCGAATCCTTGCGGGTAGATCGGCTCGTAGGTGTTGCGGTTGCTGTAGCCGTCGCGGTCAACCACAATCACCCACTGCCCACGCAGATGCTCCACAGCCAGCGAGAAACGCCCCAGATACTTCAAATATTTGCGGATATCCTGCTTCTCCCCCGTCTCCTTAACATAAAATGCAAGGTCCTTAGCCTTAGTCGTGTACAGGGTGCTCACCAGGATTTTTCGGCTCGTATTTTTAGCCTTTTCACCGGCGATAAGATCATCAGCGACATTGGCGCTCAGCACATTCTTATCAGCCGAAATAACCCACCCGCGCTTCTCCCTGTACAGGCGAAGAATTTCGGGGTGCAGCACCTTTTCGGGGTCCGTGACCTTAGAAAGAGGCTCCGTGTCGCCCGTGTGGTAGAAGTAATTCATCGACGCGAAGTAGTACGCCAAGAACGCGTACAGGCCAGCGCGGTCGTAGTTATCCATTCCGGGCTGTTGAATAGGGTACGGCACGTTCTGCGCCGCCTGCGCCTCGGTGGCAGGAATGAAGCGACCCTTACGCTCAAACGCCGTGTAAACCAACGGCCCGGAAGAGGTCCCCAAGGTACGGAGCTCATCGTACTTTTCCGTGGGTTCCAGGCGCACAAATTCCTGGTCACGCTTCTTATCGGCTTGAGACTCCGAACCCGTCCCGTTGAGCAGTTTAGTACCCCAACCAAAAGCCACCGCAACGAGGGCGGCACCAGCGAACACGCCAGCTCGTATAAACTTGGCGCGAGTAATCACAGACCTCATGAGCGCTCGTTGCTCGTTATATCCAGATCGGTTATATCCGGGTCCGCCAAAGTTATTCGTCATGCTTCTCTCCCCTCCTCTAGCTCAGGCTATTTTCTGGAATGAATTGGACGGGCCTCCACTCATTCGTGAATTGTGTGCGTAGAGTCCCGTGGATTGCGCCGTCACGGATCAGGCCGCGCGTATCAAAATCAGTGATGGGGTACACCTGGTTCGTGTCTTTGCGGTACACCTGAACTTCGGGAAGGATATCGAACCGCACGTTCCATTCCACAATTTTTAGCGTCTCGTCGATGAGGCGCGGCTGCCTCTCCAGCAGGTTCATGGTCAGAATCTGGGGGTTAGGGGTAATGACCCAGCCTTTACCTTCTTCGTAGAGGTCCTGAATGGCGGGGAAAAACATTTCTTCGCTGATATTGTCCATCCTCAGAACTGCCGGTTCCGAGGCGAGAATCATGTAGTTTTGGCAGGCGTAGTAGTAGCCCAGGTAGGGGCGCAGGTTCCTCGCCGCATAGTGCCTCGGCCTGTACCTCACGCCCGGGGCGGGTGCCGAGTAGGCGGGGTGGTCCCGGTTTGCGGGTGTGTAGGGTCCAATCACGCCATCGGCAACGTACGGGTATGTTCCGGTGTAGTCTTTTTCGTCAAAGAGCGCTTGAGTGTCTATGGGCATTCTTTCCCTCCCTGGATTCCATGTTCATGAGCTACTGAGTACACGAGCTGCTGAGTTTGCGAGCTGCCGAGGCGGTTCTGGGCTGCTCGGGGCGGCTGGGCTCAGCACCTGGGCGTCTTCGCCCGCCTGTATTTGCTTGTCGGTAGAGGTGCGTGTGCTCCCTGCTTCATCCCCCCCCCCGCGGTAACCGTATGGGTACCGCCCGGTGAGCGCCGAGGCCCTCTACATTTCCAGTCTAGTAAAGCCACTCCTCAGCCTCCCCGATACAAGTGGCAAACCCAGGGAATCCACAGCATATAGCCAGGAAACAGCCCCACCCCTGCCCGCGCAGGATTATCCGGGCATGAGCGGGCATGCAGAAACCCCCGCCGGAACGGTACCGAAATACCGCCCCGACAGGGGTTTCTTACGCTAAAACTCTGCGCTACTGTACGTAGAGTCAGATGAGCCGCGCCAGATTAGGCGCCCAGTGCCTCCAGGCCGGGCAGGGTCTTACCCTCAATGTACTCGAGGGAAGCGCCACCGCCGGTGGAGATGTGGCCGAACTGCTCATCCTTGAAGCCCAGGTTACGGACTGCAGAAGCAGAGTCGCCACCACCAATGATGGAGAATGCGTCAGAGTCGACGATCGCCTGTGCAACCGCGCGGGTACCCTCAGCGAAGGGAGCAATCTCGAACACGCCAACGGGGCCGTTCCAGAAGATGGTCTTTGCGCCCTTGATCTTCTCAGCGAAGATCTCACGAGTCTTGGGGCCAATGTCCAGACCCTCAGCCTCTGCACCCAGCTTGCCGCCGGTCAGGTCCTCAATGGGGCGGATCTCGGTGTTAGCATCAGCGGAGAATGCGTCAGACCAGACAACGTCCACTGCGGTGATGATCTCGGTGCCCTTCTCGGGAGCTTCCTTCAGGTAACGCAGAACGTTCTCGACCTGGTCCTTCTCCAGCAGCGACTGGCCAACCTCGTAGCCCTGTGCGTATGCGAAGGTGTAGCCCATGCCGCCACCAATGAGGATGGTGTCAGCCTTACCGATCAGGTTGTCAATCACGGCGAGCTTATCGGAAACCTTAGCGCCACCCATGACCACGACGAAGGGACGCTCGGGGTCGTTCAGGGTCTTAGCCAGAACGTCAACTTCCTTCTTCACCAGGTCACCCAGGTATGCGGGCAGACGCTTAGCAACGTCGTAGACAGAAGCGTGCTTGCGGTGAACTGCACCGAATGCGTCGTTCACGTATGCGCCGTTCTCGCCGGTCAGTGCGACCAGCTCGTCAGCGAATTCGCCGCGCTCTGCGTCGTCCTTGGAGGTCTCGCGTGCGTCGTAGCGGACGTTCTCAACGACCAGAACTTCGCCGTCAGCCAGGGCTGCTGCCTTAGCCTTTGCGTCCTCGCCTACCAGGTCGGTTGCAACCTTCACGGGCACGGATGCCAGCTCAGCCAGGCGTGCAGCTGCCGGTGCGATGGAGTACTGGGGGTCGACCTTGCCCTTGGGGCGGCCCAGGTGTGCAGTCACGATAACGCGTGCGCCAGCCTTGGCAAGCTTCTCAATGACGGGCAGGGATGCGCGGACGCGGCCATCATCGGTGACAACGCCGTCCTTCAGGGGTACGTTCAGGTCGGAACGGACGAGAACGTGGCGGCCTGCGACGCCTTCTTCGAGCAGTTCGGACAGTGCCTTAGCCATAGGAATTCCTCCTGGATAGGTGGGTTTATATACCGTTTCCATCATACCGAACATTAGGGTGTTTGACAGCCTAAAAAATAGCTTTTATATGGTGTTTCTCCGCAGAATATCGCGGATATTCGCACACTCTATCAGCTATTTTCTTACGGTACTTTTGACCCAAAAAGGGCGACGGAAAATAGTATGTTTATACGTTTTTTGGGGTTTTATTCAAGGCCCTCATAAAGAGTCTTGGTACAGCAAACCCCGACTCCCCCGCTTAATGCGGTGGTGCCGGGGTTCACTATGCGTTAGTTACGCGGGGTGACGCTTACACTCGGTGAGCATCGTAAGCCTATTGGGGCTTAGAGGGAAGCCACAACCTTGTTGGTGAACTTCACGAGGCGTGCAACGTAGCCGTACTCGTTGTCGTACCAAGCGATAACCTTCACCTGGTCGCCGATGACCTTGGTCAGCGGTGCGTCGAAGACGGTGGAGATGGGCTCACCCTCGATGTCCTTGGACACGATGGGATCCTCGTTGTACTTGATGATGCCCTTCAGGGGACCCTCAGCTGCTGCCTTGACTGCTGCGTTGACTTCCTCAACGGTGACCTCGCGCTCAGCGGTGAAGGTCAGGTCGGTGATGGAGCCGGTGATGGTGGGAACGCGCACTGCGAAGCCATCCAGCTTACCCTTCAGCTCGGGCAGAACCAGACCAACAGCTGCTGCTGCACCGGTGGAGGTGGGGACCATGTTCACAGCTGCTGCGCGTGCACGGCGCAGGTCGCGGTGGGGAGCATCCTGCAGACGCTGGTCAGCGGTGTATGCGTGGATGGTGGTCATCAGACCCTGCTTGATGCCGAATGCATCGTTCAGAACCTTAGCCATCGGAGCGAGGCAGTTGGTGGTGCAGGATGCGTTGGAGACGATGTGGTGGTTAGCTGCATCGTACTGGTCGTCGTTCACGCCCATGACGAAGGTGCCGTCGATGTTCTTACCGGGAGCGGAGAGGATAACCTTCTTAGCGCCAGCCTCGATGTGTGCCTTTGCCTTGCTGCCTTCGGTGAAGAAACCGGTGGACTCGAGGACTACGTCAACGCCCAGGTCCTTCCAGGGGAGGTTCTGGGGGTCACGCTCAGCGAGGATCTTGATTTCCTTGCCGTCAACAACCAGCGCGCCTTCCTTGACCTCAACCTCTGCGTTGAAGCGACCCATGATGGAGTCGTACTTGAGCAGGTGTGCCAGGGTCTCAACATCGGTGAGGTCGTTGATTGCGACGATCTCGAAGCCGACGCCCTCGGTCTGAGCTGCGCGGAAGAAGGTGCGGCCGATGCGGCCGAAGCCGTTGATTGCTACGCGTACAGTCACTGGAGTATCTCCTTGTCAGTGCGTTGGTGGCGGTGTACAAATCCGATGCCTTGTGGGCTCTGGTTTAGTCGGATTCGTCCGTGCTCTATGTTGCCCGGTGCGTTCCGCCGTTGTTGGTAACAATCCTACCCTAGTTTGTGTGTGTTTTGGTGTGTTCTATCGAGAAATTTTTGTGAGTTGCGCCATAAAAACCGGCAAAAACCCGTTGTTTTCTGTTGGTTTGCGTTGTGTTCACCCTTAGAAAATGTTGCGATACGGTCACGGCAACATAAACACACATGAAACGCACATTTGCTAAAAACCGCGCCATATCAAGGCAAAATGTGAGGGTAAAAAATACCCTTTCACTTGCGAATGGCTTTCAAAGAGGCCCCGTGAACTCACGGGCAGTGCAAATTCTCACGCGAAAACAAACGACCCCAACGTAAGACACACCACAGCCCAAAACGGGTTAAAAACTCCCCCGGAGCACAGTTTTCGTGTCGCGTTTCGTGTCGCCCGCGGCGCATCGCACGGAAACACCGCATGAGCACATCCGCGGACACACAGCACAAGCACACAGCACAGGCTCAACACGCGCACGCCGGGTAGTCGGCTAGTACACGATCCTAATAAACAACCAGCGCCACAGCACCCAAACCCGAATGAGCCGACAGCACCGGCGGTAGCGCGCTCACCAAAAACTCCGGCGCCGAAGAAGCGGCGGCATCATGAACTAGGGAGCTCTCCCCCAGCATCTGCTGAACCTGCTCGTACAGCTGCACCGCCTGCGCCGCATTACCCACATGATGCACCGCAACCACCTCACCGCGCGGGGATGCGGCAAGCGAAGAACTGGCGGGGTCGGCGGTAGCAGAGCCCGCTGAAGCCGAGGTGAGCGCCGCCGCATGCTGATGCTCACGGCAGGTCTGCACGGTCACCTCCACCAGGCGCTCCAGGGCGCGCGCCGCAGTGCGGGGGCGCTCCACATACGCCAGCTTGCCCTCGGTAATCGTGCCAATCGGCTTAATCTGGAACATCTGCCCCACCATCGCCAACGCCGGGGAAACACGGCCACCGCGGCGCAACGCATCCAGGGTCGGGATATAGAAGTAGAGCGTGGACTGCTCGCAGACGGACTGAATGTAGTCCACCAGCTGCGCCACAGTCGGATAGTCAGAGCTTGGGTGGTCAGGGCTCGGAACAAAATCAGAGGAAGCAGAGTTCAGCATCTCCAGGGCGCGCACCACCGCATGACCGTAGGCACCGGCGACCGTGCGGCTATCCACCACGCTCACACCCTTAGAACCCAGGCGGCTCAGGCGGGCACCGGTGCGTGCCGCCTCCACCGTGCCCGAGAGCTCACCGGACAGATGCACCGATACCACATGCGTAAAACCTCGCGACGCCAACTCGTCATACACATCAGCAAACACGCCCGGCGCGGGCCCGGAAGTGCTCACCGTCTGACCCATCACGTGCGCGAGCATAATCGCCTCATCCACCTCGGCGGTGGTCAAATCCTGCAGCTGACGATCCGGCTCACCGGGCGTGCGAATAGTCACCGGCATCGGAACCAGTACAAAATTACCGCGAGCGCTCAGGCGCTGCACGAGCTCCGGGTCGAGGGCGGCGGCGCTATCGGTCACCACGGCAATGCGGTTCTCTGCTTTGTTCTCTCGCTCCATATTCCGGCCCTTCTTCCGGTTCGTCAGTGCGTGATTCGATGACGAACCCTCTCCTAGCGTTCCCTGAACATTATGGCACTCATCACTACCGCAGTACAGCAAAGCCCCGCCGCGCCTCCGGGTTCGTTCCATTGAACGATCCGAAGCCACAGCGGGGCTTGTACTTTATCTAAGAAACTTCTTTATCTAAAAAGCTTAGATCACGATGTTCACGAGCTTAGGCGCACGCACAATCACCTTACGGATCTCGGCGTCACCAATCGAACGCTGAACAGCGGCATCCGCCAGAGCCAGCTCCTGAAGCTCCTGCTCGGAAATATCCTTCGCAACCTCCAGACGAGCCTTGACCTTGCCCTTAATCTGCACGATAGCGGTGACGGTGTCATCCACCAGCAGAGCCGGGTCAGCCTCGGGGAAGCCCGCGGTCAGAACCGGGGTGTCGTGGCCGAGAGCGTGCCACATGTCCTCAGCGGTGTACGGTGCGTACAGAGACAGCAGAATAGCGACAGTCTCAGCAGCCTTACGGACAGCCGGGTCAGCCGCACCAGCACCGGAGTCAATAGCCTTACGGGTAGCGTTCACAAGCTCCATGGTCTTAGCAACAACCACGTTGAACTTGCCGTTATCCAGCAGGCCCTGAACCTCGTGCACGGTGCGAGCAATCAGCTTCTGCAGCTCCAGGTCACCGGTGGTTGCGTCAACGCCGGGTTCGCTGGTGACGTCCTGGGCCACACGCCATGCGCGAGCCAGGAACTTCTGCGAACCGGACGGGGAAACATCCGCCCAGTCCACGTCATCCTCGGGCGGGGACGCGAAAATCATGGTGGTGCGGATAGCGTCCACACCGAACTTGTCGAGCTGCTCACCCAGGTTCACGCCGTTACCCAGCGACTTGGACATCGCCTTACCGCCGTTGAGCACCTGACCCTGGTTCATGAGAGCCTTGAACGGCTCATCGTGCTTGATCAGACCCAGGTCGCGAACAACCTTGGTGAAGAAGCGTGCGTACAGCAGGTGCAGAATAGCGTGCTCCACACCGCCAACGTACATGTCGACGGCACCCCACTCGCTCATAGCCTGCGGGTCGAAAGGAGCCTTGTCGTAGTTCGGGGAAACGTAACGCAGGAAGTACCAGGAGGAATCCACGAAGGTGTCCATGGTGTCCGAGTCACGGCGAGCCTGCTTGCCACACTCAGGGCAAGGCACAATCGCCCAGTCATCGGCAGCGGCAAGAGGCGACTGGCCCTTAGGAGCCAGCTGCTCACCGCGCAGGTTATCGGGCAGCAGCACCGGCAGCTGATCCTCAGGCACCAGAACCTCGCCACAATCCTCACAGTGAATCACGGGGATGGGGGTACCCCAGAAACGCTGGCGAGACAGCAGCCAGTCACGCAGACGGTAAATGACCTTACCCTCACCGGTGCCGGCAGCCTCAACCAGCTCAATAGCCTTAGCGAGCGCCTCAGCCTTCGGCAGGCCGGTCAGCTCACCGGAGTTGATGAGCACGCCGTCACCAGCTGCGGCAACACCGCTGGTAGCCGGGTCCTCAGCACCCTCAACGTCCAGAACCTTCACGATGGGCAGGTCGAACTTCAGGGCGAACTCAAGGTCGCGCTGGTCGTGCGCGGGCACAGCCATAATCGCGCCGGTACCGTAGTCGGCGAGCACGTAGTCAGAAGCCCACACGGGCAGCTTCGCGCCGGTCAGCGGGTTAATTGCGTAGCGGCCGGTGAATACGCCGGTCTTCTCACGGTCGGAGGACTGGCGGTCAATGTCGCTCAGTGCCTTAATGTCTTCGCGGTACTGCTCCAGGGCAGCCTTCTGCTCGGGCGCCACAATCTGCTCGGCGAACGCCGCATCCGCAGCAACCACGATGAAGGTTGCACCGTACAGGGTGTCCGGGCGGGTGGTGAACACGGTGAAGGACTCAGCAGCCTGGTCCTCGGTCGCCTCAATCTCGAAGCGCACCTCAGCGCCCTCAGAGCGGCCAATCCAGTTGCGCTGCATGAGCAGCACGCGGTCGGGCCACTTGCCCTCCAGCTGCTCCATATCGTCCAGCAGCTGCTGCGCGTAGTCGGTGATCTTGAAGTACCACTGGTTCAGGGACTTCTTAGTCACGGTAGTACCGCAACGCTCACACGCACCGTTCACAACCTGCTCGTTCGCGAGCACGGTCTGGTCCTTGGGGCACCAGTTGACCATGGAGTCCTTACGGTATGCCAGGCCCTTCTTGTAGAACTGCTCGAACAGCCACTGAGTCCACTTGTAGTACTCGGGGTCCGAGGTGTGCAGGCGGCGGCTCCAGTCAGCGGCAATAGCGTAACGCTTGAACGACTCAGCCTGAGTCTCAATGTTCTTGTACGTCCACTCCTTGGGGTGAGTGTCGTTCTTAATGGCTGCGTTCTCAGCGGGCAGACCGAAGGAGTCCCAGCCAATCGGGTGCAGAACATCGTAGCCGCACTGCTTGAAGTAGCGGGCGTTCATGTCACCAATAGCGAATGCCTCCGCGTGACCCATGTGAAGGTCACCGGAGGGGTACGGGAACATATCCAGCACATACTTGCGGCCCTTGGGGGCGTCACCGGTGGGCTGGAAAACCTTCGTTTCGTCCCAGTAGGGGCGCCACTTGGCTTCCATAGCGCGGAAGTCGTACGCATTTTCGTTGCGTTCGGTCTCTACCTGAGCAGACACAGCGATTCCTTAAATAAAGACAGGTTGATAAAAACTTAACCCTCCAAGTGTAACGCGAAACCCGCACCGCGCCAGAGTTGAGGCCGAGCCGACTACCAAATGGACGGCACCACCCACCCGACCACCTGCGCAATCACACGCCCAACCACCGATGCGGCAGTCGGGTTTCAGAGCCCTTTCAGGCTTCTCCCCTAGAATTAAGAACGGGACTTTGCCGTCCCAGTACCCAACCCGCGAAAGGTACCCATGACCTCCACCGTTACCCCGGACTCCCCCAACACCTCAGTTCTTGAGGGTGTGCCCGGCCCGCTCATTCCCGGCACCCGCCACGACGCCCTCATCGGTGAGGGCGCGCAGGCGGTCATGACCCGCTACTGGCAGTACGGCAAAGGCATGAACGGCGGCACCTTCCCCGAAGGCTCCTACCCTGTGCTGCTCGTGCACGGCTTCCGCGGCGACCACCACGGCCTGGAAATCATCGCGAACTACCTGCTGAAGCTCATCCCGAACGTCAGCATCATCAGCCCCGACCTGCCCGGCTTTGGCCGCTCCGCAGACCTGCCCGAAAATGCTCAGGGCGGAGACAACATCAACGCGTACGTGGCGTGGCTGAACGACTTTGTGAAGCACACCAACCCCGCCCGCGAGGATGCACAGCCCCTACCGCTGCACCTGGTCGGCCACTCCTTCGGCTCCATCGTCACCAGCGCCTTCGCCGCCGCACACCCCAACTCGCTCGCGCTCCTCTCGCTCATCAACCCGATTAGCGAACCCGCCCTCGAAGGCAGCCAGCGCGTCGCCTCCCGCCTCGCATCCCTCTACTACCGTGCCGGCGCGGTACTACCCGAAAAAATCGGCTACCCGCTGCTGCGTTCGCAGCTGATTACCCGCGCCTCCAGCGAAGTCATGATGCGCACCAAAGACAAGGCAATGCGCCGCTTCATCAACGGCCAGCACGCCGCATACTTCGGCTCCTTCGGTTCCCGCCGCGGAGTGCTCAGCGCCTACGAAGCGTCCATTACGCACACCGCCGCCGAATACGCCGCCGCAATCCGGGTGCCGGTGCAGATGCTCGTCGCCGAAGACGACGACCTGGGCACCCCCGAAACAGCGCGCGCCATGTACGCGACGCTGACCTCCCGCGACCTGCCCGCTTCTTCGTCCGGCGCCCGCGAGCGCCTGGACATGATCCCCGAAGTCGGGCACCTCATCCACTACGAAACCCCTCGCCGCGCCGCGGAACTCATCGCCGATTTCGCCGCCGACCACTCAGGGAACGAGAAGTAAGGAACCAACATGAAACTCATGGTTGACGCCCGATACACCCGTATCGGCTTCCACGACGGCATCAGCCGCTACACCGCGTCCCTGCTGGGCGCGCTCAAAACCCTCATCGACACCGGTGACGAAGCCGCCGCCGACCTCAACCTCACCATGATTATTAGCGACGAACGTCAGCTGGACATGCTACCGGATTTGCCGCACGTGAAAATCTGCTCGCCCACCGGCCCGCTCGAACCGACCGCAGCCCTGCAGCTGAACAAGTATGCGCCGGACGTGGTGTTCTCCCCCATGCAGACCATCGGCTCCACCGGACGCAAATTCAAACTGATTCTCACCCTGCACGACCTGATCTACTACTCGCACCCAACCCCGCCCGGGTTCCTGCCCGCACCGGTGCGCGTGGGCTGGCGACTCTTCCACAAGACCTACACCCCGCAGCGCTTCCTGCTCAACCACGGCGACGCGGTCGTGACTGTTTCTGAGTCGACCGCCTCACTGATTCGTGAGCACGAGCTGACCACCAAGCCGCTGTTCGTGGTGCCCAACGCCCCGCAGCCCGGCAGCGTCGTCTCCCGCCAGACCGCGCTGGAACGCGCCACCACCCGCGAGGAGCAGCCCGTCAAGCACCTGGTGTACATGGGTTCGTTCATGCCGTACAAGAACGTTGAAACCCTGCTGCTGGCGATGCGCGCGCTGCCGGATTACCGCCTGCACCTGCTGTCGAAGATGCCGCCGCAGCGCCTGGTGCAGCTCACCGACGAGCGCCTCATCGGTGAGAACGTGGAGGTGCACAACGGCGTGAGCGATGAGGAGTACCAGCAGCTGCTCCGCCAGGCGCACGCGCTGGTGACTGCTTCCCGCGAGGAGGGTTACGGTCTGCCCGTGGTTGAGGCTCAGGCTGCCGGTTGCCCCGCGGTGATTAGTGACATCCCGATTTTCCGTGAGATTGCCCCGCACGCCGTGTTTGCGCCGGTTGACGGCGCCCCGGAGGCGAACGTCGCCGATTGGGTGAAGGCTATCCGCTCCCTGGAGGACACCGCCGTTCGTGAGCGCGTCATCATTGACGGCCTGTCGGATGTGCGCCGCTACTCCTGGCGCAACTCCGCGCTCAAGCTGCTGGAGGTCGTGCGCGGGCTCTAAGGCCTGCGTTAGGCAAAGAAATGCCGCCGCACTCCCCCGAAACTCGGGAGGGTGCGGCGGCATTCTCGTATTTAGTTTGTGGTCGCCGGGTGGCGTACGCGGCATACAGCAAACGATGTACAGCGGCGGTTCGCTACACACTTCCTCCGCGCCTACGCAGGGAACCTGCCCTCGCAGAGCTCGGGCACCCTGAGGGCGCATCCGGAAGGTGCAGTCTCACCGCATCACACCGGAGCAGAAATCCTTAGACCGTAGCAAAGCTACCAGTACGAGCCGCTTCCTTCGCGGCCAGCTCATCCGCATGACCGTACGCGTAGAAAATCTTCGCGTCATCCAGCTCAGCGAAACGAGCCAGGTAGCGGCACACCGCGCCACGCTGAGCCTTCGTCATCGAGGACAGCAGCACAGGGTCCGGGTGAGTAATGCCGTTGTCGCGGCTCGGTGCCGAATCGCCAAGTTCCGGCTCGTAATCATAGGCAATATTGGTGAAGCTCATCGGCGAGAACCTTTCCTTAGGGCGTTTCTTAGGGCAGCACCGCAACAATGCAGACGCTACCGGAGGTAACACCGCGAAAAGAACCTACGGAGATCATCGGAAGTCTCTTCGCAGTAGTGGTTGTGATATCTCTAAACTACCCAAGAGCTAATCAATGTTCAAGAACCATCAGGGAACGCCCCCATAGTGGACACGTCCCCGGTTGTCAGGAAGAAATCAGGGGCATCATAGCGGCATACGACCGCCGAGTTCCCCACCAAACTAAAACCCACCCGAAAGCCAGCGTGAAAGCCAGCCCGAAAAGCAGAAATGCTGCCGCACTCACAAAGAGTGCAGCAGCATTTCTAAAAACTAACGATGCAGGCTACGCCATAGTTGCGTAGAGACCGCGTTCAGCATCCTTACGAGCCAGTTCGTAAGCGTGACCGTACGCGTAGAAAATCTTTGCGTCATCCAGCTCAGCGAAGCGCGCCAAGTAGCGGTAAACAGCTCCTCGTTCTGCGCTGGTCATGTCGGAAAGCAACACGGGGTCCGGGTGCATGACGCCGTAATTGTGTACAGAAGCAGACCCGCCGCATGCAGGTTCGTATGCGGGGGTGATCATAGTCTGAGTCACCAGTATTCATCTTTCGTTGGTGCGCACGGTTGTGAGGCGTACGCGAAGTTGAGTGATAGATACTGCCAACACCACCTCGACAAGCGCCGAAATAGTATCCGCAGTGCTGAATATATTACCGTGGATACGGAGACTACGCCAATTAGAATCATCCAAACCCCAGCAAATCTTAGGTGCACACGAATGCATAAAAATTCTGGGGTGCCCTTCCAACGGCACCACCTAAGCGCCCTAAACTACAGCGCTCTGTCCTGCTTTACTCTCCTGCTTTTTCTCCCCTGCGAGGTTATGTTCCTCTGCATCCTCAGCGTCTTCATCCTCACCATCAAGACCCAGAAGAGCCGTCACCATCGGCAAAGGATTGAACTCGCTCAGCTGACCCGTGCGGTCCACCTTGCGCATCATGAACGCACGTTGCAAACGCCGCTGAGTCCACGGCGAAAGCACCATCATCAGCAGCGCCTCCACCACAAAAATGCCGACCAGAATCCACAGCAGCAGATCCGAAGAACCCGCCTGCTCACGCAGCTGCTGAGCATCCGCCACCAGACGGTCGAATCCCTCCGAATGCAGACGCGACGTATCAAGCCCCGTCAACGCGGACAGGCTCACCGGCGACGTCACATTCAGTAGCACCGACAGCATCAGCAGAAGCACCGCATACAGCCCGTAATGCATGGTGCGCATCCACTTCTTCACGCGCGCAAAACCGTGGTTCAGTTCCGTACCAATATCGGTGAAAGCCTCCGCCTTCTGCGCCTGCTCACCCGCCGGCATCATGTGCGGCACCAGGCGGTGCGCAAGCATCAACGGCACCGGCGAGCACGCATCAAAATACTGCATGTGACTATTCACCGACGGGCCCGGCAGGGTCACAAAGCTGACGTCTACATCGGCGGGCTGAGTAATATTCGACCTGCCGATACTGTCACCACGAGCAGAAATCTCGCACCGGTCAACCACATCAAGGTCCTGCAGCATCGGCGCGTAGGCGCGCACATACAGGTGGCAGGCGCTACGCACCGACATCATAAGCACCAGAATCAGCGCGCCCCAAAACGCCACGGAGGCGGCGGTCAGCTCAGGGACCGCGCCCTCAACACGCAATTGAGCCAGCAGCAGCATGAACACCGCGTACAGCATGAAAACGCCGTGCACGAAGAGCAGCGGAATCAGCCACTTCACGTAGGCGCGCGTGCCGTACGGGTTGACCAGGCGCACATTCGCCGGGGTGTTTACCGAGGTAGTTGCGGAGGCGCTTTCCCGTGCACTCTTTCGGCCAATACGGGCCCTGCCCTTGAAGGCACCCGGCACGCTCGCAACCACGGGTACCACACTCAACGCTAGGGGCACCAGCATCGTATAGTGCAGCAGCGAACGGTACGGACCAAACAGCAGGGACGCCTCCACAAGCCAGGAGAACGCCGCAACCGCGCTCACCCACAGAAGCATGGCGCGGTTACGGTAGCCGCCCGCGGCATCCAGGTGCCCCGGAATGTCGTTGCGGTCACTAGCGATAATGCTAATCGGGACCACGCCACTACCCAGGCCGTAGAAGAAACGAATCGGCTTCTTACCCGCCGCCGCACGACGGCGCAGAAGCTCATAGCTCAAATAGCCGCCCTGCGAATGGGCAATAATGCCCACCGCATCGCTACGGGAACTCAAATCGTCCAGCTGACGATCCAGACGCGCATAAATACGCTCCAAATCGCGCGACTCCGGGCTGGTCGCCGTCTGAATCAGCTGCGTCGGAATAGCCTTCACCAGCGCCCACAGCTCACGGGCACGACGAGCCAAAACCCAGCCCACAATACCCAGACCGAGCACCGCTGCCAGACCCGTAAACGCACCCTGTGGAGTACCCAGAGACGCCACAAAAGCATCGCGGAAAGTCATTACAGCCATTGCCGCCAGCACCAGGCACAGCGCCACGTTCACAAACCGCGCCGTAGAACGCAACAGGTGCCCGGCACGCTCACGCCAGGTCGCGCCGGGGCGCTCATAGTAGAAACAGAACATCAAAAACAGCGGCAAAACCGACACCAACCAGGGCAAATGCTCCTTCAACGGGCGGTAATGCCTGGGCCGCCAGAAGCCCTCCTGAAAAAGGAGGCTGCGGCGAGTGACCGTGCGAACCGGGCGCGGCTTCGGCTGAGGCAGGCGCGGAAGCTCAAGGTTCGGCAGCTCGATATTCGGGAAATCAATGTTCGGGAGCTCTACCTTGGGAAGCTCAATTTTCGGCAGCTCAATCTTAGGGAGCTCCACTTTAGGCAGTTCCACCTTGGGCAACTCCACTTTGGGCAGCTCCACCTTCGGAAGTTCAATTTTCGGCAGACTGATTTTTGTAGATTCTTTGGGCTCGGAGGCTTCGGCGGTTCTTCCTGCGCGGAGTTCTCTTCAACCTGAGGGCTTTCCTCAACCGGGTCAGCAGGGTACTCCGTGCGCTCAATCGTCAACGAATACGTCAACTCGCTGTGGTGGCTCAGCGGGTTCACCTCGGCGGCAAGCGGGAGGGTATCGCCGTCAGGAATCACCTCAACACGAACCCGCGCAGAAGCCTCCGCATCGGGGTTCTCTTCGGAGGGGGCGCCAGAGGAAAGGGCTACAGAATCCGCACCCGTGTTCAGCGCCAGCAGAGTCTGCACACTATGCGCCACCGGCTTGCCAAAATACGCGAGCGTCTCGCCGTGATTCTGGTAGCCGATACCGTGAACCAGTAGCACCGCCGCATCATGATGCTGACCCTTGCGGTGCAGGGCACTCTTCGGGTGCGCAGAAGCATACTCAGCCAGCCGCCGTTGCTCACCGTCAGGCAGCGCACTACCCTTCAGCAGATGAGGCACCTTCGACATGCCTCTCACCTCCTCGCCTCTGCGCACAGCGCACCCGCAAACCCGCGTGCCAACGCCCAACCCGGGACAAACCTGCCCCTCACTAGAACACTACAGCACGACTAGAAAATCACAGCACGTCCAAGCCGTCACAGCGAATCTGAACCGGGCGCTCCCCCACGTTCTTCTTCAACGCCGCAATCGTTGCACGCGTAGCACGCAACTCACGAGTCACCTGCTGAGCAATGCCATACGAGAAAAACATCAGGGTACGCCAATCGCCCTGAACCGGCGCCTCCTCAGAATCCTCCTCAAGAGACTCCGACCAGGCAAAATACCCCTGATCCAGAGGAACCGGACCCACAATACGCAACTGCTCACGCACCCGCTCCGGCAGCGCAGAAGAGCCCAAGAACTCCTCCATGAAGGCGCGAACATCCGCCTCCGCACCGGTCACCGCAGCCGTACGAACCGCCGGAGGCAGACCCGTCTGAGCGCGCTCCTCCAGCTCCTCACGTGCAAACCACGCCGGATCCCAACGCACCAGCGCCTGCTCCACCGGCGACGGCGAAGCAGTCGTCACCACCGTACCCTCAAGAGCCGCCGGACGAACCAACGCCGCCGCATTCAGCCAGCGACGCAACGCCGCCTCCGGAGCACGCAACGAATCAAAACGAAGCATCTTATCGGCATCCAGAAGAAGCGCCGCCGCATAGCCGCCAAAAGCCACCGGCTCAGCACCCGGAGTCGCCACCACCAACGCAGGCTCAGGACCAACCGACGCGCGCACATGGTCACCAGCCGAAGAAATCACCGGAACATTCGGGAACGCACGGCCCAACTCCTCAGCAGTACGAGTCGCACCCGCCGCCGAATAACGCCAATGCGTAAAACCACACTCAGAACAACGCCACTGCTGCGCCAAATGACCGCACCACGAACACGACGGAACCGACGAACCCGAAGCCACCGACAAAGGCCCACTACACTCGCCACAACGCGCCGGCATGCGGCAACGCTCACACGAAAACGACGGAATATAACCGCTACGCGCCACCTGCACCAACACAGGACCACGCGCCAACGCCCGACGAGCATGCTCAAACGCCAGGTGAGGAATACGCGCCATCGCCGCCAACGGGTCACGCGCCAACTCAAACTCCGAACCCGTCGAAAAAATACGCGGCGAAAAATCACGCACCAACGCACGCGGCGCACGCACATGAGACGCCCAGCGTGTACGCACCAGACGCGCCGCCTCACTACTCATGCTGAACCCGGCAAACAGCGCCGCAGTATTCTCAGCAGAAGCACGCAGAAGCAACACATCACGGGCATGACAATACGGGGCGCGCTGCTCCACCAGCGAAGAATCGCCGTCATCCCAGCACACCACCAGGCCCAGGTTCGCCACCGGCGCGTAGGCGGCAGCGCGGGTACCAATCACCACCGGCACCTGCCCCAAGCGCGCCTTCACAAACCCGTGATAGCGAGTATGCGGAGTCGAATCAGAACTCAAACGCACAAACGAGTCAGCCGGCAGACGCTCGGCGAGCGCCGCCTCCAGAAGATCCAGGTTCTTAGCGGTCGGAACCACCGCAATAGCGCCGCGACCACTGGCAGCAGCAGCCGCGAGTGCGGTCGCCAAAACATCCGCCCACGTGTGCTCCAGGTGACCGGGAAGAACCGTCATCACGGCGCGGGTCGCGGCACCGGCGGCAACATCTTCAATGAACTCCGCGCCGTTCTCGTAATCAGAGAAGACGGAGGCGGCATCCGGCGCGTCCGGGTTCAGCGCCGGTGGGTCCAGCACGAAGGGTGCGGGAGCGCCGGGGGTGGCAAGCCACGCGTACGGGTCGGTAGCGATGGAAGTAGCGGCGCTGGAGGCAGCGGAGGCGGTAGAAGGCCCAGATTCCGTGCTCTCGGAAGCCACATGCTCGGAAGCCGCGCTCTCGGGAGCATCGGAAGTGCTTACCGGAGCAGAATCACCCAAATACGCCGACTCATAACCCGGCAGAAGGGGCGCGTACTTCTTATCCAGCGCGGCAATGCGCGGCGGCACCGCCAGGCGCAGCACGTTCGCCACCGTGGAGGCGTAACGGTCGGCGAGCGCCTCGGCAAGCGCAAAAATTTCGGGCGCAACAGAGGGCACACGCGACAGCACCGACTTGAGCGGCAGCAGCGAGGTGCGCGTCCAATCAGTCGTGGCGGCGCGCTCCTCAATGTAACCGGTCAGCTCGTGGCCGTTGAACAGCACACGCACGCGGGCGCCGGGCACCGCATCCTCACTCAGTTCAGCGGGCACACGGTAATCAAATGTGCGGTCCACCTGCGGCAGGGTGCTATCCACGCGCACACGCGCCACAGGGTTCGGCACGCCGCTCGCCTCCAACTCGGCGGCAACGTTCACCGGCTCCGGGGCAGCCGGAATCAGGGCATCACGAAGAGCAGGAAATCCCTGCAACAGGTCAAGCTGTTGCAGGGATTCCTGCTGAGCACCCAACGGTGCTGAAGAGTTCGATTCAGAACTGCTCTGAGTCACCCGAATCAGCGTGCTCCTCTACCCTGACAGATATTAGGAGGAGGACACTGCCGAACGCAGTGCATCCACGCGGTTCAGGCGCTCCCAGGTGAATTCCGGCTCGGTACGACCGAAGTGGCCGTGAGCTGCGGTCTTCTTGTAAATCGGGCGGCGCAGATCCAGTTCGTTAATGATTGCCAGCGGGCGCAGGTCGAAGACCTCACGCACAGCCTTCTCAATCTTGATCGGGTCGACCTTCTCGGTGCCGAAGGTTTCAACGTACAGACCGACCGGCGCTGCCTGGCCGATAGCGTACGCAACCTGAACCTCGGCGCGGTCAGCAAGACCGGCACCCACAATGTTCTTCGCAACCCAACGCATTGCGTACGCTGCGGAACGGTCCACCTTCGACGGGTCCTTACCGGAGAACGCGCCACCACCGTGACGAGCCGAACCGCCGTAGGTGTCCACAATAATCTTGCGGCCGGTCAGGCCCGCGTCACCCACGGGACCACCCTGAACGAAGCGGCCAGCGGGGTTCACAATGAACTTGGCGTTGGAGGAATCCAGCTCGACGCTGCCCAAAACCGGTGCGATAACGTGCTTCTCAATGTCCGCACGCAGGTCAGCCAGGTCGTAGCTTGCGGTGTGCTGGCTCGAAACAACCACGGTGTCCACGGAGACAGGCACGTTGTTCGAATCGTAGCCGAGGGTCACCTGAGTCTTGCCGTCGGGGCGCAGCTCGGTCAGCAGGCCGTCCTTACGGACCTTGGTCAGACGCTCAGAGAGGCGGTGCGCCAGCCAAATCGGGGCGGGCATCAGCACGTTCGTCTCGTTGGATGCGTAACCGAACATGATGCCCTGGTCTCCCGCACCCTGGCGGTCGTACTCGTCAGCAGCAATACCCTGACGAACCTCGAGGGACTCGTACACGCCGGCGTTAATGTCCGGGGACTGCTCACCAATGGAGACGGACACGCCGCAGAACTCGCCGTCGAAGCCGCGGGTGGAGGAATCGTAGCCGATACCCAGAATGGTCTCGCGCACGATGGAGGGGATTTCGACGTAGCTGGAGGTGGTCACCTCACCAGCAACATGCACCTGACCGGTGGTTACCATGGTCTCCACAGCAACGTTCGCTGCGGGATCCTGGGCGATGATGCCGTCAAGGATGGCGTCAGAAATCTGGTCACAAATCTTATCGGGGTGGCCTTCAGTCACCGACTCGCTGGTGAATAGGCGCAGATGGTTATTACTCACGGTTTCCACTCTACTGGTTGAGGGCGCGCGAAGATAGCGCGCTCGTAATGATGACGGTTTCCTTCAATTATGACACGTTTGTTAAGCCCGATTACGAGGCGGGGTGTTGCGTTCACACCCCGGGCGGGCCTTCACCCAGCGCCAGCCAGAGGATTAGGTCAGCGCCAGCAGGCACTTAGGCCAGCGCCAGCCAGAGGATTAGGTCAGCGCCGCCAGAATCTTCTGAGCCAACGCCGGACCAATACCCGGTACCGCCGTCAGTTCCTCGGCGCTCGCCTGCTTAATCTGAGCCACCGACCCGAAGTGCTTAATCAGCGCGGAACGCTTCACCTCGCCCAGACCGGGCACCTCATCCAGGGCGGAGGCGACCATCGCCTTACCGCGCTTGGAACGGTGGAAGGTGATAGCGAAACGGTGCGCCTCATCGCGGATGCGCTGCACCAGGTACAGCGCCTGCGAGGTGCGCGGCAGCACGACCGGGTAGTCGTCGTCCGGTAGCCACAGCTCCTCCAGGCGCTTAGCGATGCCGGCAACGTGCACGTCCGTGATGCCCAGGTCGCTCAGCGCGGCGGAGGCGGCAGCCACCTGAGGCGGGCCACCGTCCACGAGCACCAGGTTCGGCGGGTAGGCGAACTTCGCAGGCTCGGGCGTGGAGGCGTCAATCTCGCCGGACTGCACGGGGGTTGCCTCGCGTTCCGCCTGCTGCGCCAGGTGCCTCTTGAATCGGCGCGTAATGACGTCGTACATGCTGGCGGTATCGTCGCGTGCGGCGTCGCCGGTAATGCCGTAGGTGCGGTAGGCGTTCTTCGCGGGCATGCCGTCCTCAAAGACGACCATGGAGGCGACCACGTTCGTGCCCTGCACATGCGAAATGTCGTAGCACTCGATGCGCAGCAGCGGGTCGGGCAGTTCCAGCGCCTCCTGTAGCTCCACGAGGGAGGCGCTACGGGTGGTCAAATCGCCCGCACGGCGGCTCTTGTGCAGGGTCAGCGACTGGCGCGCATTCTCGGCGACCGTCTTCATGAGTTCTGCCTTGTCGCCGCGCTGCGGGACGCTAATCTCCACGGGCCCGCCGCGCACCTCCGCCAGCCAGGACGCCAGCTGTTCCTTATTCTCGGGCTCCACCGGCACGAGCACGGAACGCGGAATATCGTAGCTGTTCAGGCTCTTCTCGGCGTCCTTCTGGGAGGCGAGGCTCGCCGCAATATCGCTGTACACCTGCGCGATGAGCTGCTCGATGAGCTGCGCGTCGGTGCTGTCGTTGACCTTCTCCACAATCCAGCCGCGCTGGCCGCGGATCCTGCCGCCGCGCACGAAGAACACCTGAACGGACGCCTCCAGGTCGTCCTCAGCGTAGGCGAACAGGTCGGCATCCACGGTCGCGCCGAGCACCACGGCGTTACGTTCAAACGCCTTAGTCAGCGCGGCAATATCGTCACGAAGAATCGCGGCGCGCTCAAAGTCCATATCAGCGGCGGCGGCTTTCATTTCCGCGGTCAACTGGGCGATATGCTTCTCAGCACCACCACCCATAAACCGGGTCAGCCCGCGTGCCAACTCGCGATGCTCCTCGGCGCTAATCTTGCCCACGCACGGCGCCGCACACTTATCGATATAACCGAGCAGGCAGGGCCGGCCGCTATTCTTCGCGCGGTTAAACACGCCGTTCGTGCAGGTGCGCACCGGGAACACACGCAGCAACGCATCCAGGGTTTCACGAATCGCCCACGCCTGCGAGTACGGACCAAAATAGCGCACGCCCTTACGGCGCTCACCGCGGGTCACCATGGCGCGCGGGTACACGTCATTGACGGTAATCGCCAGGTACGGGTACGACTTATCGTCGCGGAACGCAATGTTGAACCGCGGCAAAAACTCCTTAATCCAGGTGTATTCGAGCTGCAGCGATTCCATTTCGCTCGCCACCACGGTCCACTCCACGCTCGCCGCCGTATGCACCATTGCGTAGGTCTTCGGGCTCAGCGTCTGCGGGGACGCAAAATAGCTGTTGAGGCGGTTACGCAGGTTCTTCGCCTTACCCACGTAGATGACGCGGCCGTCGGCATCGCGGAAACGGTAAACGCCCGGGTCGGTGGGGATTTCGCCGGGGGCGGGGCGGTAGCTGGAGGGCTCTGCCATGGGTACTTTCTCCTCGCTCTGCTGGGCTTTACGGTGGTTCTTTGCAGCGGTTCTCTTGGTGGGGCTCGCGAGACCGCCGGGGCCTGCCGAGGTCATCTCGGGCTCGCGCATACGACAAACCGCGCATCCTGCACCAACCTCCCCCAAAGCGCGGGGGTGGGTGCGTGAATGCGCGGTTTAAGTCTACGCGGTATAGGCGGCGCGTGCCCTAGCCTGCGTCACGTGCGGCTGAGGGCGAAACATTGTATTCGTGCTTTCGCGCCTGACCGGACAGCTGAGCAATCTCATCCATAATCGCGTCGGTGGTGATGCGGCGCTGCTTGCCGGTCATCTTCTCGCCGGTCTTCTCAAAGTAGAGCGGCTTACCCACACGAATCGTGAAGCGGCGCGGGTAAATCATGTTCGAGCCGGGCTTCTGCAGGCGGTCGGTACCGATCAGACCGACCGGAACCACGGGCGCGCCGGTCATGTGCGCCAGCCACGCCACACCAATCTTGCCGCGGTACAGGTAGCCGTCGCGGGAGCGGGTGCCCTCGGGGTAAATACCGAAGACCTTACCCTCCTGCAACTTCTCCAGGGCAATATCGAGTGCCTTGAGCGATTCGGAACGGTCGGAGCGGTTCACGGGAATGATGTCCACGGCTTCGAAGAACGCCTTCATCATTTTGCCGCGCGGACCGGGGGTGTTCACGTACTCAGCCTTGGCGAGGAACGCCACGCGGCGCGGCATCATGGCGGAAATAATGATGGAGTCCAGGAAGGACAGGTGGTTGGAGGCGACAATCACCGGTCCGGTGGCGGGGAAGTTTTCGAGTCCGGTCACGCGGGCGCGGAAGACGGTGCGTAGGATTCCGGTGACTGCTTTCTGGGTGGTTTTGTAGAGAAGCACGTGAACTCTCCTGAGGTGCCGATAGATTGCGGGCTGTGGCGGCGGTCCGCCGTGGATGCGGGGTGAGCGACCCCTTCAGATGGCGCGCCATTCGGGTGTACAGAATCTGTACTGAAAAAAATTTGTACTGTGTTTAGTAGTACCGGGTTTTATTATTCCACACCCGGGTGTAGGAACGTGAGGGGTGCCGCGCTCCCCTTCCACATGCTGGGATGCGCCCGCCATCAATGATTCCAGCGAGAGCCCCGATAGGAGCTCAGGTAGGAGCCCGAACAGGAACCCGAGCAAAAGCCCCGCTTGAGGGAGCCTACCCAGCTTCCGCCCCGAAGCTCCCCCGTTACAGGCGGGAAGGCAGCACGGAAGCTAAGGATTCAACCTCAACGTAATATTTCAGGTTTTTCGCCGTGCGATTGCAGATTTTCCAGCAAAGTAGCCGCGTCACATTGTGACGCTACGTCAGCAAAGTTTCGTAAATGCGTATTTAATATGCAAGAATAAGAGGCAGGGTGGGCTGTCGCACCTCCCTCAAGGACGATTCACCCCGAACATAGTGAGCCGCCCCTCCAGCGGATGTGCGTCGGAGCCACTCCACATACAAATTCCACGCACACTGGAGACATACACTATGGCTACAAAACCCGTCTCGCGTGCGCAGGCAGCAAAGATTGCCCGCCGCTCAGACACGGTCGGTGCCTATGCCGGAAAAGGCTGGGTACAGGCTGTTGCGTTTGTGATGCTCCTGGGCTTCACCATCATGGCAGTCCTTGCAATGCGCACCTACGCACTCTCCATGCCGCTCCCCGACAAAATTGTCGGCAACGACGGCAAAACTATCGCAACCCAAGAACAGATCCTGCACGGTCAGGAACTGTTCCAGGGACGCGGCCTGCAGCAGTACGGATCCGTGCTCGGCCACGGTGCCTACCTCGGCCCCGACTACACTGCAGAATACCTGCGCCTGACCACCGATGCCGCTGTCAAGGAGTACCGTGAGCAGGGCAAGCAGGACCCCCGCGAACTCGTCAAGAACGAGTGGCGCAAGGAGAACAAGTACGACGAGCAGAGCAAGACCATCACCTGGTCCGCTGGTCAGACCAAGGGCTACCAGCTCATGCTCAAGCACTACCGCGAAACCCTGATGAAGGGTGACACCTCGCAGGGCCTGTTCCCCCACGCCATTAAGAACGACGAAGAACTGCACGACATCGTCGCATTCTTCGGCTGGACCGCATGGGCATCGGCGGCTGACCGCCCCGACCAGCCCTACTCCTACACCAACAACTGGCCCTCCGAACCCAACGTGGACAACAAGCCCACCGCGGATCTGATGGTCTGGTCGGCACTCTCCCTGATTGCCCTCATTGGTGGTACCGGTCTGATGTTCGCCATCTACGGCCGCTGGTCCCGCGCTATCGGCTGGCACGCGGAAGAGGCACCCGTCCTCGACTTCCGTCAGCCCGACGAAGTTCGCCTGACCCCCTCGCAGAAGGCAGCCTGCCTGCTCTTCGCAACGATCCTGGTTCTGTTCCTGCTGCAGGCTCTGGTGGGTGCACTCACCGAGCACTACCGTGAAGAACTCACCGGATTCTTCGGTATCGACATGGGCCAGCTGTTGCCCTACACGGTATCCCGAACCTGGCACCTTCAGCTCTCCCTCTTCTGGACCGCAGGCGCATTCCTGGCGGGCGGTATCTTCATCGCCCCGCTGATTACCCGCCGCGAACCCAAGAAGCAGGGTCTGCTGACCTACGTCCTCATCGGTGCCGTGGTCTTCGTGGTGCTCGGCTCGCTGCTGAACGAATGGTTCTCGCAGAAGGGTCTGGTCCCCACCAACTCCATCTTCTCGCAGCAGTGGGAGTTCCTGGACCTGCCGCGATTCTTCCAGATCCTGCTCACCGCGGGTATGTTCATCTGGATCGTCATCGTCTGGCGTACCCTCTCCGCTCGCCTGAAGGGCTCGAAGAAGACCTCCCTGCCGTGGCTGTTCCTCTTCTCCGGTCTCGCCATCCCCATGTTCTACGCGGTCGGCCTGCTCGCAGGTCAGCGTACTCACGTGACCGTCGCCGAGTTCTGGCGATTCTGGGTGGTTCACCTCTGGGTGGAGGACTTCCTCGAACTGTTCACCACCGTCATGGTTGCGTACATCTTCGTGCTGCTCGGCGTGGTTCGCGAGCGCATCGCAATCTCCATCATCATGATGGACGCCGTGCTCTACTCCGTCGGTGGTGTGATCGGTACTCTGCACCACACCTACTTCGTCGGTACCCCCTCCGAGCAGATGGCATTCGGTGCGTTCTTCTCGGCTGCTGAGGTTATTCCGCTGACCTTCCTGACCGTTGAGGCGTGGGGCTTCATGCAGCTGGGTGCTCGCCAGTACTCCAACCGCACCAAGCCTTTCCCGCACCGTTGGGCTGTCATGTTCCTGATTGCCGTGGGCTTCTGGAACTTCCTCGGCGCTGGCGTGTTCGGCTTCCTGATTAACCTGCCGATCGTGTCCTACTTCGAAATTGGTACCGCGCTGACCGCAAACCACGCACACGCCTCCATGATGGGTGTGTACGGTATGCTCGCAATCGCGTTCGCGGTGTTTGGTCTGCGCTACCTGATTCCCGAGGACAAGTGGCCTGAGAAGGGTCTGAAGTTCTCCTTCTGGACTCTGAACATTGGTCTGCTGTGGATGTCCTTCATCTCGCTGCTGCCGCTGGGTATTGCTCAGCTGTACAAGTCCGTGGGTGAGGGCTACTACGAGGCTCGTTCCTTCGCGTTCATTCACGACGGTGCTTCCGCCGTAATGGGTTGGATGCGTATGCCCGGTGACGTGATCTTCCTGGTCGGCATCATCCCGCTGATTAAGCTGGCTCTGCTGGCTCTCCAGGCCATCTTCTCGAAGAAGGGCAAGGAGACCGTCCTTGAGCTGCCCGAGCCGCCGCTGTACGAGGTGGTTGAGGACGCTCGCATCGCAGAGTTCGCCGGCGCGAAGGCTGCCGAGGAGCTGCCCGAGCAGACCAGCCCCTACCGTAGCGATCGTCGAGGCTAATCATGCCTGAGCAGATTGCTGGAGTTTCTTTCCTCGTGTGGCTGGCCTGCGCGTACGCGCTCGGCCTGGTCGCCGTGGGTTGGGGCTTCGATATTCTCGCTAAGCGCACCAGTCAGCGCATGGTGGCGGCGCGAACCTTCGGGTTCACCTACCACGAAGAGAGCGACGCGTGGCTCTGTCCCGAAGACCAGTGGCTGTGGGCTACTGCCTTCGACTCGGATAACCGAGTGATGCGTTACCGCGCCAAGCCGAGCGTGTGCAACACCTGCCCTATTAAGGACAGCTGCACCGTCTCGGCGAACGGCCGCGAGCTTACCCGTGAAGTGGACGAATGGCCCTACTCCGAGTCGGGTCGTTTCCACCGCGGGCTAGCGGTTGCCGTGTCACTGCTGGGTGTGGTCACCCTGATTGGTGCCGCCATCGTCTGGCACTCCCCGCTGGAGCTTCTGGTGGAGGGTGCCACCGCGGTGGTCTGCCTGTCGCTGACCTACCCGCTGGCTGTGAAGCTCATGCGTTCCCCCGCGAACTTCGAGAACGATCCGAAGCATATTCACGCATCCACCGCTGATGAGTCGGTGAACGTGAAGATGGATCGTTTCGCGGCGAAGTGGGGTGGCGTTTCGAATGAGCGTAAGCGCCGTACCGATCAGGCACGCAAGCAGATGATTGCGGATGCAACCCTGCCGGTTCGTACCTCCGTCCTCGACCCGGACCGCCCCGCATGGAGCGGTACCGGCACCTCGGTTAAGCGACTGCACAAGACCACGAACGAGGTCTTGCAGGAGCAGAACCTGGCTGAGGTTGAGGCCGCGGAGGAAATGGCGAAGAAGTAGCGCTGCATAGGTTTTTCCGTTCCGGCGGCTGACCGGTCGGTTGGGTCCGTCTGTTAGCTTCGGCGGCTACCCTGTGTGGATTTCTCTTTTATTCCTCTTTTGAGTTTTCCATGCGGGGTGCCGCCGGGGCGCCGACCACCGCATGCCACCGGAACGGAAAATTCCCCTCCCTAAACTCCCCCACACACAGCCCGGTACTGGGCACCCCCTACTACACACCCCTACTACCTGCACCGTATGAGGCGCGGGCAGGTGGGCACACATACCGTCCTCCCCCAATTCTTGTGAAGGAAAACCATGGATCCCGTCACTTTGGCAACTATCCTCATCCCAGTTGCCGTTATTGTTCTTTTTATTCTGATTCGTATGTTCCGCGTCATCCCCGAATACGAGCGTGGCATCTCCTTCCGCTTCGGCCACCTGCGTTCGGAGCTGAAGCCCGGCCTGAACGTCGTCTTCCCCCTCGTTGACTCCCTGCAGCGCGTTGATATGCGTGTCATCACCCTGACCATTCCCCCGCAGGAAGTCATCACCAAGGACAACGTCCCCGCCCGCGTGAACGCCGTGGTCCTCTTCCGCGTGACCAACGCCAAGAACGCTGTGCTTGAGGTTGAGAACTACCCGATTGCCACCAGCCAGATTGCGCAGACCACCCTGCGTTCCCTGCTCGGTCGCGTTGACCTGGACACCCTGCTCGCGCACCGCGAGGACCTGAACGAGGACCTGCGTTCCATCATCGGTTCGCGCACCGAACCGTGGGGTATTCAGGTGGAGCTCGTCGAAATTAAGGACGTTGAGATTCCCGAGGCTATGCAGCGTGCCATGGCTCGCGAGGCTGAGGCTGAGCGTGAGCGCCGCGCAAAGATCATTTCGGCACGCGGTGAGCTGGAGGCTTCGAGCGAGCTGAAGGAAGCATCCGACATTCTGAGCCAGTCCCCCGCCTCCCTGCAGCTGCGTTACCTGCAGACCCTGCTGGAGCTGGGCGCCGACCAGAACTCGACCGTGGTCTTCCCGCTGCCTATGGACGTGATTGGCCCGCTCGTGGGCGCACTCAAGGGCGAGAGCAAGTAGGCTACTCCCCCGCTTGATGTACTAGCTTGAAGTACCCGCCGCGGCGGCTGACCCGCAACTGCGAACATAGAAATATCCCGTGCAGATGAGAGTATCTGCACGGGATATTTCTATGCGGGATTCACACGCGAAACGCTTTCAAAAGGAAGGCGTTTGGCCCGCCGCGGGGGTTGGATGAGGTGGTTGCGACGGGCCAAACTTTCCTAGGTCGGTTACACGCCGTAGAGGTGCGGGCGCGGCAGGTACATCAGCCAGTTGGGTGAGGGCCGGAATCCTACCGCAAACGGTTTTCACCGACGCCTTAAGCATAACCGGCACACACCCCGAACCGGCGGCAGTCTGAGTGAAGCATCAATCACCCATCTCATGCCATGCCGGGGCGGTATTCAGCCCAGAATCGGCGCCTAAAACACCTTGCGGGCTGGGGCTACAGCGCAAACCCCTAGCGCGGCGCCCGTCAGCTAGCGCAGCGCCCAGCAAACTAACGCAATGCTCGGTGCGCCTGGTCAAAGAACTCACGCTCATACACGCACGCCGACAAGTACGCCTGCGCCGCACGCACACGCTGAGCCGGTGAAGCTGCCTCAAACGCACGCTCCACCTCCGCGAGGCTACGCGCCACATCCGCGGCGAACTCTTCGCCACCGTACATGCTCAGCCACTCCGCGTACGGGTGGTCCGCGTGATTCTTCGAGGAGAGCACAGCGCCCACCTCTTCGTACAGCCAGTAGCAGGGCAGAATCGCGGCGGCACCGACCACGTAATCATCACCGGCGGCGGAGGCACGCAGAAAATTCGTGTACCCCATCGTAATCGGCGAGGGGCCACCCAGACGCGCACGGTTCGCCAGCCAGCCCTCGTGCAGCTGCGATTCGGCGGCAATCGCCTCGTGCGCACCGGCTGCCCAGTGCACCTGCGCCTCAGCGGTATCAGCACGCGCCGAGAGGGTCGCGAGCGCACGCGAATAGTCGCGCAGGTAGAGAGCGTCCTGGTCCAGATAGAAGGAGAACAGGTCCTCGTCGAGGGTGCCGTCACCGAGGGCACGCACGAAGGGCAGGCCCAGAATCTGACGCCAGGTTTCGCCACCGGCAGCCCAGAGGGCGGCGGTCCACGGACCGGCGGGCTTCACGACGGCTTCACCGGCGGGCACGGGGCTGACCGGTAGCAGACGCTCCGGGCTGGTGCCATCCAGAGTATTGCCCTCGGAGTCGGTGGTGGCGAGCAGGTGATGCCACGGGTACGCGGAGGCGGCAGCCTCCAGACGGCGGGCACGGGCGGCGTGATCCACCGGGCCGTGGCCCTCACCGGAGCCGACCTGCAACCCGGCACCTGCGGCGATGGATTCGTGGAGCCAGCGGGTGCTCCACTGCAGGGCGCGGTGAGTGTCTTCGCTGGTCAGAGCATTCTTCTCGCCCTCAGAAGATTCTGCGGCTTCGGTATGCCGGAGCAGTTCCACGCCCAGGCGGGTTGCCAGCGAGGAGGACAGGGAGCATCCGGTGCCGTGCGTATTGCGGCTCTCCAGACGCGGGGTGCGCACGTGTGCGCAGGTGCCATCCGGGAAGACCGCGGTGTTACCGGCGTCCTGACCGCACAGGTGGCCGCCCTTCACAATCACGGTGGTTCCGGTCGATGCCGCAAGGTTCGCCGCCTGTTCATGCGCCTCATCAAAGGTCTGGGCGGGCTCCTTCTGGCAGAGCACGGCAAGCTCCGGAATGTTCGGGGTAATCACATCCACGAGCGGCACGAGGTCGCGCAGTGCCTGCTCTGCTTCCGCCTGCAGCAGGCGGTCACCGCTAGAAGCAATCATGACCGGGTCGAGCACGACCACGGGCACGGGGTGCTCGCTCAGCCAGGTGCGGACGGTACGGATCGTATCCGCGTCGCCGAGCATACCGATTTTTACGGCGTCAACCGTGACGTCATCAAAAACGGCGGCAAGCTGCGCGGTCAAAAATTCCAGGGGCGGGGTAAATACTTCACGCACTCCGCAGGTGTTCTGGGCGACCAGTGAGGTGGTCACGCACATTCCGTAACCGCCGGATGCGGTAATGGACTTCAGGTCCGCCTGAATACCCGCACCGCCGGAGGGGTCGGTTCCCGCAATGGACAGAACCCTCGGCACCCTAGAGGTCCCAGGTGCCCCGGATACACTCGCGCTGGGTACAGGATTGGAGGGGTTGGTGGGTGCGCACGCGGGCGCGGTAGGCTGCTCTGCCATAATCGATAATCCCTTCGCTAGTTCGAACTAGAGCAGGTTCAATGGGTGATTCTCTCAGCCTTGAGTGTTCTTACGCCGTTTCGTGCGCCCCTGTGCCGTATGCCCCGTATACCCTTCATTGGGTGCGTGTTGGGCGGGTTGGCGGGTCGCGGGCGTCTCAAGGCACCCCATATCGCTCTGCCAGGTTATCACAACGATTCTCAGGAGCTGAAAGTTTTGCGGGTGCCCAGCGAATCTCTCCGAAATTTTCGTTTGAGCATTGCGTTGCTGCACCCCACTCCGACCCGGGTTTTCCAGCGCAGGTTTCAGGGCTCCCTTGTTCGAAAACCACCCGTTAAACACGTAGTGCCCGGCACCGCTTTAGACGGTACCGGGCACTATCAGCCGGGCATATCGCCGGACATATCCACCAGGCTTAGGTCAGGGCGAAAATCTCTGCCGGTGAACCCTCCGCAATGATCCTGCCCTCGTGCAGCAGGACCGCGCGGTCAGCCAGCGAGGCGATACGCGCATCGTGCGAAATAATCAGCACCGCACGGTTCGCCAGCACGGCGCTCAGGGACTCGGTTGCGTCCGCAAGTTCCAGCTGGGTGGTGGATTCGTCCAGAATCACGGCGTGCGGGTCAGCAAGCACAATACGTGCCAGCGCCAGCTGCTGAATCTGGTCGCGAGTCAGCGGCGAATCCGCGCCGCTGACGACAGTATCCATGCCCTGCGGCAGGTCGCGCCACCAGCGGGCACCGATAGCGTCCAGCGCCTCGCCCATCTGCTCGACGGTTGCATCCGGCACGACCACCGTAAAGTTATCGGCGAGAGTGCCGAAGAAGACGTGCGCTTCCTGGGTGCAGACCAGCAGGCGCGGGCGGCCATCGGCGGCGGCATCGGTCGGGAAGTCGCCGTGACCGACCGGGCGACCCATCACGGTGATAGTGCCGTCCAGGGCGGTCAGCGAACCACCAATCAGACGAGCCAGGGTGGTCTTACCCGAGCCGGAACGGCCCACCAGGGCAAGCGCCTCACCGCGGCGAATCTTCAGGTTGATACCTTCAAGCACCAGGGCGTCCGGCGAGTAGCCATAGGCGACGTGGGAGCAGTCAATGGCATACTCCGGGTTCTTCACGGCTTCATCAGACACGGCGGCGAACGCTTCGGCGCGGTGCTGTGCACGCTCCTCACGCTGTTTCTTCGCCAGGGAGACCACACCAAACACGCGGCCCATGTTCACGAGCATGATGCGCAGGCTGCTGACGTGGTTGTTCAGCATGTCGGCGAGGGTTCGCAGGCTGAAAACCATGACCGAGGCAGTCGCTACGGCGCCCCAGCTTGCCCAGCCGAGAGCCACACAGGCGGCACCCCAGAGCATGCACAGAACCGTGGGGATCCAGGCGTTGATGGCGTCCACGGTGAAGTACAGCTGGCGGATGCGCACCATGCCCAGCTGCGCGCCAAACAAACGTTCCTTGTTCTCAGCGGAGAAAACCTCTTCACGGGCGGCGTGAACGCCCAGCTCGCGAATCGTGGAGGTGCCGCGAATGTTCTCGGTCAGCACGCTGTTGAGGTCACTCACGCACTCCTGGGCGGTCTGGTTGCGTGCCGCCATGAGCGGCAGCATCTTCGACATGATGAGGGCAAGACCGGCAATCATGGGCAGCATAATCAGACCCATAGCCGGGCTCACAAACGCCAGGGAAATCGTGGAGATAACGAAGTACAGCACCACGTAGATTGCACCGAGAAGGTCTGTACTGACAGAGCTTGCAGCCGAGGACAGGTCATCGGTCACACGGGTGAGCAGGTCGCCGCTACCTGCTTCTTCCACGGTGCGTGCATCCAGGTCGAGGGTGCCGTCGAGGGTGTCCTGGTTGGTGTCGCGGGTAACGAGTGCACCCAGTCGCGCAGCACTGTACGAGGAGACCATGAGGGTCACCGCCTGCACGATGAACGCCGCCAGGATAATCAGGATCGGCTGCCACGGGTAGCTGGAGAACTTGCCCGCCACCACGTCGTCCACGGTGGCACCAATCTGCAGGGGCACCACCGCACCCATGAGGGTGCTGACCATGTAGATGACGAAGGTGTAGAGGGCGCGCCCCTTATGGGCCACGAGGTAGTTCCACATGCGGCGTGCCACGTAGGCGGGGGTTTCAATGGGAAGCTGCTTTGCCATGCTAGTTCACCTCCTGGTTCTGAGTGGTTGCGGGAGTTCCCGAGTCGGCGGCTGGGTAGCCGTCGCGTTCCATGCGGCGGGTCGTCTCCGCGGTCGTGGAGATAACGTAGACCTGCTCCAAATCCTGTAGCAGGCCGGGGTAGCCGACGGGCAGGCGGTCGCTACCGATCTGAGTTTCCATCGCATCGTAGATGTAGCGCTGGCTGGGTTCGTCCACGGAGTTCAGCGGCTCGGTCAGGATGAGCACCTGCGCATCCTGCGCGAGTGCGCGGGCGAGTGCCAGACGCTGACGCTGACCACCGGAGAGGTTTGCGCCTTCAGTGGTGATGCGGGCGGCGAAGTAGTCTTCGGGGTTGCGTCCGCCCAGTCGGTAGGCGATTTCGCGGGAGTCGGTAATCTTCAGCAGCTCCTGGTCCTTTGCCTGTGCCAGCTCCTCGTCGGGGTTCGGCACGGTGCCCAGGCGCAGATGCTCCTGCAGGGTTCCCGCGAAAATCATGGGGTTCGGTTCGCTCAGCAGCACGCGGCGGCCGGTAGCGTCCTTGAGGTCCTCTCCCCCGCGGCGCAGGGTGCGGGCGAGCGCCTCGGCGTAGTCCTGCGCGGTGAGGTTGTAGTCGCGCGGGTTGACGTACACGATGCGCGGGTTGCTAGCACCGGCGGGGGCGACGGGTACGGGCACCTCAAGGGTGCTCGCCTCAGCTGCCTGTTCGGCGCGCGCCAGCTGCGCCATTTCTTCGTCGGTACGCGGCTTCTTCAGCACGCCCTGGCGTACGCCAGCGTGACCTTCGAGGCGGGCGATTTTGGCGAGCGCAATCTTGGCGTAGCGCCATTCCGTCAGGAAGTTCTGGGTAATCCAGATGGGGCCGCCCATCATCGCAATAATGGAGGCGACGGTCACCAGGGACGCGGCGGGGGTGTCGGAGACCCAGCGGCCGTTTTCGACGTGACCGGTGAGGGCGAAGCCGATGCCGAGCAGGGTCACGACGCCACCAAGCAACGCGCGGATGAGGTACATCCAGCGGTGCGTCTTTTCGTAGCGCATGTAGCTATCGAAGACTTCGTCGGTGCCGCGGTGGTAGCGTTCACGCATCTGCTCTTCAGCGCCCAGGCCGGCGATGGTGCGCAGACCGGTGGCGATGTCGGAGGCGCGCGAGGAGGCTTCGCCGTCCTTCTCACGGTAGTCGCCAATCTTCGATTCGAGGAAGGACGAGTACCAGGCAATCACGCCGACCACAATGAGCGTACCGATGAGGGTAACGACCGCGGTGACAGGGTTGATGAGCCAGAGCTGCACGGCACCGAGGGACGCGATAATCATAGCGTTGACGAATAGCGGCAGTGAGAAGTAGACGTTGGTAACACGTCGTACGTCTTTGTTCATGACGGTGACTGCTTCACCCGCGTCAACGGTTGTGCGGGTGCGTCCCATGAGCCGGTTAATGTAGGCGCGCCAGTCGCGGCCGAGTTCCGCGCTGAGGGTCATGGAGGTACCCCAGCCGAAGAACTCGTTAATCACGATGAAGGTGATAGCGGCGACGACGACCCAGAACATGGGCCAGGCGTCGGGGGCTTTGCCAGCGATGTGCTGGTTGATGAATTGACCCACCATGACGGGGATCAGGATTGCACCAATACCTGCGGTGGTTTCTCCGAGGATGGGGATTACCCAGCGGTGCCAGGGGTATTTGTGTCCGGGCGCGGTGACTCGCAGGGCGAGGCGCTTTTTGAGGGCTTCTTCTTCAGCCTTGCGCAGTTCGCTGCCGGTTATTTCCGGTGCAGATTTTTTCTGCGCAGCATTTTTCTGCGCGGCTTTTTCCTGCGTGGTTTTGTTATGCAGGGTTTCTTCGTGCGCAGCTTCTTCACGCGCAGCGTTTTCTTGTGCCTTGTCAGCGTTGTATTCAGTCATTCAACGTCTCTCCTTTCTCTTACCCTATTCCTTTATCAATGTGGCACGCAACACTATAAGTGTGTTAAGTGGGGCGTGTCGTTATTTTGTGCAACGTATCTGGGGCGTGTATCAACCGCGCAATATAAGCCGGCATCAATCGGCGGACTTGAACCTACGCGGTCATTTATGCGGCGCGGAGCCATGCGGCATAGAACCCGACGGGGTGTAGCCCTACAGCCTGGCGCCCTACGGCCTGGAGCTCTGCAGTGTGGAGCCCTGTGCGTTCAACCTTCTGAACGCAGACTTTCTGAGCGCGAGGTTGTGCATCGCTGCACCTAACCTGCACCTAAAGCGCTTTGTTCTACCCTACCTGAACTTTGTGGTTTCCCGCATGAGAGCACGCGCCTTCGCACCCCTGCCGAGTTGTTCCCTCGTAACGATAACGCCCCCGCGCCCGCCCTATTCCCGATAGACTGGAATTCTCATGAGTATTTTGAATTTTCTTTCTCCCTCGCTGGGTGAGAATCCCGGCGACTACAATCGACGCGATTTCAAGGGCAACCCCCTCACCGCCGAAGAAATCTATGAGGCGTTCACCGAGTGGATTTCGACCCGCGGCATGACCCTGTACCCCACGCAGGACGAGGCTGTTCTGAGCATTGCCGCCGGGCATAACGTGGTGTTGGCAACCCCGACCGGTTCGGGTAAGTCCACTGTGGCTGTTGCCGCGCATTTTACGGGCCTGGCGACCGGTCAGCGCTCCTACTACACCGCCCCCATTAAGGCGCTGGTGTCTGAGAAGTTCTTTGACCTAATCGATATTTTTGGTGCCGAGAACGTGGGCATGATTACCGGCGACTCCGCCATTAATACGGAGGCGCCCATTATCTGCTGCACCGCGGAAATTCTCGCCAATATTGCCCTGCGCGAGGGTAAGGATGCCGACCTCTGCCAGGTCATTATGGACGAGTTCCATTTCTACTCCGACCCGCAGCGTGGCTGGGCGTGGCAGCTTCCCCTGCTGGAGCTTCCGCAGGCGCAGTTCCTGCTGATGAGCGCAACCCTGGGCGATACGACTCGCTTCCAGGAGGAGATGACGGCGCTGACCGGTCGTGAGAGCGACCTGGTGGCGCATTCTGAGCGTCCTATTCCGCTGCATTTCTACTACTCCACCACCCCGGTTCAGGAGACGGTGCAGGAGCTCGTGCAGACCAAGCAGACTCCGGTCTACATTGTGCATTTCTCGCAGAAGGCGGCGCTGGAGCAGGCGAATGCGCTGCTGTCGGTGGCTATTGCTTCGAAGGAAGATAAGGAACGCATCTCCGAGCTGATTGCTAAGTTCCGTTTCGGTCCGGGCTTCGGCAAGGCGCTGAATAAGCTGGTGCGTGCCGGTATCGGTATTCACCACGCGGGCATGCTGCCCAAGTACCGCCGCCTCGTGGAGCAGCTGGCTCAGGAGGGTTTGCTCAAGGTGATTTGCGGTACCGACACCCTGGGTGTGGGTATTAACGTGCCGATTCGTACCGTGCTGATTACGGCACTGTCGAAGTTTGATGGTGCCCGTAGCCGCCGCCTGCGCGCCCGCGAGTTCCACCAGATTGCTGGACGCGCAGGCCGCGCCGGTTTTGATACCGCCGGCACCGTGGTGGTTCAGGCACCCGAACACGATATTGAGAATGCTCGACTGCTGGCTAAGGCCCAGGCGAAGTTCGGTGACGACACCAAGCGCATTAACCAGTCGCTGTCCTCCAAGCGTAAGAAGGCGCCGGAAGGCTTTGTTAGCTGGTCTGAGAAGACCTTCGAACAGCTGGTAGAAGCCGCCCCGGAGCCGCTGACCTCCTCCTTCGACATCACCCATTCGATGCTGCTGAACCTGATGCACCGCCCGGAGAACCCGGTCATTGCCGCGTACCGCATCATTCAGGAGAACCATGAGAGCCCCGCGCGCCGCCGCGAGCTGCTGCGCAAGGCAATCGGCATCTACAAGGAGCTGCTGACCGGCGGCGTGATTGAGCGAACCAACACCCCGGACGAGCACGGCTCCTACCTGCGCCTGACCGAGGATTTGCAGGATAACTTTGCCCTGAATCAGCCGCTGTCTGCCTTCGCGGTCGCCGCGCTGGAACTGCTCGACCCCGAATCCCCCAGCTACGCGCTGGATGCGCTCTCCCTCATTGAGGCGACCCTGGATTCGCCGAACCAGGTGCTGTACGCGCAGGAACGCAAGGCAAAGAACGAGCTGTCGGCACAGTTGAAGGCGGACGGTGTGGACTACACCGAACGCATGAACGAGCTGGATAAGGTCACCTACCCGCAGCCCCTTGCGGAGCTCATCGATCAGGCGTACACGACCTACAAGCAGTCCGCGCCGTGGGTTGCACGTTTTGAGCCGCGCCCCAAGTCGATTGTGCGTGACATGTACGAACGAGCGATGGGCTTCAACGACTTCGTGCAGTACTACTCGCTCGAACGCGCCGAGGGTGTGCTTCTGCGTTACCTCTCTGACGCGTACAAGGCACTGCGCCACACCATCCCCGATTCTGCCGTGACCGACGAGCTCGACGACATCATCGAGTGGCTCGGCGAGCTGGTACGCCAGACCGACTCCTCGCTGGTGGACGAATGGGAGAAGCTGGCTTCCGGCGAAGACACCGCGACCATTGCAGCCGAGCACGCCTCCATCGAGGAGGAGGAGCCTCCCGCCGTGACGAAGAACCTGCGCGCCTTCCGCGTGATGGTACGCAACGCCCTCTTCCGCCGCGTGGAGCTCTTCGCTGACGAGCGTGACCGCGCCCTGGGCGCCCTGGACGAGTGGTGCGGCTGGGACGCCGACCGCTGGGCGGACGCCATGGACGACTACTTCGACACCTACGACGACATCTACACGGACGCCGATGCGCGCTCGCCTCGCCTGGTCAGCATGGATGAGGACACCGCCGCGCATCCGGGCGTGTGGAAGGTTCAGCAGAGCTTCGCCGACCCCGAAGATAACTTTGACTTCGGTATTCGTGCCGAGGTTGATTTGGCGGCCTCCAATGAGGCGGGGTACCCGGTGCTGAAGATTCTGAGTGTGGGCGAGTTCTAAGGCTCCGCCTGAGGCTTCGTCCGAGGCTTCGTCCAAGGCTTGCCCGAGAATCCATCTGAGACTCCGCCCGAGGCTCTGCCACGATGTTGCCTGTAGTGGGCTAGAATACAGAGTATCTATCTATTTGAATGAAAGAAGGTTCACCGTTGACCGTTTCTTCGCTTCCCAAGGTTGAGTACCGCAAGGGTTCGGTCGTCAAGCACGACGGCTACGAGATTACCGACCACTGGTTCCAGGTTCCCCTGACCCACGGTCTGATTTTCTCCAAGGGCAAGGATGCCGCTCTCTCCTCCCGTTTCGCGGACCAGACCATCACCGTGTTCGCCCGCGAGGTAGTGAACACCAGCGAGACCCTGACCGTCCCGGCTGATAAGCGCCCCTACATCGTGTACCTGCAGGGCGGCCCCGGCTTCGGTTCCCCGAAGACCGGCTCCATTGGCGGCTGGATTGCTGAGCTGGCCAAGACCCACCGCGTGATTCTGCTGGATCAGCGCGGCACCGGCCTGTCCTCTCCCCTGTCTGCTCGCACCATCACCGCAGTGGGCGACCCGCAGGTTCAGGCCGAGTACGCCGAGCTGTTCCGTGCGGACTCCATCATTGCTGACGCGGAGGCTGTCCGCGAGGTGCTGCTGGCTGACCGTACCGACAAGCGCTGGTCCACCATTGGTCAGTCCTTCGGCGGCTTCCTGACCCTGTCCTACCTGTCGTTCGCACCTCAGTCGCTGCGTGACTGCCGCATCACCGCGGGCCTGGCGCCGATTCGTACCTCCGTGGACAACGTCTACCAGCACACCTTCGACCGTATGAAGGAACGTGTTGAGGAGTACTACAGCTGGTTCCCCGAGGACGCTGAGCTCGCTACCCGCATTGCTGAGCACCTGCGCACCCACAAGGAGTACCTGCCCACCGGTGAGCGTCTGACCGATCACCGCTTCCAGATGGCCGGTCACTTCCTAGGTGGCCGCTGGCGCGAGCGCGGTCTGCACTACTTCCTGGAGACCGCTTTCGCTGAGGGTAACGACCACCTCTCCGATCAGTTCCTGACCGCTATGGGTTCCGAGGTGACCTTCCAGGCGAACCCGCTGTACGCCCTGATGCACGAGACCATTTACGCTGACGGCCCCGCTGACGGCGTTCTGCCCGGCATCCCCGGCTACGAGCTGTCCCCCTCCCCCGCGCCGACCAACTGGTCTGCTGCTCGCGTGGCGGCTTCCCGCCCCGAGTTCGCGCCGGATGCGGATCGTCTGCTCTTCACCGGCGAGCACATCTTCCCCTGGTACTACGAGGAGGATCCCTCGCTGCGTCCGCTGGCTGAGGTTGCTAACCTGCTGGCTGAGAAGAAGGACTGGGGTCGCCTGTACGACCACGCACAGCTGCACAAGAACGAGGTTCCCGTGGTGGCTGCGGCGTACAACCCGGACGTGTACGTGGACTTTGAGCACTCCATGGAGACCGCTCGCTGGGTCGGTAACACTCAGGTGTGGACCTCGAAGACCCACCACCACGACGGTTTCGGTTCTGACCCGCTGACCATTCTGGGTCACCTGAAGAACATGCTGGCTGAGGTTCACAACCAGTAAAACTTTTAATAGAGCGAAGCCCCTCACCCCGGTTAATCCGGTGTGAGGGGCTTTCGTGTAAGCGCTTAGCCCGGTGAGGCCGCACGCTCAGTAGCTCAAACTACTACTTGGAGGAAGAGTGCGCATCCTGTGCGGTGCGGGCACGCATCACGAGGGCGTGGTATTCGTCTTCCTTCTCGATTAGCTCTTCACGCAGCTTGGCGGGAATGGCGTTGAGCTTCTCGGTTTCCTGCTGCCAGCGGGCGGTGATGTCCGCACGCTCGGCGGCGGGTGCATCCTCGGGCAGTGCCAGGTACTTCTCAGAGAGCGCCTGAACACGCTGAATGGTCTGCAGCGCGCGGCCCTTGGGGCTGAGTAGCGAGGCAAGCACGGTAATGATCAGAACGCCCACGATGACCATCAGCGACATTTCGGTGGTAATCTCCACAACGTGCACGGGCTCGCCGTGGTTGATGAACGGCAGGTTGTTCTCGTGCATTGCGTGCAGGATGAGCTTCACACCAATGAACGCGAGGATGGTCGCCAGGCCGTAGGAGAGGTAGACGAGGCGGTCCAGCAGGCCGTCAATGAGGAAGTACAGCTGGCGCAGACCCATGAGGGAGAACGCGGTCGCGGTGAACACAATGTAGACGGACTGGGTGAGGCCGAAGATTGCGGGGATCGAGTCGAGCGCGAAGAGCAGGTCGGAACCGGCGATAGCGACCATGACGAGCATCATGGGGGTCATGACGCGCTTGCCGTTTTCGATGGTGAAGAGCTTGTCGCCGTCGAAGTGGTCGCTGGTCTTCAGGTACTTCTTGGCGAGGCGGACCATGATGTTGTCGGCTTCGTCGTCGCCGTCGCCTTCGGTGAGTTCGTCCTTGAGCAGGTTACCTGCGGTCATGAGCAGGACCAGGCCGAAGATGTAGAACACCCAGGCGAAAGAGTTGATAATCGCTGCGCCGGCGAAGATGAAGGTGCCGCGCGCCAGGATCGCGAAGACGATACCGAAGAGCAGGACCTTCTGCTGATTCTCACGGGCGACGCGGAAGGTGCCCATAATAATCATGAAGACGAAGAGGTTATCGACCGAGAGAGCCTCTTCGGTGATGTAGCCTGCGTAGAATTCGGTGGCGGCGGAGGGGCCGTTCGTCACGAAAATATACAGACCGAACAGCAGCGCGATGCTGATGTAAATACTCGACCAGATGGCCGCTTCCTTGACGGTGGGTTCGTGCGCCTTACGAACGTGGAACACGAAATCGAAGGCCAACAGACCCGCGATGATGAGAATAGTAACCAACCATTGCAACCCGGTAACTTCCATGGGGAGCCTTTCTTGTGGTGTGCGTACAGGACCACAAGTCTCTCCCGCCGACCTGAATGGAGGTCGGCCCGATTCACCGGTTAGGCGCCTTCGGCTAACGTGCTGACGATGAGTCGATTGGTGGGATACTCCCTTGCTCGGTGAACGATTATACAGCAGGTTGAGAGTTTATCCCAGGAACCGCACGCAGAGGAACACCGCATCCGACGTACTGACCTGTCGGATGCGGCGTTTCGGGTGATGAATACGCGCTGTCTAGTTAGCGCTGATTAGTTAGCGCTGCTACTAGTTGGCAACGGTGAAGCGGCGGCCCGGGTGCTTGGGCTCTTCTGCCTCGTCAATCAGGGCGACAGCGAAGTCCTCGGCACTAATGGAAGCACCTGCGGGGGTGTCCAGTGCGGTGTTGTACTTGCCGGTGCGCTCACCCGGTGCGATCTCGAACGCCGGGGAGACCAAGGTCCAGTTCAGACCCTCGGAGGCGCGGTACTCGTCGAGGATCTGGGCGAATGCCTTCGCCTCGGGCTTGTACTCTTCGGGGAAGCCTTCGCTATCAACGAAGCGGTTGCCGTTGCCGTCCACGAGGGAGCCAGCGCCGCCAACGACCAGCAGGCGACCGGCAGGTGCCGCAGCGATCAGTGCTCGGTGCGCGTCGATGACCGGCTGTGCGGAGGTGCCGCGACCTGCAGAGACGGCGACGATGGTGACGTCGTGGTTGTTGACGATGTCAACCAGAGTTGCGGTGTCTGCAAGGTCGATGGTGTGGGCGGTGGTGCCTTCGGGTGCCTTGCCGGAGCGGGTGTAGGCGTCAACCTGGTGGCCGCGGGAGACTGCCTCTGCTGCGGTGCGTGCGCCGACCATGCCGGTTGCGCCGATGATTGCGATGTTCATGAGGGGGTTCCTCTCGGATGGGTTTCTGACGTTTTTTCTTGCGGTGTTCCGCGTGATGGTTTTATAGTATCTATTAGAAACCGGATACCTCAAGGTAACTATTTAGGGTTTTAAGAAAATATTTAAAAATATTTTTCGCACCCCTCACCACCCCCCCAACCCCTTGGCAGATAGAAAAGACAGCAGCTATGACCACCACGCTCACCTCCCCCGCACGCGAAACCGCAACCACACGCGCCCCGCAGGACGATTTTCCCGCCAATATTCTCACCGGTGCCTGCCCCTCCCGCACCGTGATGCGCCACCTCACCGACCGGTGGACCCCGTTCATTGTTGCGGCGCTCTCCGAACAGCCCGTCGCCCGCTTCGGTGAGCTCAAGGCAATGATTCAGGGCGTCTCCCCCAAGGTCCTCACCCAGACCCTGCGCTCCATGGAACGCGACGGCTTGGTGGAGCGCCGCGTCACGGCATCCATTCCGCCGCGCGTGGACTACGAACTGACCGCACTCGGTACGACCCTCATTGAGCCGATGGCCGCCCTGCGCCACTGGGCGCAGGACAATATGCAGGCGGTACTCGAATCCCGCGAGCGCTATGACGCCGCCGTACTAGAGAACGGCGAAGCGTAAAACGGTGCTCTGAACAACCTCCATATAAAGCAGTAGCCCTCCCCGTGAACTATTACGGGGAGGGCTACTTTTTCATTCAGTGAGGATCATTCAATGAGGAGATTCAATTAGGAGGTCGTCATATTGAAGGTCGGCGGGGTGAAAGCAATCGCGTTCACCTGCTTGTTCGTATCAATCTTGCCGTTCTCATGAATCGTCGGGACGGTGATAACCACCTCGAACTGGTACATGCCTTCCATGAGCTTATCGCCACGCAGCGCAAAACGCGCAGAGATACCGGTCGCCTGATCATTCACGCTCGACGCAAACGGAATGACCTGACCCTGAACGGTCTGAGTCTTGCCGTTGCGAGTCATGACGGTTGCCTTGCCGGTCGGGTCAGTCGTGAAGACCTGACGATCAATGATTTCACCCTCGGGCGAGAAGAGGTAAATATCCATGGACGGGTGCAGGTGCGTGGTGCCGGTCGTCGCCTCCACTGCGGAGACGTTGTAGGTCATCACGAACTCACCGCAGTTCAGGTTGAGGTCACCCTCGGGGCCGTGAGTCGCCTCGTACACGGACATGAGGCGGATCGTTGCAGGGTTCGGGGAGGTTGCGTTCTCCATGGACCACCACGCCTGACCGGTCACCGGCGCAGTCACGGGCTTGTTCTTGGTGCGCGATTGCAGGGCGCCACTGGCGGGGTTGGTAATCATCCAGCCGCCGACCTGGGTAAAGTCCGGGCCCTTAACCGTCTTGCAATCATCAGCCGAGGCTGCGAATGCGGGCACCGCCGTGGAGGCGGCAATAGCGGGCACAGCCCAGAGCGCGCCGCGGGTGAGGTTGCGGCGGGTAACGGAACGAACTCCCGTAGTGTGTGCGTCTGAAGGGTTATTTGAAATAGTCACAGATTTTTCTTTATCGTTCGGAAGCATCACGGTGTTATTTGACACGTAAAACACTTTGATAGTGTACAGCATGTATCTGCACTCAGTGGAACTTCACGAGCAATGAATTATCTCATGGCGAAAAACCCAAGTCAGACCCCTAAAAACCGGGCTTAGAACACGGTGTTTAGAGCACCGGGTTTAGGCGTGACCCGCTTCCTTCATCAGGCGCAACTCCTTCTTCAAATCGGCAAGCTCATCACGCAGACGCGCCGCCAACTCAAACTGCAGATTCTCCGCCGCCACGCGCATCTGCTCATTCATCTGCTCAATCAAATCCAGCAGATCCTCCGCGGGTGCCGCCGCCAGGCCGTCGGCACGAACACGCGCCTCCGCACGGGCGAGAAGCTCCTCCGACTCCGGGGTGCTCGTGGCAATCTTCGACGAAGTCGCAGAACCGGTCTTCGCACCCGCACTCACCGTGCGGGCACCCTTCTTACCGCTCTTACGCAGCTGCAGAAGCTCGCGGGTGTCCTCTTCCTCGCGGGCGAGAACATCCGTAATATCGGCAATCTTCTTCCGCAGCGGCTGCGGGTCAATACCGTGCTCACGGTTGTACGCCTGCTGAATCTCGCGGCGGCGGTTCGTCTCATCAATCGCCACACGCATAGAATCCGTAATCTTATCGGCATACATGTGCACCTGACCGGACACATTACGCGCCGCACGACCAATGGTCTGAATCAGCGAAGTGGTCGAACGCAGGAAGCCTTCCTTATCGGCATCCAGAATCGCAACCAGGGACACCTCGGGCAGGTCCAGGCCCTCACGCAGCAGGTTAATACCGACCAGCACATCAAAGGTACCCAGGCGTAGCTCACGCAGAAGCTCCACGCGGCGCAGCGTGTCAACGTCGGAGTGCAGGTACTGCACCTTCACGCCGTGCTGCAGCAGGTACTCGGTCAGATCCTCCGCCATGCGCTTGGTGAGGGTCGTGACCAGCACACGCTCATCACGCTCAACGCGCACGCGAATTTCCTCAAGCAAATCATCAATCTGCCCCTTGGTCGGCTTGACCACAATCTCCGGGTCAATCAGACCGGTCGGGCGAATAATCTGCTCCACATAACCATCAGCCTGCGACAGCTCATACTTACCGGGGGTCGCCGAAAGGTAAATCGTCTGACCGATACGCTCCAGGAACTCCTCCCACTTCAGCGGGCGGTTATCCATCGCCGACGGCAGACGGAAACCGTGCTCCACCAGGGTGCGCTTACGGGACATATCACCCTCGTACATGGCACCAATCTGCGGAACCGTCACGTGCGACTCGTCAATAATCAGCAGGAAATCATCCGGGAAATAATCCAGCAGACAGTTCGGGGCACTACCTGGGGCACGACCGTCAATATGGCGCGAGTAGTTCTCAATGCCATTGCAGAAGCCCATCTGCTCCATCATTTCCAGGTCGTAGGTGGTGCGCATGCGCAGACGCTGCGCCTCCAGCAGCTTGCCCTGAGATTCGAGGGTCTGCAGGCGCTCGCGTAGCTCATCCTCAATGGAGGTAATGGCCTTCGCCATACGCTCGGCACCGGCGATGTAGTGGCTTGCGGGGAAGACATACATTTCTTCTTCCTCGCGAATCACCTCGCCGGTCAGCGGGTGCAGGGTGTAAATCGCCTCAATCTCATCGCCGAAGAACTCAATGCGGATCGCGTTCTCCTCGTACATGGGGATGATTTCGACGGTATCGCCGCGCACACGGAACGTGCCACGGTGAAAGTCCATATCGTTACGCGCGTACTGCATCGCCACGAACTGGCGCAACAGCTCGTCGCGGTCAATCTCCTCACCGCGACGCAAAGTCACCATCTGCGCAATGTACTCCTCGGGCGTGCCCAGACCGTAAATGCAGGACACGGTCGCAACCACCACCACGTCACGGCGAGTCAGCAGGGAGTTCGTCGCCGAGTGGCGCAGACGCTCCACCTCCTCATTGATAGAGGAGTCCTTCTCAATGAACGTATCGGTCTGCGGCACGTACGCCTCAGGCTGGTAGTAGTCGTAGTAGGAGACAAAATACTCCACCGCATTATTCGGCAGCAGCTCACGCAGCTCATTCGCCAGCTGCGCCGCCAGAGTCTTATTCTGCACGAGCACCAGAGTCGGACGCTGCACCGCCTCAATCAGCCAGGCTGCGGTCGCGGACTTACCGGTACCGGTAGCGCCCATCAGCACGATGTCCTTCTCACCGTTCTGAACACGCTCGGTGAGCTCGGCGATAGCCTTCGGCTGATCACCGGCAGGCTGGAAGGGGCTAATGACCTTAAAGGGGGCGACGACGCGGTTAATTTCGGGTGCGTAACTCATGTATCCATCCTAGGGGAAAGCCGCCCGATGCGCGCCCGGATTGGTCGCCCTTTTCTGCTGGCGCAATAGCCCCAGGCACGACAGGTAACAAGCCATCACCGTGAAAGTGCCTAAGTTCATAGAAGAGAAAGCGCAAAAGATAAGGGGTGTTTGAGTGGTTCATATACGCTACCGGACAGGAACCGATCCGGGGCATTTTCCCGCACAATCACGGCGCTCATAGGGACGGTGCTCTTAGGTACGGCCGTTCTCCCCCGCAGCCGCCATCGCTCACGGGCACCGCGCCGCAGAAGATAAGCGGCAACACATAAAGACTTATGACGGGCGCTCCGCACCCACACCCTTTGCCTCCTTGATGTGGCTCACATATGTTTAGAGCGCACACGCAGACAAAACGGGACCACAAGAGCACACGGAAGGACTCCATGAGCACGACCACAGAGGCGAACCCCAGCGGCGCACCGGGTGCCAAGGCCGAGCGTCGCCTCTTCGCGTCCTCGTACCCGCTGATCATGCTCATCGCCCTCGCCATTCTGCTGGGCGTCGCCTATCTTTCACTCATCACCGGCAGGTACCCGCTAGAGCTCGACGAGCTCTTCCGTATTCTCGGTAAGAACTGGTTCGGCATGGACCTGAAAGTCTACAAACCCGCCGAAAACATGCTGCTGACCGTACGTATTCCGCGTCTGCTCGCCGCCGGGCTCATCGGTGCCGCCCTCGCCATCGCGGGTGCCACCTTCCAGGCGGTATTCCGTAACCCGCTGGTCTCCCCGTACCTACTGGGTGTTTCGCAGGGTGCGTCGGTGGGTGCCGCCTCCGCCATTCTGCTGGGTGTGGGCACGAGCATCGCTATTCAGGGTTCTGCCCTCGCCGGCGGCCTCGCGGCGGTACTGCTGACCGTGAGCATTCCGCGCCTGCTCAAGAACCAGTCCACGCTCATGCTGGTGCTCTCCGGCGTGATTGTGGGTGGCTTCGGCACCGCCGCGCTGGGTGCCTTGAAGTTCATTGCGAACCCTGAAACTCAGCTGGCGCAGATCGTGTTCTGGCAGATGGGCTCCCTGCAGGACGTACGCGCGGAAGCACTCACCCAGTTTGCGCTGGTGGCGGTGCCCTGCATCCTACTGCTGCTGGCGATGCGTTGGCGCATCAATATCCTCTCGCTCGGTGACGATGAAGCGCGCACCCTCGGCATTAACCTGACCCGCACCCGCGGTGTCACCATTCTGCTGGCGACCCTGGTAACCGCGACCAGCGTGTGTATTGGCGGCCCGATTTCTTGGGTTGGCCTGGTCATTCCGCACCTGTGCCGCCTGCTGGTTGGTAGCGACACGACTAAGCTGATGCCGCTGTCCATTCTGATGGGTGCTTCGTTCATGATGTTCGTCGATACCCTGGCGCGTAGCCTCACCAGTGCGGAGGTACCTCTGAGCGTACTGACCGGCTTCATCGGCACACCGCTGTACGTGGCGCTGCTGCTACTTGGAAAGGTTCGGGTGAAGTAATGTCCTCGTCCATTCCCGATACTCAGCACAGCCCGGGTGCGAGCGCAGAGGTTCTACTGCACCTGGACGATGCGGGCTTCCGTTACGGCCACCGGGGCGGGCGCATCAATCGCCGCGACGCCGGTCTGCACCGTTCCGGGCACCGCTCCAGCCGCTGGATTTTCCGCAACGTGAACCTGCAGGTTCGCCGTGGTGAGGTGCTCGCCATTCTGGGTCGCAACGGTGTGGGTAAGTCCACCCTGTTGAACTCCCTGATTGGTTTGCATTCACTCACCGAGGGCACCGTTCACCTGGGCGGTGAGCCGCTGGATTCTTTGACCGCGACTGAGCGTGCCCGCCGCATCGCCTACCTTCCGCAGATGGAGGGTCGCGGCATCTCCTACACCGTGACCGAGTACCTGCTGATGGGTCGCGCACCCTATATCGGGTTGTTTTCTTCGCCTTCGCACCGTGACCGTGAGCAGGTGCACACCGTGATGGAGGAGCTGGGTCTGCTCGATTTGGCGCACTCCCCGCTGGATCAGCTGTCCGGCGGTCAGCGTCAACAGGTGGGTATTGCCCGAACCCTGGTGCAGGACACCCCGCTCATTGTTCTGGACGAGCCGACGAGCGCCCTGGACGTGGCGAATCAGGCGAAGGTTCTGCGGAAGATTCGGCAGTTGCGCGATGCCGGGTACGGGGTCATTTTCACGACCCACAACCCGGATCACGCCCTCATGCTGGATGCGACCGTTGCCCTGCTTGGCGCGCACGATATGCCCGACACCGTGCCCGATACCGTGCCAAACACAGCGCCTCAGGTATCTGCAGATGCGCCAGCTCAGCTGTTGACGGGTCGCGCCTCGGAGGTGCTCACGAGCGAGGTTCTCTCACACACCTTCGCTACAGATTTGTCGGTGGTGTATTCACCGCAGCTGGGGCGTTCCAGCGTGCACATGACGAGCCTCGATACCTGAGCCTCCACAGCTTTTAGATTTCCGGTGGTGGTTTGGGTGGCACGCAAGAGATGCGGTAGAGGTGCCCTATGTCTTGTGAGTGGCGTATCCCTAGCACGCCTACCCCACCCAGGCCGCCGCCGGGTTATTCAACTATCCGTTGTACACCACAGAAAGACACATCATGAAAATCACGAAGTTCCACACCGGCATTGCCCTGACCACTTCCCTACTGCTGGCTGCGCTGACCGGTTGCGGCGCCGCGAACACCGCCTCCTCCTCGGGTTCGGCTTCGAGCTCGGTGTCCGCTTCGGCTTCCTCTCAGAGCTCGAAGAAGCACACCAGCTTCTTCGTGAAGGATAACGGTGACGGCACCAAGGTCATCAAGGACATTGACGGCAAAGAAGTCACCGTCCCCACCACCCCGGAGCGCATCGCTGACCTGTGGCACGCAAACAACCAGGTGGTTCTGCTGCTCGGCGGTGCTGAGAAGCTGGTGTCCACCACGACTAACGTGAAGTCCCTGGCATGGTTCAAACAGGTCTACCCCGGTATTGAGAAGGTTGACGCGCCGGTGAAGGGCACCGACGTGAACATGGAGCAGCTGCTTGCCGATAAGCCGGAGGTGCTGCTCGCCTCCTCGAAGGAGCAGATTGCGAAGGCAGCTGAGGCGGGTATCCCGGCGGTGCACGTGGAGTTCCAGAACTTCGCGGACCTCAAGCGCACCGTTGAGCTGACCGCCGAGGTCATCGGCACCGACGAGGCGATTGAGCGTGCCGAGAAGTACCTGGCGTACCTGGAGAAGAACGAGAACCTCATCAAGGAGCGCCTCAAGGACGTCACCGAGTCCCCGAAGGTGCTGCACATTTCCGGCGGTTCTGACCTGACGAAGGTGGACGGCTCCAAGTCTCTGATTGGCGAGTGGATGAAGCTTGCGGGCGCGAAGAACTCCCTGGACGGCGTGGAGAACCTGAAGAACATTTCTCTGGAGCAGATTATTGCCTCGCAGCCGGAGTACATCATCATTGGCGGCGCGGATGCGCAGAAGGGTGTGGACGCGATTAAGGCTGACGCCGCGTGGGCTGACGTTCCCGCGGTGAAGAACGGCAAGATCATTAAGAACCCGGTCGGCACCTTCAACTGGGACCGCTACTCCGCCGAGGAGGCTCTGCAGATTCTGTGGGCGGCGAAGCTGTTCCACCCCGAGAAGTTCACCGATGTTGATCTGGTGAAGGAGACCCGCGAGTTCTACTCGACCTTCTACGGCTACAACCTGACCGAGGATGAGGCGCAGCGCATCATCAATGGTCAGGGCCCGGCAACTAACTAACGTGATGGCAGCTCACCTGGCGGCCGGTTAGTGACCGGCTAGTTCGTTAAACACATACCGCCCAGGACCGTGCTCACAGCATGGTTCCGGGCGGTATTTTCTTGGTTTGTAGCCGTGGGGTTCCTCAGCGTTAGCGCACCTCCACGGTGGCTCCAGCGAGGCTCATCAGCCCCCGGTTCGTCAGCGGAAGGTACCCATTCAGGGCGCTCAAAATCAGCTGCATGGTGCGCTCTTCATCCTCCACGCTCAGCCCGCGCGGAATACCCACACCCGGCACGCAGATGCGCTGCTTATACAGGTCAATCACCGCGCACACGGTTCGGTTCGGCACACCCAGCACCGGCAGCATGCCGCGGTGGTTGACGGTGCGCAGGCCCTTACCGACTACGGCGGCGGTGCGGATATCCGGCAGGGCATTCCCCTCAAACCGGGAGGTGCCCACACCGTTCGCAAAAGCGGCAGGGTCGGGAATACTATTGGGCACCGCGCTCTTCTCGTTCAGCACAGACAGCAGCGGCTCCCCCACGGCGGCGGTGACCGCCACGTAGCGTACCTGCCGGTCCATGGCGTTGAGGAAGTCCAGTTCCGCGTACTCCTCCACGCGGTAGTTCTCGACTAGACCGGCTTCACCCGACCCGGTTTCTTCCACGGTTCGGGTGATGACTTCTTCATCGTAGAAGCTTGCCACGCACACCTGCGGGGCGCCTCGCTCAATGCGGGCGCGGCACCGATAGTCGTCATCGAGTAGCCAGAGGGACAGCTCGTAGCCATCGGGTACGTCGCGCACACCGGTCGCGAGCAACACCTCGCTGCTCTCCAGGGGGAACGGCTCCCAGCCTGCCGGTTCAAAAGCGTTAAGGGCACCGTCCAGGGCGGGGTTGCAGGATCCGAGGCTCGGCGCCTGCTCAGCCGGAGTGAATGCCTCGGTGGAGGGCATGGCGATGGTGAGCCCGCGCATCCTGCCAGCAAGGCAGAGCTCAACCGCCATGAGTAGGTGGCCCGCGCCTTCACGGCTGAGCGCTGGGCTCTGAACCAGGTGCGCCACGCCGGAGTTATCCAGGCTGAGGTATTCGCCGACTCCGCGGGCTGCGTTGGAGTAGCGGTTGTGCAGGCGCACCAGCTCGTCAATGGGCAGGGCGCGGCCCACGGCGCCGAACGCCTGGGCGATAGCGTGAACATGTTCGGGGAAGACGCGGCAGAGCCTGCCGAGCTGACGGGCAAATTCTGCCGGACGCTGCGTGAGCACGCTCAGCAGGGTGCCGAGGTTCTGCTGGCGGTAGGCGTTGAGCAGCTGGGCGACGGTGGCGGGTTCAAGCTGCTCAGCGCTGTTCCGCTTGTGGAGGCGCGTTCCTGCGCGGTTGAGGGTTGCGGTGCCGCCGCGGCTGCCCGCGGAGGATTGCTCCGATGAGTTTTTGCCTGCTTGTTCGACTGCTTGTTCTCGGTAGGTTCCCGACTGCGTCACGTTTTCACGACCTTGAGCTCTTCAGAGCGTTCGTTAGCTGATTCTTATAGGTGACGGGCGAGGCTCGGCGCCTACCAGCAGATGGTTCGCACACACACCACCGTTTGCCAGATTGTATAGTACCGGCATACAGCTGTGCCTCGTTCCTTGAGTAACTAAGCTATAGCTTCAAGACGTCAGCATCAGGATCTCAGCACTGAGATAGTACCCAGTTCTCCGCGCTGAGATGTCAGCGTTGAGCCCGCCCGTCAGTGCGGGCGCACCCGTTCCCTCGTGGAGGCGCCGGGCTGGGTTACCGCTGGTGATGAACCCGTTGCCCATGCTGTGGAGGGGCGCGTGCGTTCCGCAACGCTTTTTAGGCTATCAGCTTTAGCAGGCAATTACTAGGGTTAGAGTAACTATTAACTAAGGTTGAGCTATATTTCAGGTTTTGAGAACTTTACGCGGGTGCTTTAGCCCGGAAATCCAGAAACGGGAATCCAGGGCCGAAAATCTGGGAATGGAAATCTAGGATTGGGAATCTAGCGCCGGTACCCGAAGCCGGCAACCTAGACCGGCAAATCCACCCACTGCGTATCGCCCCAGGTCACGCTCGCCGCACCGGAACTCAAGCTCACCACCAGCTCCTCGGCACGCTCCAGCTCCTCCGGGCGGTCAAACACACCCAGGGAAATCGTGGCACCCTCCGCACCGTACTCGGTACCCAGCACGTTCAGGCCGGCGGCGCGGATTTCGTTCTCCAGGCGGCCAGCATCCGCATGCGAACTGGGAACCTGACCCACACGCAGACGCTCGCGCGAATCAAATAGCGCACCGTCCAGGGTCTGCACCACCGCATCAGTGTAGGCACGCACCAAACCGCCCGCGCCAAGCTTAATGCCACCGAAATAGCGCACAACCACCGCAACCACATCCGACAGGTCGGTGGTGCCATCCTCGCGGGTCTGACGCGCCAGCAACGCCTGCATCATCGGCACACCGGCGGTACCGGCGGGCTCACCGTCATCGGAGGAACGCTGAATATCGCGGTCAGCACCAATAATAAACGCCGAACACACGTGGCGGGCATCGTGGTAGGTCTTGCGCACCGACTCGATGTAGGCGCGCGCCTCCTCAACGGTGCTCACGCGCTTGATGTGACCAATAAATTCGCTACGCTTAATTTCGAGGAGGCTCTCATAGGGCTCATCGCCGCGCGGCACAAGGTAGCGGTTGGCGCGAGTTTCTTCCTGCATGTGTCCTCCTCTGATCAGTACCTATCTATTGTGGCACAGCCCGTCAGGAGCACCGTCCATGTCCCAGCCTTCTTCCCCCGCTTCTACCGCCCTGCGCCGTTACGCCCTCACCGGCGGTATCGGCAGCGGCAAGAGTACCATCGCCTCCCTCTTCGTTGAGCAGGGAGCATTCCTGGTGGATGCGGACGCTATCTCCCGCTCCCTCATGGAGCCCGGCGAGGCGGTGCTCGCCCGCACGGTCGCGGAGTTCGGTGAGCATCTGCTCGATGAGGACGGCCGCCTCAACCGCCCCGCCCTGGCGCGTATCGTATTCAATGATGAGCAGGCGCGCCTGCGTCTGAACGCGATTGTGCATCCCGCTATTCGTGAGCGTGCCGCGCAACTGGTGGAGCAGGCGCAGTCCGAACCCGGTTTTAGCGGCGTGGTGCTGGAGGATATTCCCCTGCTCGTGGAGACCGGCGATCCGTCCGCCTTTGAGGGCGTGGTCGTGGTGCGCACTCCCCTGGCGACTCGCCTGCAGCGCCTCGTATCTTCGCGCGGCATGAGTGAGGAGGATGCGCGCGCCCGCATCGCCGCGCAGGCTACCGACGAGCAGCGTGAGGCGGTCGCAACCTGGATTATTGATAACGGCGGCTCGCTGGAGGAAACCGCCGAGCAGGTGCGCGCCGTCTGGGCGCAGATGATTGCCGCATAAAATCCTCCCCGGCAGCACTGGGCACAGCAACACAAGGCACACGCCCCGGCTCCCAAGGCGCCCAGCTCCAAACCTAAACCCCCAATAACGCAAAGAACCCCCTCACCTCCCAAACGGGAGATGAGGGGGTTCCTCTGCTCTAGGCACCCCACGCGGGGTTACCTATCGGCTATTACGCCTGATGAGTGCTCATCTGAGCGGCAGATTAGTTGCCGGTCAGCTTCTTGCGGAGCTCAGCCAGTGCCTCATCCGATGCGAGGGTACCTGCGGAAGCGGGCTCCTCGGAGGAGTAAGAGGTCGGTGCGGGCTCAGCTGCTGCGGGAGCTGCTGCTGCAGCCTCTGCGTCAGCCTCGAGAGCCTTAGCAACCTGAACCTTGTGAGCCTCGAAGCGAGCCTGTGCCTCTGCGTACTGTGCTTCCCAAGCCTCGCGCTGTGCGTCGAAGCCTTCCAGCCACTCGTTAGCCTCGGGGTCGAAGCCCTCGGGGTACTTGTAGTTGCCAGCCTCGTCGTACTCTGCAGCCATGCCGTACAGAGCGGGGTCAAACTCGGTAGCGTTGGGGTCAACGCCCTCGTTTGCCTGCTTGAGGGACAGGGAGATGCGGCGGCGGTCCATGTCGATGTCGATGATCTTAACGAAGACCTCTTCACCAACGGAGACGACCTGCTCAGCCAGGTCAACGTGGCGGGTTGCCAGCTCGGAGATGTGGACGAGGCCCTCGATGCCGTCCTCAACGCGCACGAATGCACCGAAGGGAACGAGCTTGGTGACCTTGCCGGGAACGATCTGACCCAGAGCGTGGGTGCGAGCAAATGCCTGCCACGGATCTTCCTGGGTTGCCTTGAGGGACAGGGACACGCGCTCGCGGTCCAGGTCCACCTCGAGAACCTCGACGGTAACGGGCTGGCCAACCTCGACAACCTCGGACGGGTGGTCGATGTGCTTCCAGGACAGCTCGGAAACGTGAACCAGACCGTCCACGCCACCCAGGTCCACGAATGCACCGAAGTTGACGATGGAGGAGACAACGCCCTCGCGGACCTGACCCTTCTCCAGCTCGTTGAGGAAGGAGGAGCGAACAGCGGACTGAGTCTCTTCCAGGTATGCACGGCGGGACAGAACAACGTTGTTGCGGTTCTTGTCCAGCTCGATGATCTTAGCTTCGATCTGCTGACCGATGTAGGGAGCGAGGTCGCGGACGCGGCGCATCTCAACGAGGGATGCGGGCAGGAAGCCACGCAGACCGATGTCGAGGATAAGGCCACCCTTGACAACCTCGATAACGGTACCGGTAACGACGCCGTCGTTTTCCTTGACCTTCTCGATGTCGCCCCATGCACGCTCGTACTGTGCGCGCTTCTTGGAGAGGATCAGGCGACCTTCCTTGTCCTCCTTGGTGAGGACGAGTGCCTCAACCTCGGAGCCGAGCTCGACAACCTCAGAGGGGTCGATGTCGTGCTTGATGGACAGCTCGCGGGAGGGGATGACGCCTTCGGTCTTGTAACCGATGTCGAGCAGAACCTCATCGTGGTCGATCTTAACGACCTGGCCGGAGACGAGATCGCCGTCGTTGAAGACCTTAATGGTCTGCTCGACAGCCTCGAGGAATGCCTGCTCGTCGCCGATGTCGTTGATTGCGACCTGAGGGATGTTGGTGCTCATGTAGTGAGGGCTCCAATTGGATTTCTAATAGGTCGACGCTGCCGGTTCACCGCTCAACACCCCCGGGTGGAGGCGCCGACCGGCTCACTGTTTCACCCCGGCGCGCACGGCATAGGACCGCTAACGCCTTTGAATGGGGTGAGGAAACGTCGAGCTGACGGATACTTACAATGTGTACCACCCACCGGAAGCAGATGCTTTTAGCAGGGTGTACGAGCAGTCTGTACCCGTTTTCTTAAGGAGAAAAAGAGCATAGAAAACCCGTACGTTGGTACACGCGATTAATAGTGTACGGGAATCCCGGGCGTGTCGTCAATGGTTACGCGCCCGGTTTTGCTCCCCTATTTTGCAGGCAGGACGGGCCTAGCTCGAGGGACGGTGCTCGTCCTCGTTCCTCTCACCATGGGAAGGGCGGGGCGCCGCATATTTCCTCCGCGCCTACGCAGGGGCACCCGTCACCCGGACGCTCCGCCCTCTCCTCGCTCCGCATCGGAGAGCGTCCGGGCTGACACCCTGAGGGCGCATCCGGAAAACACGGCCGCACCCGCACAGTACCCCAGCGCGGAAAGGCGGTATCGTCCGAAAGTGACATCAGGGTGCCCGAAGCGAAGCGAGGGCGGGTTCCCTGTAGGAACGAGGACGATAACCACCTTTCCAAGCGGAACAGTGCATCCCACGCAGAGCCAAGCTGAGCACCGCTTTTCCATGCGGAGCCAGGCGGAAGAAACGCGCCTAGTGGCCCGCCTCCTGCCAGGACTTGCCCCAGCCGACCTGCACATCCAGAGGAACACGCAGGGAGGCGGCACCGCTCATCTCCTCGACGAGCACGCGTTCGGCGGCTTCACGCTCACCGGTGGCGACTTCGAGGATGATTTCGTCGTGCACCTGCAGCAGCATGCGGGTCTTCAGGCCCTCTTCGCGCAGGCGGCGGTGAATGTTAATCATGGCGATCTTGATGATGTCCGCGGCGGTGCCCTGAATCGGGGCGTTGAGGGCGGCACGTTCGGCGGCTTCACGGCGTACACGGTTGGGCGAGTCCAGGTCGGGCAGCACGCGGCGGCGGCCAAAAATGGTTTCGGTGTAGCCGTCCTGGTGTGCCTGCTTGAGCACGCCGCGCAGGAATCGTCCCACGCGTCCGAAGCGTTTGAAGTAGTTGGTGCGCAGTTCGCCTGCTTCGTCGGAGCTGATGTTCAGCTGCTTGGCGAGGCCGAATCGGGACAGGCCGTATGCCAGGCCGTAGGACATGGCCTTGACCTTGGAGCGCTGCTCGGGGGTGACGTCCTCGGGGGCGACACCGAAGACCTCGGAGCCGACGTAACGGTGCAGGTCCTCCCCCGCCTCGTAGGCGGCGATGAGCTTCTCGTCGGCGGCCAGGTGCACCATGATGCGCATTTCGATCTGCGAGTAGTCGGCGGTGAGCAGACCCTCGTACTCCACGCCGTCGATGGGCTCGGGAGCCACGATGAAGGCACCGCGGATGCGGCGGCCCTCCTCGGTGCGAATCGGGATGTTCTGCAGGTTCGGCGCGGTCGAGGAGAGTCGACCGGTGGATGCGGCGCCCTGCTGGAAGGTGGTGTGCACGCGTCCGTCCTCGGTGGCGGCCTTCTGCAGGCCCTCGACGGTCTGGGCGAGCTTGATGTTGTCGCGGTAGGCGATGAGCGCACCAAGGAAGGCTGCGCCGTCGGATTCAGGCGAGATCTTGGAGAGCAGCTCGGTGACGGATTCGGCGTCGGTGGAGTAGCCGGACTTAATCTTGCGGGTGTGCGGCAGGCCGAGGGTCTCGAAGAGCACGGTCTGCAGCTGTTTGACGGAGGCGAGGTTGAGGGGTTCTTCGCCGTCCTCGGTGGCGACCTCCCCGCCGATGATGGCTCGGGCGGATTCCTGCGCCTGGTTGGCGCGTGCCGAGAAGGTGTCGTGCAGCTCGGTCAGGAGCGCATCGGAGACGGCGATGCCGGCCTGCTCCATGTCTGCGAGCACGTACAGTAGCGGCAGCTCGATTTCTTCGTAGACCTTCAGCTGGCCGTGCTCTTCCATTTCGTAGTGCAACAGGCGCGCGAGTTCGTGGATGATGCGGCTGATTTGCGTGAAGTAGCGCAGGTTATCGACGGGTTCGGCTTCGCCGGGCAGACTGAAGAGGGAGGGTTCTTCGCGCGTCTCGGGCTGGAAGACCAGCTGCGCGTAGGGTTCCTTGGGGATCCAGAGGTAGCGTTCGGCGAGGTCTTCCATGCGTTCGGAGAAGAGCTTGCGGGTTGCGGTGGGAATGAAGCCGCACATGTAGGAGGACAGTGCGGGGTCTTCGACGGCGCCGGCGAGTTCGTAGCCGTAGGCGCGCAGGAGTTTGCGCTGGTTTGAGGTCCATGACGATTTTGCGGGCTGCTTCGTCGGAGAGCCAGGCGGCGAGGGCGGCGTCGAGTTCCGGGTCGATGGTGCGGGTATCGATCCAGAG